>JBJMGC010000021.1:0-17584 GCA_045808105.1 Acidobacteriaceae bacterium | reverse complement strand
TTTCTTACGTAATTCCAGCTTTAGAAGAGATCGCGAGGACGTTGGAAAAACTGGAGAGTCCCGGGAACAAGTAAGAGGACGACCTGCCAATAGCAAAGCCCCGACTGGCATCGGGGCTTAGGCTAAATCCTGTTCCATTATCCGCTCATGCTCGCAAGTTCGCGCTCATTTTCTTGCGCTTCAGAATGCACGGGACGGCGATGGGCCGGCAAATGCGATCTGAGTTTACGGACCAAGATAGAGGGGCACATCGCGCCAGACGGTCTCGCCTTGCCAGGCACCGGCAAGCGTCACGACGGGATTGAAGTGGGCACCGGAAATCGGGCCGAAGGCCAGAATCAACGCCATCAGCGCCGCACTCGTGGCAATCGAGTTCGCTAAGAGGGCGATCGCGACGTTCCCGGATGACAGCCGGTCACCCATAATGCCGGACCCGACAACCGCAGCCAGGAGAAAGAGGGTTCCCAGGAACTCCGCTGTTAGGCGGCGGGCACGAGTCGCCATCATTGCTTACCTATGCGCCTGATCTCTTCCTGAATGGTGATCCTTTCGAGCGTGGCAAGCGGAAGCGACAGGAACAAACTGATTCTGCGCTCAAGGGTAAGAAACGCGCCGTGAAAGGCCCGCTCGATTTCCTCCGGCGAACCCTGGGCCGCTGCAGGGTCAGGGATGCCCCAATGCGCCGTCATCGGTTGTCCTGGCCAGTATGGACAGGCTTCGTTGGCGGCGTTGTCACAGACGGTGAAGACGAAGTGCAACTCGGGCGCATCGGGCCGGGAGAACTCGTCCCATGACTTGCTGCGCAATCCCGTCGTCGGAATCCCGGCAGACTCAAGCTGCTTTAACGCTTCCGGCCGCACTTTGCCCGTTGGATGGCTACCGGCGCTATATGCGTGGAACCTTCCCTGTCCCTTATGGTTGAGGATCGCCTCCGCCAGGATGGACCGCGCTGAATTGCCAGTACACAAAAACAGGACGTTGTGATGATTTGCCGTCATGTCTACTCTCGGCCGCAGCAGTCTGAGTTGCAGCAGGAGTTTGCAGACGGCTTGAGTGCGTAGACCTTTACGCTGGCCGCTGCCGCATTCACGTCATACGCAGAGAGCAGCTCGGCCAAGTCGTTGTGAAGCGTTTTTGCTGGATCAGGATTGCAGCAGGAGTAGCTGCCGCCAGCTTCCATCCCAGGCGAGCAGCAGCCGGACTGACCTTCGATGTTGGCATAGGCATTGAGGTCGGATTGGCTGTCGACGATCTCGACCGACGCGAAGCCTGCGTTGCGAAGGCCAGTGCGGTAGTCATCGATGCGGATGGCGCCGGCGATACAGCCCACGTAGGCGGCGAGACTTTTCGCGATGGATTCCGGCAGCTCGGATTTAAGGGCGATGTCGCTGACAGCGAGGCGGCCGCCGGGCTTAAGCACGCGGAAGATTTCCTGGAAGACGGCGGGCTTGTCGGGCGCGAGATTGAGAACGCAGTTGCTGATGACGCAATCGACGGAAGCGTCGGGAAGCGGCAGGCGGTCGATGCTGGCCAGGTGAAACTCGACGTTGGTGTAGCCGCCGGCGAGGGCATTGGCGCGGGCGCGCTCGATCATCGCGGGTGTCATATCGATGCCGATGGCGCGGCCGGTGGGGCCAACCTTTTGCGCGGCGAGAAAGACGTCGAGCCCGCCGCCGGAGCCGAGATCGACCACGACTTCTCCGGGCTTGAGGTGCGCGGTGGCCGTGGGATTGCCGCAGGAGAGCCCCATGTTCGCAGCAGCAGGAATGGAGGTGAGCTCATCGGCGGTGTAGCCGAAGGCCTCCGCCACAGCTTTAACGCCGGCGTGATCGCTGGAGAGCGTGCTCTCGGCAACCGCTCCGTACTTGACTTTTACAGAGTCCAGCGTTGCATCCATCTGGTTTGCGTCTACTTGGGATCCGGCCATGGCTCTATCCTCCACAACATATCTCTCAAGGCGAATGTATGCCGAGCCAATCACATTCGTCAAGACATATATGAAGAGATATTTCTGTGGCCCCAACTGCCTGCGGTTGCGCTCAGCGTATCTCCGTGCGGGCGCAGCGCATCTCCCTGTGCAGGCGGCGGAAATGCACCGGAAGCACTGGAGCACGGATGCGGAGCGCATTGCGGCGCATCGGGATTTCTTCGCGAATCTGATTGCGGCGCGGGCCGGTGTGGCTGCGGATAGCGAGCTGGCCAATGCGTTTCGAACGACGCCGCGCGAGCGCTTTGTGGGCGGGCCGCCGTGGCGGATCCTGTCGCGCCATGGGTTTGTGGAGGCGCCGCATGATGATCCGGCATTTCTCTATCAGGATGTCGTGGTGTCGCTGGGGGCGGATGGGCTGAACAACGGAGAGCCCTCGCTGCATGCGATGTGCATCGCTACGCTGCGGCCGCGGAAGGGCGACAACATCGTGCATGTGGGCGCGGGCACGGGCTACTACACGACGATTCTCGCGAAGCTGGTGGGCGAGCGCGGCGTGGTGGACGCGTATGAGATCGAGCCTGGCCTGGTGCGGCGCGCGGCGGAGAACCTGGCCTCACTGCCGCAGGTGAAGTTGCATGCGCGCAGTGGAGCAGAGGGGCCGCTGCCCGCCTGCGATGTGCTGTACGTGAATGCGGGCGCGACCGCTCCGCTGGCGGTGTGGCTGGATGCGCTAAAGCCGGGAGGGCGGCTGCTGTTTCCACTGACACCGGATGATGACGCAGGCGCGATGCTGCTGATTACGCGCACCGACAGCGAAGTGTACGCTGCGCGGTTTCTCTTTCAGGCGCAGTTTGTCGGATGCGCAGGCGCTCGGGAGCACGACGAAGAGCGGCGGCTGGCGCAGGCATTTCGTAACCGTAACTGGAACAAGGTGGGATCACTGCATCGCGACGACAAACCGGGAGCGGGCTGCTGGCTTGCCGGACGCGGCTGGTGGCTGTCCACGCAGGATGTGCCTTCGACGCGCCGGTAAACAACTTGCCAGCAATCAATCGAATTGACGCGGGATTTGCCCGAAGGCGGGTATGATTTGGGGCGACGTCGCAGGGAAATCTGCCTCAGCCGCAAGCGGTGAGGCAATATCCATTGGGAGGCAACATGTTGCATCTGCTGTGGGAGGCGATCATCGGGCTCATCGTCGGCGCTCTGGCAAAGTTCATCATGCCGGGCAAGGATCCGGGCGGCATCATCGTGACCATGCTGCTGGGCATTGCAGGCGCGCTGCTGGCCGGATGGCTCGGCCAGCTCATCGGCTGGTACAAGGAAGGCCAGAGCGCAGGCTTCATCGCGTCCTTGATCGGGGCCCTCATTCTGCTCGGCATCTACCGCATGTTTAAGGGCAGGACGGCCACTACTTAGGGCACAAGAAATTTCAAAGCGGGTACCCATACTGTGGCGATGGGGCACGATGCTCCAAGCTGCTTTCTTTGATCGGCAAGCTCGAGCCGGATTCCCCGTCCGGTGAGCTCAAGCTGTTTTCTCGTCCCATTTCTAGGTCGGAGCGGCAAAGGCTGCGGCCACGTTGCCCCAATCAGCCTGTAGCGGAACCTTTGCGCTGATAAACTCGTTTCTACCTTTCAGAGCCAACCTATGGCATTCCGAGAAGCCATCCGTATCGCGCTGCAGTCGCTGTGGGCGAACAAACTGCGCTCCATCCTCACCCTTATCGGGGTGGTGATCGGTGTGGCTTCGGTCATTATGGTCATCACGCTGGTGGCCGGCGCCAACAAGTTCGTCGCCACCAAAGTCTACGGTTATGGCGCAGACGTCTTCACCGCCTCCAAGCAGCCCGCCGTCATTTTTAGCGACGCGGAGTTCATGAAGTACCAGAAGCGCAAGGACCTGAAGTACGACGCCTATGAGGCCATTGCCGAGCGCTGCGCTGCCTGCTCCGCCACCGGCGCCATGGCCAATGCCACCGGCTCCGTCGTGTACGGCATCCACTCCGCCTCAGATATCGACATCCGCGGCTGGACTGCGGATATGCCCGGCATATACGACATCAATATCGAACGCGGCCGCGCCTTCACGCCTGGCGAAGTGTCCCGCCGCCTGCACATCGCCCTCATCGGCCCGGACATTGTCGACAACCAGATGGGCGGCGAGGACCCGCTGGGCAAAGAGATTCGCGTCGATGGCGAGCACTACACCGTCATCGGCGTCGGCGAGCGGAAAGGCAAGACCCTGGGCCAGAGCCAGGACAACTGGGTTGCTATCCCGCTCACCACCTTCCTGGACACCCACGGCGCGAATCGCAGCCTCACTCTCTACGCACGCGCCTTGGGCGTCGGGGATCCTCTGGAGCTCGCTTCCGACCAGGTGCGAGTTATCCTGCGTTCGATCCGGCACGACTCGCCCGGCGCGGAGGACAGCTTCTCCGTCGATACCAACCAGACCTTCGTCGGCATATGGCAGAGCATCAGCCAGAGCTTTTTTGCCGTGGCCGTTTCGCTCGCTGCCATCGCGCTGGTGGTCGGCGGCATTGTCATCATGAACATCATGCTGGTCTCGGTTACCGAGCGCACCCGCGAGATCGGCGTCCGTAAGGCGCTCGGTGCGCGCCGTAGCGATGTCATGTCGCAATTCCTCATCGAGTCAGCCACCATGTCGTTCGTAGGGGGCGTGGGCGGTGTCCTCGCCGGCATCTTCATGGCCAAGCTGATCACGCTTATCGTTGGTTTCCCTTCCGACATCAAAATTTGGTCGGTGATCCTCGGCCTCAGCGTTGCCACTTCGGTGGGTATCTTCTTCGGGGTCTACCCTGCGCGAAAAGCGGCCAAACTGGACCCCATTGTGGCCTTGCGCGCGGAGCTGTAGCGGGAACTTTAGGAGTGATCGATGCGGCTGAGTGACGGAAAAGAAGCAGTGAGGATGGCGGTGGAAACGCTGCGCACAAACAAGCTGCGCTCCGGCCTCACCATCCTCGGCATCATGATCGGCGTCACCACCGTGATCCTGATTTCTTCCGTGATCAATGGCCTTACCGCCAACGTCAACGACCTCGTCAAGTCGCTCGGCACCAATGTTTATTGGGTCTTCCGCTTCCAGGTCTTCGGCAATCGTCCGACACAGGAGATGCTGAATCGCAAGCAGCTTACCTATGAAGATGCCATCTCCTTACGCGATCTGCCTCACGTCACAGCGGTCGATCCCTCGCAGCAGTACCGCTCCCCAACCGGCCACCTGGGCAGCTTTTCCGTCAACTACAAGGGTCACAAGCTCTCTAACACGATGCTGCAAGGCGATTCCGAGCAGCAGCCGATGGTCTACGACATCAATATGGATGAGGGCCGATTCTTCAGTGCCGAGGAAGAGGAGCGCCGCGCTAATGTTGTCGTCCTCGGCCACGATGCCGCGGAAGAGCTCTTTGGGCACGAGTCCGCTCTGGGTAAGGAGGTCCAGATCGAAGGCGACGTCTTCACCGTGATCGGCGTGCTTGCCAAGCAGAAGCAGGTCTTCGGCGGCGGCAAGAACCCTAACGACAACTCCGCCCATTTCCCGCTCTTCACCTTCCGCAAGATCCATCCGGAGATCCTCGACTACTGGATCAGCGTGAAGTACGACGATGCGAAGAACAAAATCGCTGTCGAAGACGAGATTCGCGAGATGCTGCGCCGCCGTCGCAGGGTCCACACCGACCAGCCTGATAACTTCGCCATCTTCACGTCGGACGGCCTGCTCGAGCTCTGGAACTCGCTCACCGGCGGCCTCTTCGTCTTCCTGGTCGGCGTCTCGAGCGTCGGCTTGATGGTCGGCGGCGTCGGCGTGATGAACATCATGCTGGTATCCGTCACTGAGCGCACGCGCGAGATCGGCATCCGCAAAGCGCTTGGCGCAACACGCCGAACCATCATGCTCCAGTTCACGCTCGAAGCCATGACTCTCTGCGCCTTCGGCGGAGTCATCGGCATCCTGATCGGAGCTCTGCTCACGCTTGTGCTCAAGCTGGTGCTCGGCACTATCCTGCCCGCGCAGATGTCCGCCATCTGGGCTGTGGTCGCCTTCACTGTCTCCTGCGTCATCGGCCTGGTCTTCGGCATCTATCCCGCCTGGAAAGCTGCCACGCTCGATCCGATCGAAGCCCTTCGCTACGAATAGAGCAGCGGCCTTCGGCCATGCGAGTCACCTAAGAACTTGCAATTGCATGGCCGCCAATCAGCGGCCTCATTTCGCCCGAGAGAGGTAATCGCCCATGCGGCCACTACCGTGGGATACTCAAATCCTTGAACACGCTCCTGATCGCTAGCATCGTCGCCGGCATCACTACTGTCCTTGCCTGGGCGGGCATCGGTTATTACCTGCTCGCCCTGTGGAGCGCTCGCGCCTTTGTCCACAGCCTCCGCCGGCCACATCCTGCGTTCACGCCTCCCGTCAGCATCCTCAAGCCGCTCCGCGGTCTCGATCACGAGATGTACTCTGCCTTTGCGAGCCACTGCCGGCAGGAATACGCAGGCGAGTTCGAGATACTGTTCGGCGTCAGCTCGCTTGCCGATCCCGCGGTCGCTGCGGTGCACGAGCTACAGGAGGAGTTTCCCGATCACGCCATCCGTATCATCGAATGCCCGGAAGTGCTCGGCGCCAACGGCAAGGTCAGCAATCTCGTCCAGATGCTGCCGCACGCGCGACATCCCTTCGTCCTCATCAACGACAGCGACATCATGGTATCGCCGCGCTATCTGTCGCGCGTCATGGCTGGCTTCGCGCCATCGCCGGGGCACAAACGGTCCATCGGCATGGTCACCGCGCCCTATCGCGGCCGCGCCCATGGCAAGCCGCGCAAGGACCCAACCATCGGCTCGCGCATGGAAGCCCTCGGCATCTCGACGGATTTCTTTCCCGGCGTCCTCACCGCGCGCCGCATTGAGGGCGGCATTCACTTCGGCCTTGGCTCGACGCTCGCCGTCTCGCGCGAAGCATTGGATTGGATCGGCGGCCTCGCCCCGCTGGTCGATTATCTAGCCGATGACTACGAGCTGGGCGCACGCATCGCCGCTGCGGGATTCGATATCGAGCTCTCCTCCGAAGTGGTCGAGACCTGGGTGCCGCCCTACGACATCGCCGGATTTGTCGAGCATCAGCTTCGCTGGTGCCGCTCCACGCGTGATTCGCGCCGCTGGGGCTACGCCGGCCTCATCTTCACGTTTGGACTGCCGTGGGCCTTCTGCAATCTCATCGCGACCG
Source organism: Acidobacteriaceae bacterium (assembly GCA_045808105.1). Classification (GTDB taxonomy): domain Bacteria; phylum Acidobacteriota; class Terriglobia; order Terriglobales; family Acidobacteriaceae; genus KBS-83. The sequence goes on along the minus strand of JBJMGC010000021.1, from coordinate 10,413 downwards.
GACTGAGCCTGGAGAGCATTGCGCTGTTCGTGCTTACGTTGCTGGTGCGGGTTGCCCTCGCACTGGTGGTGGGCGTCGGCATCCTTGGCGATGCGCAGGTGCTGCGCGATCTTCTGCTATTGCTTCCTCGCGATCTCATCGCGCTCGCGCTGTGGGGCTGGAGCTTTGCCGGCGATACGGTTACCTGGCGCGGCGAACGCTTCCTGCTGAAGCGCGGCAAGCTGACACGCATTCCGCCACAGCTGCAGCCTCCTGAGTAGAGATTCGTGAGGCCAAAATCCAGTCGACCAGATGTTCGTCCCAAACTGCCGCCCTCCAGGATTGTTCCGCTATAATCCGCCGCGATAGAAATCTCCATGAGTATTCCGCCGCAAAGGAAATCGGCAAGCGCCGCGCCCACGATTCGCCCCATGGTGGAATCGGATCTTCCCGACGCCAGACGTATCTTCCAGTTGGCATTTGGAACATTTATCGGAGTACCTGACCCCGCCAGCTTTCTGAAAGATGTTGATTTCTTCCGGCCCCGCTGGGCTGGAGGTGTGGGCAGTGCATTTGTGGCGGAGATCGATGGCCGCATCGTCGGTTCGAATCTGGTTTCGAATTGGGGCAGCTTTGGTTTCTTTGGACCGCTGACCATTCATCCCGAGCGATGGGACCAGGGCATTGCCCAGCACCTTATGGGCGCGGCAATGGACACGTTTCGCGACTGGGGCGTTCGTCACTGCGGACTGTTCACCTTCCCGCAAAGCGCGAAGCACGTGAACCTGTATCAGAAGTACGGGTTCTGGCCGCGTTTTCTTACCGCACTCATGGCCAGGCCCGCAGAGCGCAGGAACATCTTCTGGCGCGCCTTTTCGCAATTGAGCGAGGCGGAGCAAAGCGAAGCGCTCAGGGCATGTCGCGAGCTCACCGATGCGATATTTGATGGCTTGGACGTTAGCCGCGAGATTCGCGCAATTGCGAAGCTGCAACTCGGCGACACGCTCCTGTTGTGCGGTGGGGATCGCCTGGATGGATTCGCCTGCTGCCACTGCGGCGCGGAGACCGAAGCGGGCGATGGCACCTGCTACATCAAGTTCGGAGCAGTCCGCTCCGGCCCTGACGCGGAACAACTGTTCGACGCATTGCTCGATGAGTGCGAGTCTTTTGCTGCGGAGCGCGGTCTGGCTCGTATCGAGGCAGGAGTGAATCTGGGCCGCGACCGCGCCTATCGGAGAATGCGCGGTCGCGGTTATCAGACCCTGTTTCAGGGCATCGCAATGCATCGCCCGAACGAATCTGGATTCTGCAACTCTGGCGATTACGTAATTGACGATTGGCGCTAAGCGCTCTGCGTTTATCGCGGATGCGTGAATCCGCAGTCCTTCCAGAGTTTTTGCCAACCCCACATCGCAGAGGTGGCTGTTGTCGTCAGCGGGAATCCGACCTGATGGGCGAGCATGCACACCTGCCCGCGATGATGCGCCTCGTGCGTGATCATGTAGGCTGCCATGGATGCGCCGGCTGGCCATGGTTTTGCCCAGCCATCGCGACGAAATGTCTCGATCTCGCTCGGCTGCCCGGACAGAGCCTCGGCAAGCATTTCGGAGCAGCGTGCGGCGCTTTCCGCCAGAGCAGCTTGAGCCTGCTTCTGCGTGCAGCTGGCACGGTCCAGTGATGCGGGAAGCTTCAGCTGTGGGGCTGAGAGCCTCAGCCATTTGCGACGGATGTTGTGGACATGCGAGAAGATGGCCGCGATGGTTCGTCCCCTACTCCCGGGCAGTTGAGCGCGCCATACAGCGGGATCGAGATGCTCGAGGACGATCTGGTTCATCCGCTCGTTGACGGCATAACTCTCCACCAGAACCTGGCAAATGCCGGTGTCAGCCTGTGAGTGGGGCATGGATCACCTCGTAAGTCGAAGCGTGATCTGGAGCTTAGTCTGATCATAGACAGATAGCTTGTAGCTTGCCCGGCGACGTAATCCCGCCAACCGCTCGGGTGTACCGCATCCGAATTCAGCTCTTGGTCGCGGTGACCACGCAATACACCATCGGACCCAGCGGCATGCTCACCAGAGGCAGCAGCACCGGCGCCAACACATTATTCCACCGCGCCCGAGTCATTTTTCGCTCGCCGCACAGTACATCGCGAATCAGGAATTCGAGCGTCACCCAAGGAATGTGAAAGACCGATGGCGCCACGCGGAACTGGCACTCCTCCACTCGTATATCGCGAAATCCAACTTTATCGAGCTGCGCCTGCACGCGCTCCAGTTCACCCCAGGATTCAATCACCCAGCACTCGCACAGCTTGTCGAAGATGCGCCGCTGCATCGGGGGCATATTACTGCTGCTGCGCAGGAAGCCATCGACGATCACCAGTCGTCCACCGGGGCGCAGCAGACGATGCGCCTCTTGAAGGAAAGCCGCTTTGTCCGCGCCATGCGCATAACAGGCACTCTCGATCGCGTACGCAGCATCGAAGCACGCGGACGCCAGCCCTGTCTTCTCATAATCCAACTGGTCAATCTCGATGCGCTCCCCCTGTGGAGTCGCCGCATTCCGTTCACGCGCCTGTTCCACCTGCCACGGTACCCGCGTCACCCCGGTCAGCGACGCTAATGGCAGCCGTCGCGCCATACTGCGCAGCGTCGCGCCCAGCCCGCAGCCAAGGTCGAGGATCCGGCTCGCTGCGCTGGAATCGATCCGCAGCCGCTCCAGCACCTCGGCGTTCATTTGTTCCAGCATCGGTTCGCGATCGAATGGATTCATGCCCCAGCGGTAGTAGCCGAAGTGCATGTTGAAGTCGCGGCTCCAGGCAGCATAATCCGGGCCCGCTTCGGAGTAGTACTCCTCCAGCCCTACCTTTTCCCGCTTAGCACTCCCAATTGAACTCTCCAGGACAGCGGCTGCGCGCCCAGTGCTCATGGTTTCGCTCCCTTCTTGCGGATAACTGGAAGCAGGCGTGTGATGCCGACGCCTGCACGCAGCAGAGAGCGCAGCGTCGCTGGCGGCAGCCTCCTCATCTCGCGATACCAGTTGTGCAACTCCTGCAAGAACTCAGCCATGGAACCGATGCGCGCGGCGATCTGTGGCGGTGCCCCACGCTCCGTGCGCGCCTCTGCCGTGCAGCGGCGCAGCATTGCCAGCGTCGGCTCAATCTCCCGCTCTACCCGTTGTTCGATCACTGTCATGAACAGCTCCCAGACGTCATGCGATGTCTGGAAGTGGTCGCGTCGGTCACCGATTCGGTGCGTCACCTGCGCCAGTTGCCAGTTCTGCAATTCCTTCAAGCTGGTGCTGACATTCGAACGCGCGACGGACAAGGTTTCGGCGATCTCCTCCGCCGTGAGTGGCTCCGTGGAGAGATAGAGCAGCGCATGTACCTGGGCGACGGTGCGATTCACGCCCCAGCGCGTCCCCATCTCGCCCCAGTGCAGTACGAAGTCCTTTGTAGCTCCGGTAAGTTCCACGAATCTCTTATATCAGTTATTTCTGTTGTAACAGAAATAACTGATATAAATTCTGCTGGGCCTTCCGTATCGCAGCGGACAGGTAGTGCCTTTTACTCCGCCCGGTTGGAGAGCACAGTTTTGTCGCCTGCAGCGGCGATGGTGAAGACCCTGCCTGGCAGATGCGGCGGCGCCGTCGCATCCGTCAGCAGGAAGACACGGCGGGGTCCACCCCACAGCCGCGCGACCGAAGCATCGTTGTCGAAGATTGCCGGCGCGTCGGAAAAGAACGATCCGTACCAGAGGTTCGAGCTGCGGCCATTGAGAATCCGCACCTGCCGTTGGAGATAGAAGCCCAGCGTCGAGCCGCTTTCGTATTCTCCGTTCAGCACGATGATGTCGGCCGGCCCGAGGCGTGGACGGATTGCGTCTGCCAGCGCCGCGGACGAGAGCACTGGGGAGAACGTGACCAGCGCTATGTGTGCTGCGATCAGGAACAGCGCGCCGCCGCCGGCGAGCGCCCCGATAGCCGCGTGCCTACGGCCCATGCGCCGCAGCAGCAGATGACCGCCGGTGCCCGCGAGCAATGCCACCGCCGTCAGCAGCAGCGGTAAGCGGAAGAAGACCATCGCCCGCGTGCTCAAGTCGAGGAAATGGCCGAATGACAATGCGTAGTCGCCGGGATTGCTGCGGAGTGCCGCCGCCAGATCGCCATGAGGGGGTCCCGAATGCAAGGCGAAAAACAGCGCTGCTGCTGCACCCCAGATGCCGGAGACGAAGAGCATCCACGCCATCCGCAAGCGCGGTGGCCCTGTTCCGTTTGCGTCTTCGGCGAGCCAGCCACCCATGAGAAGCGCGAGCGCGGGCATCGCAGGCAGCACGTAATACTCCTGCCGGGTGGAGAAACTGAAGAAGATCATCGGCACCGCCGCCCAGCAGAAGAGCAGCAAGCGGGCGCTCTCCGTCTCATTGAGTGGTGCGCGACGCCACCAGCGCCGCAGCGGCACTCGGCACAGGACCTGGCCGAGGAACGCGCTCCACGGCAGCAGCCACACCAGGATCAGGCCCCAGAAGAGTGCGAGCGGAACGGTGTCGTAGTCGCGCGGAACACGGCGGTTGAGATACCGAAGCAGGTGCTCGTTGACGAAGTAGAACCAATACCAGCCGTGCACATTGCCCGGCGTCGGCAGCGCGCCGGGGTGGCCTTCGGTCGGGTTCGCGATTCCTGTCACCACATGCCAGGGCGCCGCAATCGCGAAAAAAATCAATGCGCCGAGCAGCGGATGCCAGCGCCGCAGATGGGCAAGGTTCCGCGTCATCGCCAGATACACCGCGACAATCAGCAATGGAAAGACCAGCCCAATCAGTCCCTTGGTCAGGACCCCGAGCGCGCATGCGATGGCGAATCCAATGGCACTTGCACGCGTCGGCTGCGCGAGGGAGCGCCAGAAGCAGAGCATGGCCAGCGCGAGCCACAGACACACCATCGCATCCGGAATGAGAATGCGGGTGAAGATAAACAGCCCGAAGCTCGTCATCAGGACGAGCGAGGAGTAGAAGCCGGCCAGTACGTCGGGAGAGCAGCGCCGGCCCAGCGCGAAGACTACCAGCAGCAGCGCCAGCGTGTAGAGGGCAAGCGGCAATCGCGCCGACCAGGTGTGCACACCGAAGCAGCGGAAGCTGGCCGCCATGCTCCAGTAAAGCAGCGGCGCCTTTTCGAGATAGCGGATGCCGTTGGCGTAGAGGGTGGTCCAGTCGTGGCGCGCCACCATCTCGCGCGCCACCTCCGCATGGACAGAGTCGGCATCATCCAGCAGCGGCGGCCGCAGCAGGGTGAAGCTGCCATAGAGCGTGAGCCAGCAAGCGAGCAATATGAATAGCAGGCGGCGCGGCGCGAAACGCCTCTCCTTCGGCTGGTCCATCTCGCGCTTCTGCATCGAGTGCGATTGTCGCATCCTCAGCCACGCTGTTCCGCGCTGCCGAGCGGCTTATAGTAGACCCAGTTCATGGCGAAGGACCTCTTCCAGATCGCATCCGGCACCTCAGCACCAGCACCAGCGACCGCGCTCATTTACGACGATTGGTATCCGGCTGTGCGCAGCGAGCGCCTGCGCGGGAAGCGACTTACCAGCGCAATGCTGTTGGGCATTCCGCTGGTTATCGGACGGCGCCGCGATGGCGCCATCTTCGCGATGCGCGACAGTTGTCCGCACCGCGGCATTCCGCTGTCCTGTGGCTGGTTCGACGGCGCGACGGTGACCTGCAAGTATCACGGCTGGGCCTTCGAGGCCGGCTCCGGCCAGTGCCGGGAGATCCCGTCGCTCACCCGCGAAGACACGCTCGATGCGACGCGCATCTACGCCACGTCCTACCCGTGTGTGGAGCGCGACGGCTATGCCTGGGTGTACATTCCGGATGCGGGCCGCGGCCGCCTGCGTATCGAAGATCTGCCGGAACCGCCGCTATTGCCGCGCTTCAGCGAGCGATACCGGTCGGCCCATCTCTCCGCCGATCTTCCGTGCAGTGTGGACCACGGCATCATCGGGCTGATGGACCCCGCGCATGGCCCTTTCGTCCACCAGGCGTGGTGGTGGCGCTCCCGTGCCAGCATCCACGAGAAGCACAAGAACTTCGAGCCGATCCCGCAGGGTTTTCGCATGTCCGCGCACGCGCCTTCGGGCAACAGCGCACCTTACAAACTGCTCGGCGTCTATGGTGAGCCGATCACCACAACCATCGATTTCGTCCTGCCCAACCGCCGCTGGGAGACGATTCGGTGCGGCGAGAAGTGGTTCTCCAGCCTGACTACAGTAACGCCGGTGACGCCGTCCACTTGCCGCATCGACGTGGTTGCAGCATGGAACGTCTTCTACTACGTGCCATTTGTCACAGCGATTGCACGTTTCTTCGGGGCGCGCTTCGTACGGCAGGATCAGCAGACCATGATCGAGCAGGCAGAAGGGCTGCGCCATAACCCAACGCTCATGCTGATCGATGATGCCGATAAGCCGGCGAAGTGGTATTTCGCATTGAAGCAGGCCCGGCTAACCGGAGAGGGCGGCCATCCGATGGATGGTCCAGTCACTCTGCACTGGCGAAGCTAGAAGAGTAGTTAGAAAAGTGACTTAGTCGCGAGTACCCAAAGAAGGACGGCCAGCATCGCTTGCGGTCGTGGTGGGCACGTCCATCAAGTGTTTGCGGCAGTTTTCCTTTTTTACTGCGAGCGCGGGCTGATGCACCTGATTCAAGGCGGCCAGCGCCTCACGCCGGTGCTGCAGCATATATGTCTCTGTCTGGCGCACGAAGGGATACCCGCATGCCTGATCGAAGTGCTCTTCCGTGCCGATCATCTTAAGGACGCCCGTGGGATTCACCACCAAAGCGTCAGCAATGGCCACCCGGATGCCCTGGCTGAATGTCGCGTCCGTATAGGGAGCGATCTGGGCGACCACGTGGAGCCAGTCGCTGCTGCCTTCGGCAACGTGTTCCAGGACTATGTCGTAATTCGGCTCTTCCGGGCTATGAGGATCGATATCCTTGATGAGGCGCCGCACAAAGTCCTGTGCGCCCTCCTCATCGATATGCCGTTGAAAGTCTGCTGCGGTCATGTTGCGCAGCTCGCTCGAACTCATACTCTGCGCCGGGCACGCAGGCGCCCATACTGCAAGCAGCGTCAGCAAAGCGGCGGGTGTGAGGAGCCGAAAGAACTTCATAGGCAGATCATCGCACCGCCTGGCCGGTTTCCGGCAAAAAAGTCTACGGGGATATCAATTCCACAGTAATGAAATGGCTATGACTACAAAGGTTGCTCGGGTACACCGCCGGGTTCCCGATTCCGGCGCCGAGGCAACCTTTCATCCCCACTTATCGGCTAGGTAACTGCCGGCGTAACTTTTCCCGGTAATTTTCCTAGGATCGGCCCCGTCTGTTCTTATCTAAGAGAAAAATTGCCTTATGTAACAGGCTTTGCGCCGCGGTCTGCACGGTCTACGCGGTCCACCCGGATATTCAGCGCGGCGCCCAAGGCGAGAAAGTCGTCCCGCAGGGCTTTTCCCTCGCCGACAATCCGCGGCGACAGCCCGTACCAGATGTTTTGCGCCTGCCAGAGATCCAGGGCGAATGGCAGCGCCCGAAGAGCAGTCGCGAGCGCGAGCGCGTGGCGTACCGCCTCCGGATCCGAAGGGGTTTGCTGCAAGCGCTCCATGGCTGCATGCATGCGCTCGTCGGCCAGATAGCCGAAGGTCGAATGGTCCACAACAACCGCGTCTTCGCGTGCCTGGGCCAGCAGCCGCTCCACGGCCGGAAGGTCGATCGGGTCCGCCTCCAGGGCACGGCGCAATTGCGTATGGATAGCAAACTGTGCAGCCACCTTGAGGGCCGCGGGTCGAGGCAGCCCACTGCGACCGAGGAAGTGCAAAAGCGATGCATGGCTCGTGTACAGATCGGTAAGAGCCGTCTCCAGCGACTGCATGGCCGGGTCAAGGATGCTCTTCACGATGCGACGCTGCTCGTCGGCAAAGAGCGAGGTGAGCGAGAACCGGCTCTCTCCGAAGTAGTCGTCCATCAGCCGAACGACTTCGGTGAGATTGCTTGCGTCCACTGCGTCTTCAACTTCCTTTGCCAGCAGAAGCAGCGCTTCCTGTTCTCCGGGTTCGACACGCTTTACCGCCGCGGAAACATTCTGATCGCCGAAGTGGAGCAGACCATAGGCGGCCTCTTCGCACTCTTCCGTCAATACGGAACAGATGCCTACTCGGCCCAGCCGCAACTGACCGAGTCCATAGGGCAGCGTCTTTTCCCAAAGATGCGCGATGGTGTAGCAGAAGAGCCGGTCGCGCTCCATCAGAGAGGTCTCGCCCGCGCGGGGAAAGAGGCAACTGATGGCGTAGTGCGCCACCACCTGCTCCAGATCGACGACCATCGGACGAATGGATTCGTCGTAGATGTGGCGGCCATCGCGCCATTGCGGATCGTTGCTTTTGGCCTCGGCCAGGCGACCGGTGAAGTTCTGCTCGAGTACGCCGCGGGTCTGGGGGAAGAGCATCCCGGCGAGCTCCAGCACGCGCGCGGCGTAGATGATGATCTGCACCGTCTCAATCCCGGAGATGTCGTCGAAGAACCAGCCGCAACTGGTGTACATCAGCATCGCGTTGCGCTCCAGCTCCATCAATTCCAGAGCGCGAACGCGTTCCTCGGGAGTGAGCGTGCGGATGCTGTGGCGTGCGAAAAACGCATCGATCGACGTATGCGAGCGGTCGAGGATCACGGAGATGTAATCATTGCGCGCGGCATCGGCGTCGCTCAGCAACTCGCAGCTCGCGTCATGGACCAGCGGCGCCAGGCAGTCGCGGAGCCAATCCAGCGCCTCGCGCAACGGAGCACGCCACTTCTGGTTCCAGCCAGCTTTGCCGCCATTGCAGCCGCAGTTGGAGCGCCAGCGCTCCACGCCGTGGAAGCAGCTCCAGGAGCTGTTCTCGACGATTTCAGCCTCGTGCGTGGGAGGGAAAGTTGCGAGGAACTGTCCGTAGTTGGTTAGCTTGGCGTCACCTTCTTCGATCAACTGGAAGGCATAGGCGAGCGCCATCTCGCCGTGGCGATGGTGGTGCCCGTAGCTCTCGCCGTCGGTTGCGACGTGGACGAGCTGCGCGCCCTCTCGCTTCCCAAAGCCGCCCGTGAGTCGCTCTGCGAAGACTTCTCCGCTATTGAGCAGGCCATCGAAGGCAATCGCGCGCGAGACCGGCCCGTTGTAGAAGAACACCGCGATGGAGTGTCCAGGGCTGGTCTGGACGAGGTAGGGCTGCGTCGTATCCACGCTGGCTTCCGGCGTCTCTTTCCAGCCGTCATCCGGCACGGCACTTTCAGAAGCGTCCGCGCTGGCTGGAGGCTCTTTTGCAACCACGGTTGAGGGAGCATCGGCGCCGGGCAGAGGCCGCACGCGCGCGCACTGGTGCGGCGCGAGGATGGTGAAGCGGATGCCATGGCGAGCCAGCAAGTCGAGCGATTCCAGATCCACCGCTGTCTCTGCCAGCCACATGCCCTCTGGCTTGCGGCCGTAGCGATGCTCAAAATCGGCGATACCCCACACGATCTGCGTCTCGCGATCGCGCGTGGAGGCGAGCGGCATGATCATGTGGTTGTAGACCTGCGCCATGGCCGAGCCGTGCCCGCCGAATTGCCGCTGGCTCAGCCGGTCCGCATCGCGGATCATCGCATAGGTGAGCGGCGCCTTCTCCTGCGTCCAGGAGAGCAGCGTCGGGCCGACGTTGAAGCTCATCCGGGCGTAGTTGTTGGTGATGCGCAGGATGCGATTCTTGCTGTCGACAATGCGCGCCGCGCCGTTCGGCGCATAGCACTCGGCGGTAATGCGCTCATTCCAGTCGTGGTAAGGCGCGGCGGAGTCCTGCGTCTCGACGGTTTCGAGCCAGGGATTCTCGCGCGGGGGTTGATAAAAGTGTCCGTGAACGCAGACAAAACGGTGGGCGGGAGAGACGGACATGCTGGAACAGTCTAGCTGGCCGGCTGTAATGCCTGCATATGGCGCGAAAGTTCGGCGGTTATCCGCGATTCGCTACGAGAGGTTCAGGCGCAGGCGAGGCTTCCTGTTCGACAAGGCCGGTGGGATGTCCATCAATGCTGCTTGCGTTCTTTTGCCGGCGGTATTCTTCCAGCCCGGCTTCGCCCTTGTGCTCCGCCCAGCGGCGCAGGGTTGCCCGTTCGCCGACGTAATCGAACAGGGGGACACCATAGCCGCAGGAGGTCTGCACCAATTCGATGTCGATGCGAACGATCTGCCGCGCGCCCACTGGCTCCTGATTGTCGAAGGCCGAGGCGAGCAGTGCCGTGTAGTCACCGCTATTTCGCGGCATGCTGGTGCCACGGCCGTACAGCCGCAGGATGGAGGGCGGCTCCTCGAGGGCGCAGAACATCAGGGTGATGCGGCCATCGGCACGGAGATGCGCAGCCGTCTCACTGCCGCTCCC
>JBJMGC010000020.1:0-3487 GCA_045808105.1 Acidobacteriaceae bacterium | reverse complement strand
CCGTCTCCTTGATGTGGCTCAGCATCTCGCGATAGAGGGTCTCCTGGAGGTCTTTCGTGGGAGCCATCCAGGCTTCGGCATGGGCATTCTCGGCCTCGAGATAGGCGGTGACCTCCTGCGATTCTTTGTTGCGCAGCCAGGCGTAGTCGTCGTGGAGTGTGTGGCCGTGGAGGGTGGTGGTGAGGGGCTCGCGGCGTGCGACGGGCGGAAGGGGCATCTCGGACATAAGTTCAAGGATATCTTGACGGCCTGGGTTGCTGGCCAGGGGTTGGCGGTCTGGGGATGGCTGCCTGGAGAGGTTGCCTTGGACGCTTAAGGAAATTCGATACGCCCGGCAGCGCCTGGAGCGACATCGTCTGGGCCGGGCAACGGCGGTCGACGGCTGGGCTACTTAATACAAAGAGGCGATGTTCCCCGTGCCTCGTCCGCCGGTAGCTCATATGCAGCCCGCGACGAAACTCGGGTGTCGGCAATCTCACGCAAGGAGACGAACAATGCGGACGATACGAATGCGAAATTTGGCAGTGATTGCGGCGCTATGTTGCAGCCCGATGTTGCTGGCGCAAGCGCCGGGGAGCGGTAGTGCCGGCGCACCCGGGGCTGGGCAGGCGCAACAGCCAGGCGGCAGCATGAACGGCAACAGCCCGTCAACCATTGATCAGCAGCAACAGCAGGCGCAGCAGGGCGCGAGCGGTATGAACACGGGTCCGGCTGTCGACAAGTCGTTTGTGAAGAAGGCCCTCGAAGGCAATGCCGCCGAAGTTGAGATGGGAAAGCTGGCGTTGCAGAAGAGCAATGACGACCAGGTGAAGCAGTTTGCGCAACGCATGGTGGATGATCACGGCAAGATGCAGGACCAGCTGAAACCGGTCGCCGAGCAGATGGGCGTCAAGGTACCCGACGGGCCATCCAAGGGCCAGATGAAGAGCATGGACAAGATGAAGGGCCTTTCCGGCGATGCCTTCGACCAGGCGTACATCAAGGACATGGTGAAGGATCACAAGAAGGACGCGAGCGACTTCAAGCTGGAGGCGCAGTCGACCCAGAACCCGCAACTGAAGCAGTTGGTGAGCGAAGGTGCTCAGACAATTGAAAGCCACCTGCAGCAGATCCAGCAGATCGCGCAGGCCAAGGGAACGACGCAGAAAGCGTCGAAGTAGCGGCTCGGAGTAGAGCGCAGGAAAGCAAATTCCTCGGCTGCGTCGATCCCACTTGCGCGAGATCGCAGCCGGTTGGAATAACAAATGTGGGGGTTGTATCGCAAAAGAGGCGCGATGAGCGCCTCTTTCGTTTTGCGTAGGATTGGTGCCGGCGAACGATAGAATGACGACGATGCTCGTTCGCCGCTCTTACCTGCTGGCGCTGATAGTGGTTCTGCTTGTCTGCTGCGGGTTGCGGGCTGAGCAGGTCGCGAAACTGCCGGCGCCATCGAACTACGTCAGCGATTTCGCGCACGTCCTATCGCCCCAGGTTACGGATCAGACCAATACGCTGTGCCTGCAACTCCAGCAGCAGGCGCATGCGCAGCTCTTTGTGGTGACCATCAAGACGCTCGAAGATGAGCCGATCGATCAGTTTGCCAATGACCTGTTCCACAAGTGGGGCATCGGCGACAAGGCGACGAACCGGGGCATCCTGCTGCTGCTGGTGACGCAGGACCATCGCGGTCGCATAGAGGTCGGGCTCGGCCTCGAAGGTGTGGTCACGGACAGCATCGCGGGCCGCATTGGCCGGGGGCTGCGTCCGGCGATCCAAGCCAATGACTTCAACACCGCGGTAACGGACGGCTCGCAGGAGCTTGCCGGGATCATCGCTACCGATGCCAAAGTCACGCTCGACAATACGAAGGAGCTGCCGCCGGAGCCGGTACAGCGCGAGCAGTCGCCCGGGGCGCGGATCATCGGATGGCTGGTGGTGATTGCGATTTTTCTATTGATCTCGCGCGTGTTCGGTGGCCGCGGCGGACGTGGCGGATACTATGGCGGCTACTGGGGTGGTGGAGGCGGTGGTGGCTGGGGCGGTGGAGGCGGCGGAGGGTTCAGCGGCGGTGGCGGTGGCGACTCGGGTGGCGGTGGAGCGTCGTTTTGATGAAGATTTGCATTTTTTGATCAAGCGAGGGAGCGAGAGCGATGAAGGGTTTACTGATCGGCGTGGTGGTGCTTGTGGTGGTGTTGCTGCTGGTGGGCGGCAGCTATGTGAGCTCGAAGAACCAGATGGTGGCCAAGGACGCGGATGTGAAGGCGTCATGGTCAGACATCGATACCACGCTGCAGCGGCGCGCAGACCTGATCCCCAACCTGGTGGAGACGGTGAAGGGCTACGCGAAGCATGAGGAGACGGTGTTTGCGGACATCGCGAATGCGCGTGCAGGCCTGTTGAACGCGAAGACCCCGGAAGGGAAGATGCAAGCCAACGGGCAACTGGATGGAGCGCTGGGCCGGCTGCTGGCGCTGTCCGAGGCCTATCCAGATTTGAAGGCGAATCAGAATTTCCTCTCGCTGCAGGACCAGCTTGAGGGGACGGAGAACCGCATCCAGGTGGCGCGGCGGCGATACAACGAGAAGCTGCGCGACTACAACACGTTCATCGGACAGTTCCCGAACAGCCTGTGGGCTAACTTTGCCGGCTTCCACACCAACAATGCTTACTTCCAGGCGAGTGAGGCTTCGCGGAATGCGCCGGCAGTGAAGTTCTAGGCGATTTGCCATCGAGGCAGAAGCGCCTGCGGCGCGTGTCGCGGGGTTCGCTTCCTTCGGTCGCTCACGTTCACTGTTGTGGGCGACTAAAGTAAGTCCCACATCTCAAACGCGAGATGTGGGGCACCCGGGCCTCATGTGAAATTTTAAGGAGACTGCGGCATGGCACTTCCTGAAGAAGTCATCAACAGCGAGCGCGTTCCGCGAATTGGTCCCTACTCGCAAGCCGTGCGAGTGGGCAACCTCGTGTTCACCGCCGGTCAGGCAGGCATCGATCCGGCAACTGGCCAGACTGCCGGCTCAACGTTCGAGGAGCAAGCTCGTCAGGCGTTCGCTAATCTTCGCGCTGTACTGGAGGACGCCGGCACCAGTCTGCAGCGGGTCGTAAAGGTGACGTGCTTTGTCGCCGATGGCAGCGCCTTCCCAAAGTTGAACGAGCTGTTTTCGGAATTCTTTTCCGAATCGCCACCGGTGCGATCGACGCCCGTAGTCGCTCTTCCGAAGGGTCTGTTGTTCTCGGTGGACGCGATCGCGGTGGTTGGGTAGGCACTTGGATCAACCGAAACGCAGAGAGACTGCCCTGGCGGGCAGCCTCTCTGTCTATGCGATGATGTTTACTTTTTGAAGGAGGCGATGGCGCTGGCTTCGTCGTCCTTCACGTCGAAGACGGTGTAGAGCTTGGTGATCTGAAGCAGGTCGTGGACCTTGCGGGTCAGGTTGAGGAGCTTGAGCTCACCGCCCTGGTTCTTGACTGTGGTGAATGCGCTGACCAGCTCACCGATGCCGGAGCT
>JBJMGC010000019.1:0-10023 GCA_045808105.1 Acidobacteriaceae bacterium | reverse complement strand
CATCGAGGGTGCGGCTGTCACCGCGGTCAAGATCGAGGGTGTGCTGCACGAGTTCCAGTCGATCACCGGCGTAGTCGAAGACGCGACGGACATCATCCTCAACCTGAAGCAGATTCCCTTCAAGTTGAACGGTGAGGGTCCGAAGGCGCTCTACCTGCGCGCGGATCAGCCCGGCGTCGTCACCTCGGGCATGATCGAAGCAGACGGCGACGTGGAGATCCTGGACAAGGAAATCTACATCGCGACGGTGAGCGAAGGCGGCAAGCTGGATATGGAGATGCGCCTGAAGCGCGGACGCGGCTACATCGCCGCCGACAAGAACTTCGATAGCGATCTCGGCATCGGCTTCATCCCCGTGGACTCGGTTCACTCTCCAGTGCGTAAGGTCAACTATGCCGTCGACGCAGCCCGTCTCGGTCAGATCACCGACTACGACAAGCTGACACTCGAGGTGTGGACCAACGGCTCTGTGCTCCCCGCCGATGCGATCGGCCTGGCAGCCAAGCTGATCAAGGACCACATGAGCATCTTCATCAACTTCGAAGAAGAGATCGAAGCGGAGCACCAGTCGGAAGAGGGCCGCATGCAACTGCGGAACGAGAACCTCAACCGCTCGGTGGAAGAGCTTGAGTTGTCCGTGCGCAGCTACAACTGCCTGAAGAACGCCAACATTCAGACCATCGGCGAGCTGGTGCAGAAGACCGAGCCCGAGATGCTGAAGACCAAGAATTTCGGCCGCAAGTCACTCAACGAGATCAAGGAAATCCTGGCGCAGATGGGTTTGTCCCTGGGCATGAAGATCGACGAGAACGGCAATGCCGTGCCCGGACCGACTTCGATCCTGCCTTCGGAAGTGAGAGCGCAGGCGTACAACCGCTTCGACGATGAGGACGAGGATCTGGACGTGCTCGAGCCGATGCAAAACGAGCCGGAGAACTTCTAACTGTATTTCCGCCGGAGGGAGACATCTCTCTCCGGCGCTTGATTTTAGCGGCCGACCGCCGCACGTAAGCGAGAGATTTGCTATGCGCCATCGTAATGCTGGATACAAACTCGGACGCAACACCAGCCACCGCCGCGCCCTGCTGCGCAACCTGGTGACGTCCATCTTGCTGGAAGACCGTGTCGTGACTACCGTCACCAAGGCCAAGGCCGCGCGTCCCCACGTAGAAAAACTGATCACTCTTGGCAAGCGGGGCGATCTTCATGCCCGCCGTCAGGCGCACGCTTACCTGATGACCGATGACGCAGTGAAGCGCCTCTTCGAGACCGTCGCACCACGTTATGGCGACCGGCAGGGCGGCTATCTGCGCATCGTGCGCACCGGCTTCCAGAAGGGCGATGGTGCGGAAAAGGCATTCATCGAACTGCTGGGTGCGGAGAAGCTTCTCGATGAAAAGCGCACCAAGCGCGCCGATGCGCGACAGAAACGCCGCGAGGAGATGGAGAAGGCAATGGCAGAGCAGACCCCGGCCGAGGGTCAGGCCGGCGAGTAAGCCTCGACTTCAATAGGTCCAATCTAAAACAGCACAAGCGCACCCAGCCGGGTGCGCTTTGTGCTGTTTGCTCCGATTCGGTCGGGGCCTTCGCGCTTTTCGAGGACGCGCTTCTGGCGCAAAAAGAAGGGAGGCGATCTCTGGGATCGACTCCCGGCACTGAGGGAGGCCAGTGCCTTGAACGAATTTCACAGACGTTCGACTTGCCTGTAGCCGCTTCCGAACCCAGGCGCGAACCCAAAAAGGTCGACGGAAACCCAATTCTCTGGAAAAGGTGCGTTTTTTCAGCACCTTTCCTATAGACAAACGTTCGCCTGCTCAGAAAGTAATGCGGACTATAACACACGATTCATGGGCCCGTTGTCAAGCAAATGATCGTTTATCCCTGATATTGTCATTCCCCTTCGATCCAGGCGATCGGGCAGTCCCGATACCGCGACGTGAGTCGATCAGTTTTCATGCTACACGTTCAGTTACCTTTTTCTTTCGGCGAGCGGTAGACTGGTCAGCTTCGTCTGTAAGTGCGACCGTTGAAAGAGGGCCCTGATGCGGATCATAGCGGGCGTTGTCGTTTGGCTGTTGGGAGTTGGCGCCTTGGCTGCGCAGGCGCCCACGGAGAAATTCACGGACCCTACCGTGTTGCTGGATGCCGTGGCAAAGACCTATGCAGGCGCCGAGACTTTCCATTTGCAATCCATCAGCGAGAGGGTGGAGAACTCTGACTT
This sequence comes from Acidobacteriaceae bacterium, assembly GCA_045808105.1. Taxonomy (GTDB): domain Bacteria; phylum Acidobacteriota; class Terriglobia; order Terriglobales; family Acidobacteriaceae; genus KBS-83. The sequence goes on along the minus strand of JBJMGC010000019.1, from coordinate 7,802 downwards.
ACATCGAAGTTGGGAAAAGGAAGTACATACAGTCATCAGGGCGCCGGGGAACCGCTTTCGAATTGAAGCGCGGACATGGTTGGGCACCTGGATGCAGGATTCCGACGGCACAACGGAATGGTCCTATGTGACGGAGGGCAAAATGTATGTGAAACGCCCTGCCGGTGAGGGGCCGCAGTTTCCAAACGTATACGGGATGGGAACCATGCAGCTCAGGCAGGCCTGGGACATGCGGACTCTTCTCGATGCAGACGCGACCAGCGCGAAGCATGCAACGATGCTTCCTGCAGAGACGATTCAGGTGGAAGGCAAGAGCTATCCGTGCTACGTCGTGCATGCGACAAACGAAGGTCAGGGTTTCCATTCGGAGCAGACATTCTGGATCGAAAAGAAAACGCTGCTGATCCGCAAAGAAGTGAAGCAGGAGGAGACGGTTGTAATCGTCAGTCCGGCCCTCAAGATGCCCCAGCATCAGGAGGTAACAGTCGTCTATCCGATCTCGGACATGAATCCGCAGATCGATCCAAAGCTCTTTCAATTCACGCCACCGTCCGACGCGAAGGAAGTGGCAACTCTGGAACCGGGCCTCCACGGCTCTGCGCCGCCGACGGCCGCTCCATCGTGGGTCGGGAAACCGCTTCCGGATGTCACGTTGACCGGCACCGATGGTAGAGAAACAAAACTGTCTTCATTTCGGGGGCGCCCGCTTTTGATTGATAGCTGGGCGACCTGGTGCGGGTCCTGCCTGGAGTGGATGCCATCGTTAGCTCGTATCGAGGAGGAGATGAGGGCGAAGGGGCTCCAGGTTATCAGCGTGGATCGAGACGAAGCAGCAGAGAATGCGACGCACTACATGGCAGTGCACGGGTTCGCGTGGCCGAATTTCCACGACGGAGGAGGCAAACTTAGCAAGGCTTTCGCAGAAAAAGGAATTCCGCTGACGGTGCTTGTCGACGCGAAAGGGCGGGTCGCTTACATGGCTACGGATAGTGACGAAGGGGCGTTACGCAAGGCAATCGCAGCGCTCCTGCCTGATACGGAAGCTCACGGAGCGAACTGACTGTTCAATCAGTACTGGACTGGCGCGGCCGCTCAGTACTGGCGTGGCGGTGGCGCGACGCGCGCGGCCGGCCCGGGCGCGGGAACGAAGTGGTCGCCGGAGAAGCGCGGAATGCCAAAGTGTCCACGCAGATGCAGCAGGTCCAGCGGACTGAGATTGCCAGAGAAGGCGATCAAGTTCAGATTGGTCGGGCTTTGGAAGAGCACAACGGCTCCTGTCGCGCGCATGTGGCGGAAGCTGATCCACAGGTCGGTTGCGCCATCGCTGGAACGCGAATGCGCGGTCACCAGGTGCTGCCATCCCAACGCGCTGTACTGGCGTCGCACCGCATCCAGCAGGCGCGGATCATACATAGCCGGCGCGGCATAGTGATAGCTGTGCACGGAGATGCCGTCCAACCGGCTTACAGCATCGGCCAGGCCAGGATCGCCGGGACCTTCCCACATCCCACTTGCCAACTGCAGCATGGAGCGGTCAAAGGTGAAATCGGTGTGGAAGGCTGCGGTACGGCTCAGCACTTCCATTCCCTGCGGAACCCAATTGAGAGAGCTTGCGGGAGGAGAATAGTACGCTGGCGGGCCTTGCTGCGGATATGGCGGCTGTCCGGACGGGGGACCATACGGCTGCGTATTTTGACTGTCGTTTGGCGGATACGGAGATGGCTTTTGCGGCGCCTGCTCAGGAGCCGATTGGGCTGGATAGCCTTGCTGTTGGCCGGTCTGGTCTGTTTGGCCGGTCTGATCTGTTTGGCCGGCCTGATCGGGTGGCGGCGTGTGCGGCGCGTTATCTCCCGAGGCCGGCGGTGGCGGGGGATAGTTCGGATAGACAGGCTGTTGCGCCAGCACGGGAATGGCGCCGGAGAGCAGGACAACGGCAAAAAGGGCGCGACGAGCCATGGTCTTTGTGAGAACGCCGGCCCGACCCGAAAGTTGCGCTGTTTCCCACACTTTCGGGCTGTCTTTGGGGAGTGCTTTTCGGACTACTCTCCGTCACCAGGGGCTCTATTCGACGTGATAGTTCGGAGCCTCGCGCGTGATGATGACATCGTGGACGTGGGATTCACGTAAACCGGCATTTGAAATGCGGATAAACCGTGCATTCTGCTGCAGTTCCTCGATGGAGCCACAGCCAAGATAGCCCATGCCCGAGCGCAGGCCGCCGACCAGCTGGTAGACCATGGATTCCAGGGGTCCGCGATGAGGCACCCGGCCCTCGATGCCCTCGGGAACAAACTTGGCTAGGCGGTTCTGCGTGGCGCGCTCGCGCTGCACCACGTCACCCTGCAGCCGGGCCTCGGGCGCATCCAGGTCGCGGGAGCTCTGAAAGTAGCGCTCGCCGGAGCCCTGTGCCATGGCCGAAAGTGAACCCATACCGCGATAGGTCTTGAACGATCGTCCCTGGTAGAGGATGGTCTCACCCGGGCTCTCATCCACGCCCGCGAAGAGCGAACCGATCATCACCGCGGATGCGCCTGCCGCAATAGCCTTGGTGACGTCGCCGGAATACTTGATGCCGCCATCTGCTATGACGGGAATCTTGCGCTCGCGCGCGGCGCGAAAGCATTCGGAGATGGCGGTGATCTGCGGCATGCCCGCGCCAGTGACCATGCGGGTGGTACAGATGGAGCCGGGGCCGATGCCGACCTTTACGGCGTCTGCGCCCGCGTCCATCAGAGCGATTGCGCCCTCATAGGTGGCCACGTTGCCGGCCAGCAGGTCCGTCTGTGGGAAGCGCTTCTTCACTTCGCGAACTGCGGCCAGCACACGCGAAGAATGGCCGTGCGCGGAGTCGATCGAAAGTGCATCGACGCGGCTCTTGATCAGCTCCGCAGCGCGTTCCATGAAGTCGCCGGTCGCGCCGATAGCCGCGCCGACACGCAGCCGCCCCTGCGAATCCTTGGCGGCATTGGGGTATTTGAGTTTCTTCTGGATATCTTTAACGGTGATCAGGCCCTTGAGCTCATAGTCGCCATTCACCACCAGCAGCTTTTCGACCCGGTGTTGGTGCAGGATCAGTTCCGCTTCTTCCAGCGTCGTGCCCACGGGAACGGTGATCAGGTTGTTCTTGGTCATCACATCGCCGACCGGGATGTCGGTGCGTGTTTCAAATCGCAGGTCGCGGTTGGTCAGGATGCCGACCAGGCGCTTGCCCTGAGTTACGGGCACGCCGGAGATCTTGTACCGGCGCATCACATCCAGCGCGTCCGAGATGAGCTGTTCCGGCCCAACCGTCACCGGATCGACGATCATGCCGCTCTCCGACCGCTTCACCTTATCCACCTCGCCGGACTGCTGCTCAATGGACAGGTTGCGGTGGATGATGCCGATGCCGCCCTGCTGGGCCATGGCGATTGCCAGACGTGACTCGGTTACGGTATCCATGGCAGCCGAGAGCAGCGGAGTGTTCAGGGAGATGCGCTGGGTAAGGCGGGTCTGGGTTGAAACCTGGGCAGGAACGACTTCGCTGTAAGCAGGAACGAGGAGGACGTCGTCGAAGGTCAGTGCTTCCGGTACGGGGCTTTCAATCATAAGTGTCGTCGTGGACACCATGGCCGGATAGTCTGCGCTTTAGAAGGGACGAAGACAGCGGCGGATGTCTTCGTCCCATTGTATCGCGCCCCGGCCCGGGTACATTTTCTGGAACCTGAGGGGTGGATTCGGCGTACGGCACGACAGGTGTTCTGGCGGCGAGGATGGGGAGGCAAACGTGAGGCCTGGAGTTCTGCGATGTATCTTGCCGCTGCTGGTGCTCTGCGGCGTGGGAATGGTCGCGCAGGCGGAGAACAACAATTGCGGGGAGCCGCCGGATCCAAGTCACTATGTGGCGCAAACCGGAGACACAGAGGACGCGCAGCACCTTGCGGTGGAGCGGAATTTTACCGGGCACGGCCATTTGGAATTCAATATGTGCTCGGGTGAGTTGCGTGTTGAGCGCGGACACGGCGACAAGCTGAAGCTGCGCATCGAAACCGGCTCCGCGCCTTCGCTGAAGATGCGCGCCTACGTGAAGACGCTCGATGTAGCGGCCGATCACGTCACCATCAGCCTGCAGTTCCCGCACAAAGCGCATACGGTGGTGGTGCTGGAGCTGCCATCTTCGGCTTCACTCAACAGCCAGATCAATCTGGGTGCAGGCAAGCTCTACTTCGATGCTGACGCTGTCAAGGGCGATCGCCAAATCAACCTTGGCGCTGGCGAGACGCACCTCGGGATGGTGGGCGATCGCGACTACACAAGCTTTGAAGCGAACGTGGGGATGGGCAGTTTTCATGACCACCGTCCCGGCGGCAGCAACTCGCACTTCATGATCAGTCGCCATTACGAGGGCAAGGGCGAAGGTACATTGCAGGTGAATGTGGGAGCGGGTTCGATCGATATAGATCCGGATAAGGGAGAGACGATATGAGTCGCTTCAGCCGCTTTGGTTGGCTAGGACTGTGCGCCCTGCTGCTGCTGAGCCTGCGGCCGGCGCTTGCGGAAAGCTTCGATCCCGTGGTGCGGGAGGCCTCCTTCGCCTCTGGGGGCGTCGTTATCGTCGATGCGAACGTGGGCGATGTGCGCGTGGTGCCGAACGATCAGCCGGGCAAGCTGCGCCTGGTGATCACCTCCCATAAGGCCGACGATGCCACTGCTGCGCCGCACTGGGTGCGCGAGTTCGCAGTGAATGGATCGCAGGCAAAGATCGTGCTCCAGATGCCGAAGCATGGCGAGCACAACTTCGACGTCACCATCTATGTGCCAAAACAGAGCGATCTCCGGCTGAATCTGGAGGTCGGCGATCTCACCATCGAAGGCATCTCGGGCAACACGGATGCCGAGGTCGGCGTGGGCGACCTGAAGGTGACAGTCCCTGATCCGCATGCGTATCGCGCGGTTGCGATGTCGGTCCACATCGGCGATGTGCACGCCGGAGCCTTCGGCCTTGAGCCACATGGGTTCCTGGGCAAGAGCGTGGAGCGGGAGTTTGGCGCAGGCAGCTACCGTCTGAAGCTGCACACCGGCATTGGGGATGTGAGCTGTACTGCCGGCGGGGCATAGCCACAGCACAGACAATCGCAGACAACCGCAGTTGGTGTAGACATCCTTTCTGAATTCGTCTGTTGTCGTCCTTTTTTGTCTGCCGTTGTCTGCGCTTGCCGGTTCGCCGACTTGCTACTATGAGCAGCATTCATTTCAGACACAGGGAAGACTCCGAATGAAGACTCGCGTCTGGCAGGGAAGCCTCGCGGCTGTAGCGGTGTTGATGCTGAGCAGTGCAGGGGGCCATGCGCAGGAAGCTGCGCCGCATCACGCCTTCGCTCGCGTCGTAGTGGGCAAGGACATTCCCGGGCCGGTGAGCGGGCGTCTGCTGGTCTTCGCCAAGAACACCGGCGCTGATTCTGCGAAGACAGATGGGCAGGAAACCAGCGGCAAAAAAGAAATCGACATCAGCGAATTTCACCCGACGGCCACCTCGGTGGCAGCGGTCGAAATCCATGATGCTGCGCCCGGAAGCGCCATCGAGGTGGATCTCGATCGAACGGCCTTCCCCGCTGCTTTTTCGAGCATGCCTCGCGGTGATTACGAGCTGCAGGCGGTGCTCGACACTGACCACAACTACAACTACGGCGGACGCGACGCAGACGACTGGCAGGGCGAAGTGGTCGAGGCAAGGGGCTGGGAGCCGGGAGTGGGCAGCGAGCCTGTCCTGACGCTCACCGGACATCCCGAGCCCGGCCGGCGGGCGGAGATGGTCGCGAAGGCGATGGCGGAAGCAAAGCCCGGCGAGGCAGAGAAGGCGGAGTTCGAGAGTCCGCTGCTGACAGCGTTCTGGGGCAAGCCGACTTACATCCGCGGTTGGGTGATGCTGCCGCCGGGTTACGACGCGAAGGCGGCGACGACCTATCCGGCCCTTTACTGGACTCACGGATTCGGCGGCAATCTGGATTATTCGCTGGTCACGGGCCTGGGATTGCGCAAGGCGATGGTGGAGCACAAGGCGCCGCCGATGATCTGCGTGATGCTCGACGAGTCGCTGCCCGGGGGTACGCACGAGTTTGCCGATTCGGTGAACAACGGCCCGTGGGGCGCCGCGCTCACGAAGGAATTCATTCCCTGGCTGGAAGCGAAGTACCGCATGGATGCGCGGCCCACCAGTCGCCTCCTGAATGGCCACTCCAGCGGCGGCTGGGCCACGCTGCAGCTTCAGGTGAACTATCCGCAGATCTTCGGCGGCACATGGTCCACCTCGCCGGACCCGAGCGACTTCCACGACTTCACCGGTCCGGATCTTTATGGTGCACGCCCGAACGTGTATCACAAGGCAGACGGCAGCGCGTGGCCGATCATGCGCGATCAGGGCAAGGTGCAGGCAACGATGGAGCAGTTGGCGAAGCTCGAAGCAGTACTCGGGCCGTACGGCGGGCAGATGAGCTCCTTTGACTGGGTTTTCTCGCCCAAAGGCCCGAGCGGCGCGCCGGAGCCGATGTTCGACCGTGTGACCGGCAAGGTCGATCCGAAGGTGGTTGTCTACTGGCACGATCACTATGACCTCGCCCACCTGACGGAAGAGCACTGGGCGCAGAATGGCGATCTGCTCAAGGGCCGCATCCATCTATTCGTCGGCACGGCGGATACGTTTTATCTCGACGGCCCGGCGCACCTCCTGGAGGCGCGGCTGAAGAAGCTGGGCGCTGATCCGCACTTCACCTACATTCCGGACCGGACGCATATGGACCTGTACAAGATCGCCGATGACCGCATGGGCCTGATGTGGCAGATCATGTCCGAGATGTACGCTGTGGCCCGGCCAGGCGTGGACTGGAAAACGGCAAGATGAAGGCGGTGGCGCAGGTGATCAGTGCTGCGCGATTCCAATTCGGCGAATTCGAATTCGATTCCGAGACGGGTGTTTTGACTCACAAAGGCGGCCTGGTGAGACTTCAGGCTCAACCGGCGATGCTTCTCAAAGCCCTTCTGGAGCGTCACAATCAGGTCGTCACTCGGGAAGAATTGAAAGAGACCATTTGGGGCGAGGGCACCCATGTCGACTTTGAAAAGGGATTAAATTTCTGTGTAGGGCAGGTTCGAACGGCTTTGCGGGATGATGCTTCCCGGCCTCTGTACATCAGCACAATCCCGAAACAGGGATATCAGTTCATCGCGCCTGTGCGGATCATCGAACAGGGCGGTGCCGATCGAGCGCTGGCCGAGCCGGCTCCCCCGGCTCAGAGAAGACTTTGGATTCCGCTTGCGGTTGTAGCTTCAGGATTGGTTGCTCTGGCGATCTTCGCTGGGATGTCTCTGTCGCGAACAAGAGATCGAAGCGTTCCAAATCTGGCGGTCGTTCGCTTTGACACGGAGACAGATACGCCTGCTATGAAGGCCATGGCAGACAGCATTACGGACGACCTCGTTGTACGTCTGACCGCTGCCAGCGATGGGCGCTACCGGGTGATCGGGAACGCGAGTATTCTTCGCCAACCCAGAGAGCAGCGAGATCTGCGGGCCATCGCCGCATCCCTTCACAGCGATTACGCCGTGCTCGGCCAGGTTCGCTCCGAGGGGAACAATAAGGTCCTGATACTGGCCCACCTGATTCGTCTGTCGGATCTGACCCACATCTGGGTGGTGCGCTTCGAGTGCAATCCGGACGGTGGCTTGTCGTTTGTGTCCGACGCGGCTTCACAGATCGCAGCCCAATTCAGCAACAGAATGATGCATCAGCCCGACCGAGCTGCCTCATTCTGATTTGCATACTGCTG
>JBJMGC010000018.1:0-7151 GCA_045808105.1 Acidobacteriaceae bacterium | reverse complement strand
CAACAAATGACAGCCGCCCTCTTCAAGCAGTTGGCGACAGAGACCTTGCCGTAGTTCCACATGGAGGCCCAGATCGTCAACACCGCGCATCAGCTCATCTAACGAGCGATAGAACCGAAGTTCGCGTGCCAGACCTGTGGTCGTTAGCTCCATCACATACCGCCGCCCCAGAAAGTGCTCACTACTCACGGGTACGACACGCAGCGAACATAGGGTGGTCCGCTTGCGGCGCACCGTCTCGATCACATCATTCGGCAGATCATGCTTCTCATCAGAACAATTCATCGACTCGTCCATCCTTCCGGCCCTCGCGCCAGGGTGTTGCATAGTAGTGACCAGTGGGCTCCTTTCGTTTCACTTCTGGTCCTGGCTGACGCGGGAATCTTCGGAGAGCCGGTGTACACTTGCACCACTCACTCATCGCAAGAGATGGAACAACGTGGACTTCCAGACGTTTGATAGCGCATACGTCGAAAGACTCCGTGCGGGTGACAGGGACACGGAAGGCCACTTCGTAGCATATTTCGGCGAGTTGATCATGCTGAAGTTGCGCTCGCGGCTGGCTTCCAGGGCTGCCGTGGACGACGTCAAGCAGGAGACCTTCGCACGCTGCCTGAAACTACTGCGCAGCGAGGGCGGCGTCCGCAATGCTGAGCGCCTCGGTCCCCTTGTCAACTCCATTTGCAACCATGTGCTATCGGAGCACTTTCGTGCGACCACCCGAACCGAAGCCCTCGAAGACCAGCCCCCGGAACGCTTCGTAGCCCGCGAACCGGACGCACTGACTCGCGTGATCGCCGACGCTGACCGCAGGATGGTCCGCCAAGTACTTGAAAAGCTGCCGGAGCGCGACAGGACCATTCTCCGAGCGGTCTTCCTGGAGGAGCGCGAGAAAGACGAGATATGCCGTGAAATTGGCGTCACCCGGGATTACATCCGGGTGCTGTTGCATCGCGCAAAGCAATCATTTCGGGAGGTTTACCTGGCGCAAACGGCGGGTCGCCAAACATGTTGAGCGGTATATGAAACAAATCAGGCCCCTGCCGCACTATGTACCAGTTGAGATATACCGCCTATGAACCATGACGATGCAATTCGCGAGCAGGCTGTCGAACGCTATCTTCTGGGAGAGTTTCCGGAAGATGCGCGCGCGCGCTTTGAAGAGCACTTTTTCGATTGCGATATCTGTGCTTCCGACCTAAAAGCCGGCACAGCCTTCGTAGACGCGCTGCGCGCTGATCCGCAGCTTGTTAGCTCTCCACAGCGCACTCTGCAAGTGGTTCCCAAGCGCCCGCCTGCGGCATGGGTTCGCCCGTGGCTTGCACCGGCGCTGGCCGCTTCACTTCTGGTCGTCGCCTATCAAAACATCCTGGTACTACCCGGGATGCGACGGGCAGCAACGGCAGCGCAGGCGCCAGCCGTGATGAACAGCATTGTGCTGGCGAACATCTCCGCTCGCGGAACAGACATCCCGAGGGTCCTTGCGCCGGCACATGGCTCCTTTCTCATTTCCGTGGATGTTCCCTCCAAAACTGAATACGCGTCCTACATCTGCTCGCTCTATACTTCCGGTGGCGAGCGGCTTTGGCAGATTCCAGTCACCTCGCAGCAGGCTGAGAATACCGTCTCTGTTCGCGTACCCACGGATAAGGCAGCCGAAGGCATCAATGACTTGCGAGTGCTGGGTGTACCATCCACAGGCGGATCGCCTGTCGAAGTGGGCCGCTACCAGTTCACGCTTCACGTTTCGCAGTAACACCGACAATCGGAGATAGCTAGAGTTATGGATGCTAGTGAAGAGCGGGTGTATCACTTCCACGCGGATGCGAACGCCCTCGGCGGCGTGCTGACCCACCCTTACAAGACAGTTATCTCGACAGCGGCGAACTCGTCACTGGCGAATGCAGGCGGATACAACAGCTCCCAGACTGTGACCTACCATCTGGACCACGTCCTCCACTGCAAGGCTGCCTATACCCACACCACGGGGGGCGATGAGGACGGCTACTGGGGCACCCTGACGACCGCCGTGGTCGAGGACGTCAATCTTCTGGAAGTGGTGACAGCCGAGAAAATCGTGGCGCAGATCTCGACCAAGCACCCCAAAGTCGGCAAAGTTGCGTCTGTCTCCTTCGTCGGGTCGCAGTTCGTGAACCTGCGTATCAACGGCATCCTTGTTGATCCGATCCTGGACCTGCACCCCTTTCCTCTGCCACAGAATGGCGCTTCGAACGGCAAATCGGCCAAAATACTGCAGGTATCCTCGTATCATCACAAGGACGTGCGAAAGCTGGCAGCCGAGCAAAGCCGCAAAGTAACCGGCAACCCGCACACCCCCGATTGGGTAAAACGCCGCTATGGCTGGCTTGAGTCTGCGAAGGAAATCGATGACCGGGGTCACCTCCTGTGCTCGCTGGTGAAGGAGGTCCGCGGCGGCGATTCCAGGAATACCTTCGGTCATGTGATCCACGTGCCTGGCTTCGGCAACGTCTTCCTTGGCGAGATAACGGTCTACCAAGGGGCCTATCACCTGACGATGGTTCAGGCGGAGATGGGCTGCGCCTCCTCGGGCACGGTCAGCATGGCTTCCGCGCGCACCAATGGCAAACCCATTCCCTAGCCGCGCTATTACCGCTCCTTCTTCTCGTATCTGCCTGCCGGCAAACGCGATTGCCTCCCGATCGCGAGTTTGCCGCGACTGAGCAGGTCTTCCGATCCGGACGCCTTGCAGAAGCGCAGAGCCGTGCAGAGAGGGCACGCATTCTTCTTGATGGGAAGAATCCTGAGTGGGCAACACGCTTTCGCATAGAGGAAGCAAAGGTACGCCTTTACCAAGGCGAGAGCGCCAAAGCGATACTGCTTCTCAGCCGCGGCAGTTCGATATCTACGCAGACCAGCCGCGACTTGATGATCGCTAGGCTTACCATCCTCTCTCTGGCGCAAGCCAGAATGGGAAGGGTAGAGCAGTCAAAGCAATCCATCATCGCGGCTGAGACACTCTGTAGTTGTGGCGCCGACACCCCGTCCACGGAGATACGTGGTCAACTACTGTCCGCCCAGGGCAGTCTAGCCCTTGAGGAAAATGAGTATCCGATTGCGCAGAGCTTCTTCCGGCAAAGTTTGGACATTGCCCGATCCAACGGCAACCGATTCCTGGAAGCGGAGATGCTAGTCAACCTGGGCGTTGTTGACTTACAACAGGACCACTACGAAGATGCCTTGGTGCACTCGCAGGCCGCCAGTGATATTGCGGGTAAGATCGGTGCTCGCCAGATACTACTGATAGCTCGAGGTAATGCGGGCTGGGCCTATTACGAAACCGGCGATTATAATCGGGCGCTCGCAAGCTTCAATGATGCCGCAGCTAGTGCCGCTGTACTCGGCTCAACGCTCGATGAGGAGCACTGGCTCGATACCGCCGGGTTGAGTGAAGCCCGACTGGGGAACTTTCATGCCGCCCGAGATAGCTATGATCGCGCCTTGGAGTTGGCGCGCTCTCTACGAGATAGCTCTGAGATCGGTCAGGTTGATCAAGCAATAGCATCACTTCTTCTGCACACGCCGCATCCACAGCAGGCGGAGAAATATATCAATGAGGCCAGAACTCTTGCCCAGCAAGAAGGGAGCGCCTTCGACATACAGCTCGGCAATCTTCTGGAAGCGCAGTTCCTGGCAGAACGCGGCGAACTGCCGAACGCCAAAGCGATGCTGTTGAATGTGGAGCGGCAGACGAAGCAATTCCCTACCACGCATCTGGGCGCGCAACACACGCTCGCCCAAGTATGTGACAAATCCGGAGAGCAGACCCAGGCAGAAGGTTGGTTTCAACGCTCCATCTCCACCTACCGTGAGCAGCGTTCCGAACTAAAAACCGACGATGCCCGCCTTCCCTTCTTCGCAAACGGCCGCGACCTCTATATGGACTATGTCGCCTACCTCATCCGCAATCACCGGATAGAAGATGCCCTCTCGGTGATCGACCAAGGCCGTGCGGAGACACTCGCTGAGGGGCTTGGCCTCGAAAGCAAAAGGGCATCGACTCCGATCCAGCGAATTTCCCTGACCACGCTGGCTCGCCAGGCACACGCTGTCATCCTGGTCTATGCCCTCTCGCCGCAGGGTTCTTACCTATGGGCGGCGAATAGCAAGCAATCCGGCTTCTATCCGCTTCCCGCCCGCGCTGACATTCTGGCGCAGGTCGCGAACCACCGGCACGCGCTGCTCGCTGCGCGAGACCTTGTGGCCGAGCAACAGCCCGCGGCCCGCACGTTATACGACATGCTGGTAAAGCCTGCAGAGCACCTCATCCATCCTGGCGATCGCGTCTTCATCGTCGGAGACGATGGGCTGCATGGCCTGAATTTCGAAACTCTGCTGACCTCTGGCGAGTCCAGCCACTACTGGATCGAGGACGTCACCATCACCAATCTCGCATCGTTGCGGTTTCTCGCGGCTCCTCAGCGACGGTTTTCGGCGCACTCATCAGCAGCGTCCCCGCGCGGGCTTCTCGTCATCGGCAATCCGGCCTACTCCGGCCAGCAGTACGCGCCCTTGCCGAACGCGTCCGCAGAGGTTGCCGGCGTTGCCGCACATTTTCCCGGCAGAGCGCGAGCCGTGTTGACCGGTATGTATGCAACGCCCGCTGCTTATATCCGCAGCGATCCTGCCCAATACAACTACATCCATTTCGTCTCCCATGCCGTTGCCAGCGAGTTGGTCCCTCTTGACTCGGCCGTCATTCTCTCCGCCCAGGGCGCTCCCGATTCCGGGAAACTCTACGCACGCGACATACTCAGCAGACCGCTGCATGCCCGGCTGGTGACGATCTCCGCATGCCAGGGCTCTGGCGTGCGCGCCTATGCAGGCGAGGGGCTGGTTGGCCTTGCGTGGGCCTTTCTCCGCGCCGGTTCTCGCAACGTCATCGGCGCGCTGTGGGACGTGAGCGACGCATCCACCCCCGAATTGATGGAGCATCTCTACGATGGACTCTCTGCCGGGCGTCCTCCGGACGTATCGCTGCGCAATGCAAAGCTGGAGATGCTGCACAGCCGCGGGATTTTTCGCAAACCGATTTACTGGGGCGCCTTCCAGCTTTACTCCTCAAGGCAATAGGTTTGAACGACCCACCGCGAACCCGGCAGCGAGGGTCTTCCCTGTATACTTTGCTTATACGACCGGAGATCTTATCGCTCGGTCTGTGTCCGCCTGCAGCCGCCGTTTCATGACCGATCCCATCGCAATCTCCACCGGCCCTCCATCTGAAACTGATAGCCATCTCAATGCCCAGTCTGATAGCCCGCCCAGCCGGCCAATGACCGGCGCTCAGCGCTTCCTGCGCGCTTGTCTGCGTCAGCCGGTCGATGTCACCCCAGTCTGGTTCCTGCGCCAGGCGGGCCGCTACATGGCGGAGTATCAGGCAGTTCGCCGGCACCATTCGCTGTTAGAAATCTGCCGCACGCCACACCTTGCAGCCGAGGTCACGATCACCGCCGCAGAGAAGCTCGATGTGGATGCAGCCATCATCTTTGCCGATCTGCTCCTGCCCTTCACCCCGATGGGACTCGATTTCGAATTCGTCAACGGCGAAGGTCCTGTCGTCCACAAGCCTGTTCGTACCGCCGACGATGTCGACAAGCTGCGCATCGATCGCGCGTCGGAACTGGCGTATGTGAGCGAAGCGATCAAGGCCGTCTCTGCGCATTTCAAGGATCGGCTCGGGATTATCGGCTTCTGCGGCGCGCCTTACACTTTGGCGAGTTACATGATCGAAGGCTGTGGCTCGCGCAACTGGATCCATACCAAGACTCTGATGTACCGCGATCCTGGCGCATTTCGCGCGTTGCTCGAGAAGCTCATCGAGGTCCTCGTCCGCTATTGCCAGCAGCAGGTCGAGGCAGGCGCAGATGTCATTCAGATATTCGATAGCTGGGCAGGCGCGCTGTCCGTACAGGACTATCGCGAATTCGTTCTGCCGCTTACAACGGGATTCGTTCGAAGCGTGCAGTCGCTGGGTGTCCCGGTCATCTACTTCGGAGTGGATACGGCAAGCCTGCTGCCGGCGATGCGTTCTACGGGCGCGGACGTGCTTGGGCTGGACTGGCGTGTCCCACTTGATGTCGCATGGGCAAGCGTCGACCACGCTTGCGCGGTGCAGGGCAATCTCGATCCCATCACCCTCTTCGCTCCACAAGATCTGCTTCGCGCGCGGGTGCATAGCGTTCTGTCGCAAGCAGCGGTACGTCCCGGCCACATCTTTAACGTCGGCCACGGTATCGTGCCGGGCACTCCGGTCGAAAACGTGCAGGCTGCAGTCCGGTTTGTCCGCGAATACGCTTCGATGCGGCAGGACGTATCACGATGAAACGGATGGAAAGCACCGCGATTCTGCTTCTGGCACACGGCACGCCGAATACGCTGGACGAAATACCAGAGTACCTGCGCAACGTGACCGGCGGGCGCGCGTTGCCACAGGCAGCAATCGACGAGATTACGCATCGCTACAGTCTCATCGGCAAAAGCCCTCTCACCGAGATCACGATGGCACAGGCGCGCCTGCTGGAGCGGCATATCGGATTGCCGGTTTACGCTGGCATGCGCAACTGGGAGCCGTATATCGCGACTGCGGTTCAGCGGATGCGTAACAGTGGCATCTCCTCCATGGCAGCAATCTGCCTTGCTCCACAGAACTCGCGCACCAGCGTTGGGCTCTATCGGCGCGCGGTGCTTGCGGAAACCGGCGATGATCTGCGAGTAGACTTCACGGAAACCTGGGCGGATCATCCGTTGCTCATCACGGCATTCGCGGAGCGGCTGCGCTCAAAATATGGCGAGCTGGCTGCGGAGCTTGGCCGTTCAGTTCCCGTGCTCTTCACTGCGCATAGCGTGCCCTGCCGCACGATTCAGAGCACTCAGCAGACCGAACCTGATCCCTATGCCATCGAGGCGAAACGGACCGCTGCTCTGATCGCGGCGCAACTCGCTAGTGACGGTCCCCGCGGTACAGACTGGTTTTTCGCCTTTCAAAGTCAGGGCATCTCCGGTGGCCCATGGATTGGCCCGACCGTTGAAGCCACTCTTGCTGCGCTGCGCCAAGCCGGACACACCGCCGCGATCATCCACCCTATCGGCTTTCTCTGCGATCATGTCGAAAT
>JBJMGC010000017.1:0-14546 GCA_045808105.1 Acidobacteriaceae bacterium | reverse complement strand
TGAGCGGAGGTGTGAGCTTTGCTCTTAACTGGACTTTGGGCGATGCCATTGTTGGGCATGATGGGAGCTCCTCCTCTATGCGAGAGGTGTTACGAATTGTGGCGAAGAAGGTGTCCGGGCCGGGGTGGAGAGATGGAAGACCGGGACAGAAAGCTGGCGAGGCGAGAATTAGTCGCCGGCGAAGAGGCGAGGTCGCGTGGCAGAGGGCAGCACCTGCGTGGCCACGCGTGGGAACCGCGGGCGGATCGACGCGAAATGTGGCGAGATCTGCAGCATGTGCTTTGTTTTCTTGCTGCGAGGATAGCACAGGCGAGAAACGGCGAGTCGGCGGTTAGCCGAACAGGCGCGATGTCGGATCGCCGGGCCTGTCGCAATTCGTGTCGGGAGTTCGGGTTAGGGTTCGCGGTTGCAGGCGCGCCCCTGGCTACGTCACCCCCTCCCCCCTCCCGTGCGGGAGCTCCCGGTGGTAAGTAGCTTTGTTTCGAGCAGGTTAGGGTGCGTCCCGCGAGCTAAGTTCGTCCTGCTAAAGGACTTGTCGCTAAATTCGTCAGGTATAAGAACTTAGAGAACTCGAAACCGGCAAGTCACCCGTGAGCCGACTTGATGACGCGCAGTTTGCGGGAAGGAAAAAGCCACCGTGATGGTGGCTTTTTGTGTTCCCGTCCCTTTGCTGGAGGTTTGACCTACTTCTAGTCTAACAATTCGGAGGTATTGAACTGGCAGATTTTTGAATCGGTCGACCCATTTTGGGATGACTCGATCAGCCTCGAAATGGGAGGTTCGCCTACGTGAATGGCCACGTCGAATCCGTCGCTGACCAGATCGCCCAGCCGATCATGGGATACCAACTCAACAGCCAACTCCGGATAACTTTCCAGAAATGCTTTTAATTAACCCTCGTCTATTTCGACGGCCGGTAACGCGCAAGATACACCGGCACTGGAACAGCTTCAGGTCCGGCCCTCGACTTCCCGGAGAGTGCTGAAAAGCCTACCTTTCACGGGACCAGTGTCGATATTTCGCATTCTTTTGAATCGCTAATAGATGCATATACATCTTTCTGGCATGAAGAGCTTGACCACGCCAACTCTTCCTTGCATGTGCGCTAACGTTCGCCGTGCTGCGAGGGCGCTCACCCAGCTGTATGACGAGGCGCTGCGGCCTCTAGGACTGACGATCACGCAGTTCACGATCCTTCAGGCGCTTTCGTTCACTGGCGAGGTCACGCAGGGGAAGCTCGGGGAAATTCTCGCAATGGACAGCACTAGCCTAACCCGCACGCTGGAAGTGATGAACGCTCATGGATGGATCGAAAAAAACTACGGGACAGATCGGCGGGAGCGGCTTCTGCGCCTGAGCCGGGTGGGGAAATCCGAACTCAATCGTGCTGTTCCGCGTTGGCGCAGCACACAAGAAGCGATGCGTGTGCGGCTCGGCAAACAACGCTGGGACGATCTGACGAAGCTGATCAACGACACGACCTCAATGATCGCGGGGACGATGAGCGCGGAAGAAGGAGATCTCGATGGCGCCACTGTCTGAACATCCGACGGTAAAGCTGGTTCAGGTGAGAGAAGCGGCGGACCCTGCACCGGCCCGCCCCCAGGCGCTTGGGCGCGAGTGGCTCCGACAGCTGTGCCTTGACGCCGGCGCGGATGACGTCGGGTTGGTTGAGATTGACCGTCCCGAGATCGCGGAGCAGAAATCTGAGATTCTGTGGCTACTTCCCAGGACGAAAACGCTCGTCAGCTTTGTCATGCGGATGAACCGCGAAAATATCCGCACTCCAGCCCGGTCGATCGCCAATCTTGAATTCCATCACACGACAGACGATACAAACGAGGTCGCGCGAAAGATTGTTGCGGCGCTGGAGCGCATTGGCGTGCGCGCGATCAATGGGGGCGCCGCTGGCTTTCCTATGGAGGCGGACCGCTGGGGAACAAAAATGTGGGTCGTTTCGCACAAGCCCATCGCAGTCGCCGCAGGTCTGGGCCACATGGGAATCCACCGCAACGTCATCCATCCAAAATTCGGCAACTTCGTCTTGCTGGGAACGGTACTGGTGGATGCAGAAGTATCGGAATACTCGCATGCCATTGATTACAACCCCTGCCTGGAATGCAAACTGTGCGTTGCCGCCTGTCCGACCGGCGCTATAGGCAGTGATGGCAACTTCGACTTCGCGGCCTGCTACACGCATAACTACCGCGAGTTCATGGGCGGATTCAACGACTGGGTGGAGACAATCGCCGACAGCAAGAACGGGTTGGACTACAGAAAGAAAGTTTCGGGCGCCGAATCCGTTTCGATGTGGCAGAGCCTTTCCTTTGGCGCGAACTACAAAGCAGCATACTGCCTGTCAGTCTGCCCCGCCGGCGAGGAAGTGATTGCGCCGTTTCTCAAGGATCGCAAGGAATTCCTGAACGGTGTCCTGAAGCCGCTGCAGGAAAAGGTGGAGACGGTCTATGTTGTTCCCGGTTCCGACGCCGAGGACTATGTGCGGCGCCGCTTTCCTCATAAGATAACCAAGCGTGTCTCGAACGGGCTGGCGGGTCAGGGGACGATCCGCGCCTTTCTGCGGGGCCTGAATCTCGTATTTCAACGCGGTAAGTCAACCGGCCTGAACGCCACATATCACTTCACGTTCACGGGCCAGGAGCAAGTCAAGGCGACGGTCGTTATCCGCGGCCAGAAACTCTCAGTCTCCGACGGACATACTGGCACGCCGGACTTTCGGCTGACTGCGGATAGTCATACATGGTTATGTTTTCTTCGGAAGGAAGCGAACCTCATGTGGGCTCTGCTGAGCCGCAAAATTCGGATACACGGCTCGCCGCGATTGCTGCTCGCGTTCGCGCGTTGCTTCCCCTCGTAACAGCATGATTCTCGGGGCCGCCTAATGGCAAACGGCTATTGGCTGTAGTGACGCGAAAGGATTCCTATGAAACTCACCGGTCGCAGCATCCTGATTACCGGAGGCTCTGCAGGTATTGGCCTCGCTTTTGCACTCAAGTTTCTCGAACTCGGCAACCAGGTCATCGTGACTGGTCGCCGCCAGTCGGTGCTCGATGAGCTAAAGGCAAACTATCCGAAGCTCGACACCATCCAGAGCGACATCGCGGATCCGGCGCAGATCGCCGCCCTTGCAAGGCGCGTAAAGGCTGGCTATCCAAAACTTGATGTCCTGATGAACAACGCGGGCATCATGCTCCACAAAAACCTAAAGGTTCCGGCGGCCGACCTTGACGGATTGATGGCTGAGGTGGATATCAATTTGGGCGGCGTGATCCGGATGAGTTCTGCATTCATCGACATTCTCACGGCCAACCAAGGCACCATCATCAACGTATCCTCTGCACTTGCCTTCGTGCCTTTGCCTTCTGCGCCAATCTACTGTGCGACTAAGTCGGCGATTCACGCCTACACCCAATCGCTGCGGTTCCAGTTGGAGGAAACTGGCGTTGAAGTGATCGAGCTCATGCCACCGGCCGTGAAGACGGCTATGACGGCGGAGCTTTCCGAAGGAGAGGGCATCGCTCTGATAACTACGGATGAATTGATCAAGCAGTCCTTTGCAGGTTTCAAGGCGGGTAAGCTCGAGATCCGGCCGGGGCAGGCCAATCAGCTCGCATTCATGCGGCGGCTCGCCCCTAATTTCATCGGCAGACAGCTATGGAAGTCATCCAGGAAATTGGTTCCGGTCGGAGTTAGGTAGGCAGTCTGCCGGCCATAGCCGTCCGGTTTCTTAACAGAAATGACTGGCTCTCGGCTTTCGCAGTCAGTTTGGCCACAGGAGTGAGGTCGCCATGACGCTGTCCGGGGGCGTTGGCGGGGGTGATGAGATCTGCCGCCGTCGTTATTTACATCGGCTGCCGCAGTTTTGATTCATGCACGCGAAGTTACTCCGGGAGCTCTGTGAGGTCCTGCAGGATCAGGCCAATTACATGGCGATTCGTGAGATAGAGACATACTTTTCACAGCGGGAGTGTTCCAATTGATCCCTTGGTCATGAGAGAACTCGTTCGCAAATTCCTTTCGCTCGGGATCATTCTGCTGCTCGCGCTATCTGTTGCGGCAAGCGCACAGCAGATCTCGTTTGCCGGTATTTGGACGCGACTGCCTGTAACTGGGGCTCCGAGCGCGCGCTATTACGCACTGGTGGCCAGCGATGCGTCCGGCCGCGTCGTATGCTTCGGCGGTAGCAACGAGGGTGGCGCGCTGAACGATACCTGGATTTGGGATGGAACGAACTGGGCGCAGCAGTTTCCTGTGAACAGTCCGCCTGCTCGATCAAATGGTGCGATGGCAAGCGATGTTTCGGGCCAGGTTATCCTGTTCGGCGGCTTCACGCCGGATGGCGATTTGCGCGATACGTGGACGTGGGACGGGACGAACTGGAAGCAGCAATTCCCGGCCGGCAGCCCTTCGGCTCGTTCTGGCGCTTCAATGGCGGCTGATGGCTCCGGTCATGTATTGCTCTTCGGCGGGACCATTGAAAACAGCCGGATGGTCAACGACACCTGGATATGGGACGGAACGAATTGGACGCAGCAGTCGCCCGCTCACAGCCCCGGCGGCCGGGAGGCACCGTCGATGGCCAGCGACCATTCCAGACACATCGTGCTGTTCGGCGGGATGAATGAGAACAGCCGAATGCTGAACGAGACCTGGACATGGGATGGGACGAATTGGACGCAGCAGTCACCGGCCAACAGCCCTGGAGCGAGGCAATCAGCGGCGATGGCGAGCAATGCCTCGGGGAATATTGTGTTGTTTGGTGGCTATCCGGGATTCGGCGCCACCGATCTGGATGACACGTGGATCTGGGATGGGACGAACTGGAAGCAGCAACACACGGCCAGCGGTCCTTCGGCACGCACGGAACCGGCGTTGATCTATTATTCTCCCGGGCACGCTCCGGGCCAGGTGATGCTGTTTGGCGGAACGAGCCAAGGCGCTCTGAATGACACGTGGGTCTATGAGGATAGTTCAGCAAACTTTGGCACTGTGAAGCTGGGCTCTCGCACGACCCTTATCCTGTCGTTTAATATTCAGCTTCCAGTGGCGCTGTCTGCTGTGAAGGTGCTGCAAAGTCAGCCGTCCAATCTCGACTTCACGTTGAATGGCGCATCCACGTGTTCCGGAAACCTGAATGCGGACAGCTCGTGCACGGTGAGGGTTACGTTTTCGCCGCGCTCGCCGGGACTGCGCACCGGCGCGGTGCAGATCATAGACAATACTGGCGCAATGCTGGCTTCGACGGCCATTTTTGGCCAGGGCCTTGGACCGGCAGCCGTGTCACGGCCAGCGCGACCGACGCGGCGCAGAACTCGATAAACATCCCGACAAGCTCTGCTTTTTCATCCCTGCTGCCCCTATTTCCGTTTCCAGCGCACTCCATCCTTGCTGTCTTCGAGCAGGATGCCTTTTGCGGCTAAGTCGTTGCGGATAGCGTCAGCGCGGGCGAAGTTGCGAGTCTTCTTTGCGGTTGTGCGTTCGGCGATGAGGCGCTCGATGTCGGCATCGCTTAGCTCGAGCGAGGCTTGCAGCCCGGCGGTGGTTTCGTTGAGCTTGCCTTCGTGCTCGGCCCAGGCCAGCGCTTCGCGTGCAATGGTGGTGTCGCGGTCCTCGAGGACGTTGAAGACCTGATCGAAAAGCGTGAGCGCGTGAAGGATGGGCGCGACATTGCCCTGGAATAGCTGTCCGTGGTCCGCGGCGGTGTTGGCGTGGCGGACCAAATCAAAAATTGCGGCGCGAGCTTCGGCGGTGTTGAGGTCGTTGGCGAGAGCAGCGGTGAACGCCTGCGCGGCTTGCTGCGATTGTGCGAGCAGCTCCGCGTTTTCACCTTCGGCCCAGGGGCCGTGCTGGATGCGCTGGCGGAAGGTGCGGAGACGTTCGACGGCAGAGGTGGACTCGGCGAGTCCGTCGAAGGTGAAGTTGAGCTGATGGCGATAGGGAACTGACAGCAGCAGAAAGCGAATCGCGGAAGCCTTATAGCCGCGCAGCAGGAGATCGCGCAGGGTAAAGAAGTTTCCTTCGGACTTCGACATCTTGCGGCCTTCGACGAGCAGGAAGCGCACGTGCATCCAGTGACGAGCGAAGGTCTTGCCGGTGGCGGATTCGGATTGCGCGATCTCGTTCTCGTGATGCGGGAAAGTCAGGTCTTCGCCGCCGGCGTGGAGATCGAGCGTTTCGCCGAGGAACTTCATCGCCATGGCGGAGCACTCGATGTGCCAACCGGGGCGGCCGTGGCCAAGCACTGTGTCCCATGCGTGCTCGCCGGGTTTCCCGGCCTTCCACATGGCGAAGTCCGAGGCAGAGTCTTTCTCGTACTCGTCGACATCGACACGGGCACCGGCGGTGTTGCCGCTGAGATCCTTCTTGGAGAGCTTGCCGTAGTCGGGGTCGCCCGAGATGCGGAAGTACCAGGAGCCATCCTCGGTGCGATAGGCGAGGCCGCGCTGCTCGAGCTGCTGGATGAGCGCGACCATCTCGGGGATGTTCTCGGTGGCGTGCGGCATGAGGACGGGATCGAGGCAGCCGAGTGCGCGCAGGTCTTCCAGGAAGGCCTTCTCATAGCGCGGCGTGTATTCGGCGATGGAGACGCCCTGCGCCGCTGCGTTGCGAATGATCTTGTCGTCCACGTCGGTAATGTTCATGACGTGCTTGACGGGGACGCCCAGCTGCTCGAGAAAGCGGCGCAGCAGATCGACATGCACGAAGGTGCGGAAGTTGCCGATGTGGCCGTAGTCGTAGACAGTGGGGCCGCAGGCATAGAGCGTGAGGGCCTTGCCGTCGGCGGGGGTGAGGGGTTCGACTTGTGTGCTGAGGGTGTTGAAGAGCTGAAGTGTCATGCGTTCTGGGTGGAGTGGATTTCGGGCGTCCTTTGATTCTACGGGAGTGTCTGCTCCGGACCGAGTGCAAGGCTGGCGCGGGCCGATAGCGACGGAGGCGCGAAGTCGCGGGCGAGCAGTTTGGGCCAGGCGGCGGCAGCGATCATGGCGGCGTTATCGGTAGAGAGCGCAAGCGTGGGAAAGGCGATGAGCAGGCCGCGATTTGCCGCCTCTGTGGTGAAGCGCGCACGCAGTTCGCGGTTCGCGGCCACTCCGCCCGAGATGAGCAAGGCATGTGCGCCGTAGTGCTCGGCTGCGGCGAAGGTCTTGCGCTTCAGATCATCCACGACTGCGCGCTGAAAGGAGGCGAGGAGATCGAGCGTTTGCTGGTCGCAGAGCGGTATGGCCTCGGCGGGTTTCGTCTCTGGCGTGAGCTGCTGGCGCCGCGCGGCTATGGAAGCGGCCATGTTGTGTGTCTCGATGTAACGCAGGACTGCGGTCTTGATGCCGCTGAAGCTGAAGGCGAATCGTGAGTCGTGCTGGCCGGGGCGGTGGAGTTTCTGTTTTATCTGCGCGAAGGAGAAGGGTATGGCCTGGGGGTTGCCGTGGGGGGCGAGGTGGTCAATCCAGGGGCCGCCGGGGTAGCCGAGGCCGAGCAGCTTGGCTACCTTGTCGAAGGCCTCGCCGGCGGCATCGTCGACAGTGTGGCCGATGTTGCGGTAGTGCCAGGTGCCGTCGTGCTGCTCGGCTAGATAAAGGTGGGTGTGGCCGCCGGAGACGACCAGCGCTAGCAGCGGGCCGGTGGTGGGGATGGTGGCGGCGTGCTCCAGCAGCACCGCGTGGATGTGGCCTTCGAGGTGGTTGACGGCGATGAGCGGCTTGCCGAGCGCGTGGGCCAGGGCCTTGGCGTAGCCTATGCCGACGAGCAGCGCGCCGGCGAGGCCGGGACCCTCGGTGACGGCGATAGCGTCGAGTTGCGTCATGGTGACGCCGGCTTCGCGGAGGGCGGCGTCGACGACGGGGATGATGGCGCGGAGGTGCTCGCGGGAGGCGAGCTCGGGGACGACGCCTCCGTAGGGCGAGTGGATGGCGATTTGCGAGGCGACGACGTTCGAGAGCTGGCGCGCGCCGCGCTCGACGACGGCGGCGGCGGTCTCGTCGCAGGAACTCTCGATACCCAAGATCAATCCGCCGGTTGCGGCGGGGGCCAAGATCAGGCCTGATGCGCTGTACGTCGTGTGTTTCACCCTCATCCATACTAGAGGAGTGAGTGTGGCATTCAGCAGCGGACTAGAGGCGGCGACGGCAGTGGTGCACACGCTCGCCGGCGCGGGGCATCGCGCGTATCTGGTGGGCGGATGCGTGCGGGACCTGCTGATGGGGCATGCGCCGAAGGACTTCGACGTGGCGACGGATGCGCGGCCGGATGAGGTGATGGCGCTGTTCCGCAAGGCCTTCGGCGTGGGGGCGCACTTTGGTGTGGTACTGGTGCCGCTGCAGGTGGATGGGCAGGAGATCGTCACTGAGGTGGCGACGTTCCGGTCGGATGGCGCGTACAGCGATGGGCGGCGGCCAGATGACGTGCAGTACACGGACGACGCGAAGCACGATGTGCTGCGGCGCGACTTCACCATGAACGGAATGCTGCTGGATGTGGATCAGTATCTGGCGAGCGGCAATGCGTCGGCGGCGGTGCTGGATTATGTCGGCGGGCGCGAGGACCTGCGGGCTGGCGTGGTGCGCGCGATCGGGAAGCCGATGCAGCGCTTCACCGAGGACAAGCTGCGCATGCCGCGCGCGGTGCGCTTTGCGGCACGGTTCGAATTCACCATCGAGCGCGAGACCTTCGCGGCGATTCGGGTGCTGGCGCGCGAGATCGGGCAGGTAAGCCGCGAGCGGATGCGGGATGAGCTGACGCGGATGCTGACCGAGGGACATGCGGCGGAGGCTTTCAAAATGCTGGAATCGAGCGGGCTGCTGCAGCAGGTGCTGCCGGAGGTCGCGGCGATGCGGGGTGTAGCGCAGCCACCGGAGTGGCATCCGGAGGGAGATGTGTGGGTGCACACGCTGCTGCTGCTGGAGCAGCTGCCGGCGGGCGGCTCGGCGACGCTGGCGTGGGGCGCGCTGCTGCATGACGTCGGCAAGCCGCCTACATATATGGTGGCGGATCGCATCCGCTTCAACGGGCATGCCGAAGTGGGGACACGGATGGCGGCGGCGATCTGCCGGCGGCTGCGCTTCTCGAACGAGGAGACGGAACAGATCCTGTCGCTGGTGGCGAATCATATGCGCTTCGGCGATGTGGGGAAGATGAAGGAGTCGACGCTGAAGCGGTTCTTCCGGCTGCCGCGCTTTGAGGAGCACCTGGAACTGCATCGGCTGGATGTGACGTCGAGCCACAACCGGCTGGAGCTTTACGATTTTGCGAAGGCTCGCCATGGAGCAGCGCCGGCGGAGGAGGTGCGGCCGCGGCTGCTGGTGACGGGGGCGGACCTGATCGCGGCGGGCTATCGGCCGGGGCCGGGGTTCCGCGCGATGCTCGATGCGGCGGAGGATGCGCAGCTTGAGGGCGCGATCACGACGAAGGAAGAGGGGCTGGCGCTGGTGCGCGAGATGTTTCCGCCGCCTTCGAGGGCATAGTCATGCTACCCGGCCCTCCCCCCTCCCGTGCCGGGAGGCTGGTTTGTAACTTCATCTGGATCAGTTAGATAGGTGCTCTCCCGAGGGTCAAATTGGTCATTCCAAGTTAGTTATCGGTAAATTCGTCTTGCAATCAGGACTTATGGAGCGGATTTGCGAGCCCAAATGGAAAACGCCACCGTTTTGGTGGCGTTTTGGTTTGTTTGCTCTATTTCTATTGTAGCGAATCGGGTGGGTTGATTGGGCAGATTTTTGCTGATCCGATTCCGCCGTATTTCCACTTCGGGAAGAAGCCGTTGCTTGAAGAGATCACGTCTTTCTCTTCTGGATCGCAAAGTAAATCCAGCAGCCCAATACCGAGCCGACCACGCCGGAAAGAAAATGGAGAACTTCATGCGAATACATATATTGCCACCTCAGTTCTTTCCAAAGATTCCATAGGTGATGATTTTGCAGAAATACAACCAGCGGAAGAGGTTCCGGCGCGCGCCATGCTTCGTCAGCCAGGCTTAGAGCGCCCAGCAGTGTGAGGACGCCAATTGTTATCTCTGGGAAAATCCGTACTTTCATGTCGACCCCTGCAAAGATTCTAGACTCGGAGGCACGAGGAATATCTCCACCCTTCCGGTGCATTCGGACCCATGGGGCGGAACGATGGCCCTAAAAGGAAACGCCACCGGACTGGTGGCGTTTTGGTTTATTTGATCTGTTTCTATTCTAGCGGATTGGGCGGGTTGATTTGGCAGGTTTTGGGGCTGTGGTTTGGCGTTTCGTTTTGGAATGGTACTGTATGGACGCCCAACGGCTGTCAATTAGCCAGGGCCTCCTGCCACTCATAAATTCTGCCGTTTCTATCACGGCTCCGTTCACGGGTATGGCCTTGTATCGCACATAGAAATCACGATCCTCGACCGGAAGCCAATCGTATCCGAGCAGAGAAGCTGTCAGCTTTGCGAGATCACAGCTTTCTCCATACTGAGGCCGGAACTCGTCGAAATCTATGATGGCTATCGAACCCTCTGGTTCTATCCAGTGCCAATA
Organism: Acidobacteriaceae bacterium; assembly: GCA_045808105.1. Taxonomy (GTDB): domain Bacteria; phylum Acidobacteriota; class Terriglobia; order Terriglobales; family Acidobacteriaceae; genus KBS-83. Next base: position 4,032 of record JBJMGC010000017.1, on the reverse strand, counting down.
ATCGCGCACGAGTAGTAAGTGATGTACATGGGTGTACGCGTCTAGCGGCTTGCTCAGCAGGCCACGTCGACGTGAATGATGTTGTGATTCTGGCGGAGCTTAAGTGGCTACGCAAGCCTGCAAAGCCTTTGGAGCGGATTGCAAGGGAGACCGACTTGTCAAAGGGATCGAGCAACTCAAGCTGATCGGACATTTCGGGCGAACGGAGCCGGCTTGTCTGCAGCGGTTCCGGCAAACGCCATCGGACTGCATACCTTATTAGGTCATCGGGTGCGATGAGGATTCAGATGAGTCTGCGCATTAGCAGGCCTGGGCCGAAGCGGGTCTCGGTCGTTCCGGTCAACTGAAAGCCACAGGCGCGGTAGAAATCCTCAGCGTGAGGATTGCCGACGACCTGGAGGAACGCCGATCCCTGGGACCGCGCTACTTCGCAACAGTGCTCGACCAACGCGCGCGCGATGCCGCGGCGCCGCATGGTGGGGTCCACAAACAAGGCATCCAGTTCTGCGCCTCCATCCGCTCGAGGCAGCACGGCAGCGAATCCGGCGATGGCGCCGTTCTGCTCTGAAACGAAGACCGCTCCGGCGGCGATCTGTTCTGCGGGAACCTCAATCGCATCGGGATGGGCGAGCAACGCACTGCGATCGCCAAGGTTGGTGAGGGATGCGCGTCTCTGCAGGTCTTCGAGCTCCCTTTGCTCAGACAGAACCGCAGGGCGGATGAGGAAGTTCTCCATACGCTGTTTGTACCTGTAACGAACAATCTAATCCTGTTCGCCGAGGTGAGCGTAGGTTTTGTCGCACCGATAGAAGAGTTCTTGCGGCCTTCCTGCGATTGCTAGCTATTGCAGTCAGCGGATGGAAGTGATTCGCCCACCCTACTTCTTTGCGAAGGGTGGGCGCCGTTCTAAGGTCAGGTTTATGGAATGGCTTCTGAGACGACTTCGACTTGCTGGTGGCGGTTGGTGCCGGGGATGTCGAGGGAGCCGAGGATGAGCGGCTTGCCGGGCACGAGGGTGGCGGTCGCGTCGAGTGTGGTCTGGCGGAAGACAGGGTCCTGCGAGCCGATGCCGGATTTCTCATCGGCCACGCTGGATTGCGCGATGCGGCTGCGGAGGCGAAGGCCGTCGGTATACGCGTTGGCTATGGCTTCGATCTCGAGACCTATGTCCTGGTATTGAACATTGGCGTGCGCGGGCTGCTCGCCCTGCGGGTCGTTGCCGATGACGATAGGCACCTTGCTGCCCTGTTTGACGTCGGCTTTACCGCCGGATGTAACGATGAGTGTGACGTGTTGTTTGCCGGAGGGCTGACCGCTTTCGCTTTCGGTGATGGTGTAGGTGAGGCGATAGATTTTGGGGGTACGGTCGAGATCGGCAAGGATCTTCTGCGCGAGTGCGATATCTTCGGCAGAGGCGCGCATGGAGAGAGCGTTTTGCGACGGCACATAGTAGAGCTTGGCCGTGGGAAGCATGTTGCGGAGGTCGGTTTGGATCTCGTTGGCATCCTGCTCGCGGGTGAGGTTGGTGAGATAGAAGGTCTTGTAAGTCGAGGGCTTTTCGTTCGCGGAGTTGAGGTCGGCTAACTTGGTGGCCGGCGACTGAGCGTAGGCGTGGGATGCGAGCGGCGCGAGGAGTAGCAGGATCGCGGCTAAGTGGATGGCGCGGTTGCGAATAACAGCTGGTGGTTCGGGAGTTATCAGGGTCATAGCTTACCTCTTACAAAAATGTGGAGACAGAGCGGGGCGGACGCTGGGAATAACTACGCGCCCAGCGTGCTTGCATACGAGACGACGTTAAACAGGACGTTGCGGCGGGGATTTCGCTCGGATTTTCTTTCGTTATTTCGAAGCGCTCGTAAGAACGCGCGCGGAGGCGAGATTAGTCCGGCTTTTCGGCGACGTATAGAAAACGTAACAGGCGTCGTTCGCTGCATAACGTCGCGACGCAGGCGAGGAATTGCTGGAGGCCTTCGAAGTTGGTTGCGCCTTCGATGGCGATGAGCGCTTCGCGCTGATCGCCGCGGGCGGCTTGCCAGCGCTGGGCGATGGCGGCGGCGTTGGCGGTGGTGTCGGTGGCTTCGAGGAGGCGGAATCCGGCTTGCTCGATGAGGCGCTCGTTGTGGCCGGGCGGAGTGAAGATGTAGGTGCCGATGGAGCTGCGGGTGGCGATCTCCTGGTGGGTGACGGCTCCGCCGAGGATGAGGGCATCGCTGAAGAGCAAGCGGCCGTGCGGCTTGAGGATGCGGAAGATTTCGCGGAGGAGGGCGTCGCGCGCGGTGATGTGGCAGAGAACATCGTTGGCGAAGGCGGCGTCGAAGGATTGGTCGGGGAAGGGCAGCGGCTTTGCGACATCGCACAGCTGAAAGGAGGCGCGGCTGTCGAGGTTGCGCTCGCGTGCGAGGCTGCTGGCGTTACGAATGCCGGCTTCGTTGATATCGACGCCGAGGATGCTGGAGCCGGTGGCGGCGGCGAGACGAAGGGCATAGCCTCCGGAGCCGCAGCCGATTTCGAGCACGCGCGAGGCGGGGGTTAGCTCAAGGAGTTGAGGGATCTCGCGGGACTCGTCACCGGTGACCCAGCTTGTCTGGCCGAGGTCGTCGCCATAGGTGGCGATGCGGACCTGACGATAGACGTCAGTCGCATAGTGGCTATAGGCACTGTCGTAGAGGTCTACGGGCATGAGGACTCCGCTGGCAGATCACTATAGACCAGCGAACAGACGACTGAATGCGGAATCGTTATAGCTTGCGCAGGCTGAGTGAGATGGGCAGGCCGATGATGAGCATGTGCACGAGGATGCCCAATAACAGGCCGCGGTACTGATAGGGGCCCATGTAGTGGTAGGCGCTGAGGGGCAGGACTATCAGGTTCATGACGAGGAAGACGGCGAATCCGTAGAAGAGACCGCAGACCAGCCAATGGTCTTTGAGGAAGCTGAGGTGGCGGCTGGAGAGACAGTAGATGGCTGCTGCCGAGAAGGCGATGGAGTAATGGAGGACGACGCCGAGGATCCATGTACCGGCTCCGCCTTGCAAGGCTTGCTTGCCGAGGAGTCCTCCGGCGATGAGGCGAGGATTGCCGAGTCCGAAGGTGATGAAGGCGGAGATCAGATCGAAGGTGCCGGCCAGCGCGCCACCAACGAGGATCGGGCGAAGCAGTTTGTCTTCCAGGACGGGTGCCGAGATCGAAGCTGAGCTCATGTGAGGTCACTCCTTGGAGATTGGTCGGCTTATCTCCATCGCGTTTCTTCCATCATGCATTTCCAGGCGGCCATTGCGAGGGGAAGGGGAACGTACGGGTCGGCGCTGGCCCCGGAGAATGGGGACTTCGGCCCTAAGCGTTGCTGAGCGTTCCCGATTGGCAGATGCGACTGACAGCGGCGTCGAGTTGGGTGTTCTGGGCCGCTTCGTGAAGGAAGATTTCGGGACACATGTAGTGCGGGTTGACGAACGAAAGCGTCTGGCTGAGGAAGATGGATGGATGGATGAGGAGGCTTTGCCGCATCATCTCGGGCGGCAGGGTGTCGGCGTGATACTGGCAGATACCGCTGAGCTCAGGCCGCTGGTGAAACATTTTCTCCAGCCGCCACTCGTATTCCAGAAGCCTGGAGGTTCCTTTTCGAAGCCGAGCTCCCAGGTCATGTCGCCGGTGGCCCAGAGGCCGGCGTATCCGTCGAGCAATGATTGGCTGAGAGCGTCTTCGAGAGTACGCATCATCCGCTCCACGTCGAAGCGGCCGGCGGCGAGGTGTTGCTGATCGGAGGTCAGGATCAAGCTGCCTTTTTCCACCTCGTCGGCGACGTCCACACCGGCGGCTGCGAGGTAGGAACGCATGCCGGCAACCATCGGTGGACTGTTGAGGTAGAGGCAGCGGCGGTTCTGCTTCAATTTCTCCAGCGTGACTGCGGCTAGCGCGGGGAGATATTTCGATGGTGCTCCCTCGTAAATGAGGCATTGGTGGCGCGTCACTGGCTCCATCGGGGGCATAGGAAATTGTAACTGTTCCGAATTCGTCCAGCGGTATTGCGCTGTG
>JBJMGC010000016.1:0-11628 GCA_045808105.1 Acidobacteriaceae bacterium | reverse complement strand
CTTCCCAGCGGGCGAGTGCTAGGAGAACAGGCGCGCAGTAGTTCAGCCATTCAGCATCTCGAAGGCCTTGAGAAGGCTGGTGTGCATGCGATTGAAGGACGCAGTCACGGCAGATATCTCGTCATGACCCTTGACCGCTAGCGGAGGCAGGTCAAGCTCGCCCTTGCTGACTCGGTCGGCGGCCCGCAAAACGCGGCTCAGTGGACGGATCACAAGTAGATACATAGCGATATCGATCATCGCTATGGTGGCCAAAAAAATGAGCCCGAGACTGATGAGAAGGTCCCGGAATCCGTCGTTGGCAATCTTCAAAGGCACCGACATCGGTACCGAGACGATCTGCGAGCCGACAGTTTCGTTCGGCTGCCAACCAAAACCATTCTGGCTGCCATAGCGCTTCACCAGCGCGGCCGGAGCGATTGCGGGCCGGCTGTGGCACTGCAGGCATCCGCCTGCGGCGACGATGGGAGTTGCCACATAGAGGATCTCGCCTGTGGGTGTCGATCGCTGCCCGATCACCTCCTTTTGGGAGGGATCATTGCGGAAGTAGTTGATCAGGTCCGCTTCCCAATCGGTCGCGCGATCGGTCAGCCGGGTGGGATTGAGCGCGGCCTCGCGGATGGTGTAGTCGGGATAGGTGCTACGCAGCGCCTGGAAGGTTACGGTGGTCGCGTAAAACGGAATGGTTTGCGGGAGAAATGTGCTGGCGCGGGCGTGTGTGCTTTCGAGCGCCGGACTGACCTCTCGTTCGGTGTAGTCCTTCGTAGCGCTCGCGCTGGCATTCATCAACTCCGCCTGCTGGAGTACCTGCTGTTTGGCGCTGCGGATGAGGAAGTTGTGCGAGTTGCGCGCAGTCAGATACATGCCAGCGCCAAAGACGAGCAGCAGGACGAGATTGAATTTCAAAAGCAGCTTCAACGGATACTCCTGGGAAAGAAGCCGAGCCTATGGCATCGTGAATCGGCGGTATGGATCGCGCAGTTAGCATAGGCGGGAGTGCGTCTCACCTCAACCATGGAATGCACCGCTGTCGGGCAATGAAGCTAAATTCCAACGCTTGCAGCATCTCCGGCGTGGCATTGGCTTGCGTCCGCGCGAGCAACACGCAGCATGGGGCAAGCTTCTCAATCCGATACAGTAGCGGAGTACCGAGGCGGATCATCCGGTACAAGGGATAGACCGGAAACTGCGCGCCAAGCCCATGTCATCTCACGCCCCAGCGACCCATCCAGTGTGTCTTACCATCGCCGGATTTGACCCGTCGTCCGGCGCCGGCATCACTGCCGACCTCAAGACGTTTGCCGCGCACGGCGTTTACGGCGTTGCCGCGATCACCGCGTTGACCGTGCAGTCGACACAAGGCGTTCGCTCTTTGGAGCCGGTGCGGCCCTCGTTCTTTCGCGAGACCCTGGAGTGCCTGGCGGACGATGTCTCTCTGGCCGGGGTAAAGCTGGGCATGCTGGCCGGCGCCGGCCTGGTGGCGGAGACGGAGCACTTCTTGCGGGCGCGACCGGAACTGCGCGCGAAGGTGGTGCTGGACCCGGTGGTGCAATCGAGCTCCGGTGCAGCGTTGCTGGATCGAGAAGGCACGGCCTTGCTCCGCGAACGGCTGGTCGGTGCAGTGGGTTGGATTACGCCCAACCTCAACGAATTGGCTCTCCTGACGGAGCTCGATGTGCGAACGCGGGAGCAGGTGCCCGGCGCCGCGGCTCGGCTCGCCACGCAAGCGGCGAACGCCGGCAATCCCGGTATTGCGATCGTGGTGACGGGAGGCCATCTCGACCGGCCCGATGACTACCTGCTGCTGGAGGGCAAGGGAAGCTGGCTTGCGGGTGAGCGGGTGGATACGCGCTCTACGCATGGAACTGGATGCGCCTTTTCAAGTGCTCTCCTGGCTGAACTCGTGCTGGGACGGACGGGTCTGGACGCAGTCGAAGCGGCGAAGCGTTATGTCGCAGGCGCATTGCGCGCTGCGTATCCGGTCGGGGAGGGTCGTGGTCCGCTGCACCATCTCTTTGCATACGAACCTTCTGCCGGATAAATGCCCGCTAGTTCAGTCGGGGCCGGCCCTCGCCGGCGTTAGGCGCGTGGGCATCTTCACCATCCTCAATCGGATGATCTGCCGCCGTGTCTGGGCGGGAGTGCCGCGCCGCCACGACATCCTCCTGCAGCACGACGAAGCGGCGAATGTATTTGAGAGGGTGTGGCGCTTCCACCATCTCGCGCAGATGGTACAGCCAGGAATCGGCCTTGAGCATGCGCCGGGCGAAGGCACGCCGGTGCACGGTCACGATCTGGCCATCCTTTCTGCGTTGCGGATAGCTGACCGCGGGCACCATGAAGCTCATCTGGAGGCCGGCTTTCCAGAAAGCCTGCGCAAACTCATGAGAGAAGAGCAGCGAATAGCAGTTGCGGCCCTGACAGAGATAGTCGATGGCATGTTCGAAGCCAAGCCACTCCGGCGCAACAAAGGCGCGGTACCACGCGCGGAAATCGAACCCGTTGGATCGTGCCTGCAGAACGATGTGCCGAAGAACCTCTTGCCTGGTCATTCCGTCCCCCTGGGGTCGAGTGCGGTTGGGGGTGAGTGGTTGGAGACGACAGCGAAATTTTCTGCAAGCATAAACAAAATCCAGGGCGTCCGGTAGCCAGTACTTTCCGTCTGTGGACGGGGAGGATGCGGAAGCCGCAGCCGAACGCGTAATTTGGATAGTGGTTGGGCGCTCGAATCTTGGCGTTTATTGGGATCCGCTCGAAAGAGATCTTACGGAGAGCATGACAACGATGAGGAATGTTCCCCGGGTTCAGGGCAGGTCGGCGGACGTGCGATGGGGCAGTTGCCTGCTGGGGATCGTCGTTGCCATCGTCTGGCCGATAGCGGCTCAGGCTCAGGAGCGGGTCATCCATACGAACCCGCTGAACCGGGCTCCGGAGGTGCGCGCGGCCTATGAGCGCTTCTACACCCTGGACTATGACGGCGCCTTGAAGCGTTTTCAGAAGGTGCAGAAGGCGCACCCCGAAGATCCGATGGCGGCGGACTACGTGCTCGAGACCGTTCTGTTCCACGAGCTCTACAATCTGGACCTGCTGGACACGACGCTTTACGCTCACGATGGTTTTCTGACCGGCAAGCACCAGGTGATGGAGGATAAGGCCTTCTCGGCGCATATCGAAGATCTCTCCGGCAGGTCCATCCAGTTAGCAGAGAAGCGGCTGCGGCAGAATCCGAAAGATGTGGATGCACTTTACGCGCGCGGCTGGTCGAAGAGTTTACGGGCGACCTACATGGGGCTAGTGCAGCGATCCTTCCTTTCGGCATTGCGGCTGGCATTGCAGGCGCGCCAGGACAACGACCAGGTGCTGAAGGCCGACCCCGACTACGTGGATGCGGAGCTGGTTGTGGGGGTACACCAATACGTTGTTGGCTCATTGCCTATGGCGATCAAGATGCTTGCCGGACTGGCGGGCATCCACGGGAACAAAGAAAAAGGGCTGGCTCTGCTGCGGGATGACGGCGAGCATGGGGTAACGACGTCGGTGGAGGCTCGCACGGCGCTGGCCCTTTTCTTGCGCCGCGAAGCGAAGTACGACGAAGCCGCGGAGTGGAACGATTCGCTCAAGCGGGAGTATCCGCATAACTTCCTGTTCTGGTTGGAGGCGGCGAACCTGCAGAAGGATGCAGGCCGTGCGCAGCAGGCGATCGTCCTGTACCGTGCGCTTCTAGACCAGTCGCATCGTGCGGGCTACTTTACCAACGCCCACCTGGAGCTGGCATGGTACGGGTTGGCCGACACGTTGCGTGGGCAGCGGGATGCCGCTGGGGCGGCCGAGGCTTTTGAGCATGTATCCGCGCAGCCTACAGTGAGCCCGGACCTGAAGCGCCGCGCCCAGCTGGGCGCCGGCATGGAGTATGACGTGCTCGGAAAGCGCAATCAGGCCGAAGCGGCGTATCGTGATGTTCTGGCATTGGGCGACAGCGAACAGGCCTCGGATGCGCGCCGGTACTTAAGAGTGCCATACAAAGGCTGATTTCCTGCACAATGTGGTATTCGGCTTCCTGGAACTTCCAGCTTGGCAGTTGCGTCATATCGAATAGATCAGATATTCATGCGGATGCGGGGGGAGAGGGCGATGGGATATTACTGCAGCAACTGCGGCAAACCAATAGCGACGGATGCCAGGCATTGTCCAAATTGCGGCCATGCCATCGGCGGAGCCTTTGACGGTTCGAACGCAGTGCCTCCGGCTGCATCCCAGCGCAGGCTGGTGCGTCCGCGCATGGGGCGCATCATCGCCGGGGTGTGCCAGGGCGTTGCCGTTACCTACGGATGGGATCCGACACTAGTGCGAGTAGTTTTCGTTCTGCTCGCATGCTTCAGCGGTGTCGGCCTGGTCCTCTACATTGTGCTGTGGGTGGCCGCGCCGGAAGAGCCGCTGTTGTTGCCGACGGCCGGCAGCTATTCTCCTCCAGCGAATCCGCAGGCATAACACAAGAGAGTTGAGCCTTGCAGCATGAGCGAACTCCTCCACTATGAGGATCGCGGCAGAGGGCCCTGTGTGGTGTTTCTCCACCCCACGCCTGTGGATCATGGCTTCTGGCTGCCCGCTGCTGCGTCGCTCCAGCCGGAGTATCGCGTTCTGCTGCCCGATCTTCCTGGTCACGGACTCTCGCCGCTGGGTGATGAGACGACGAGTATGGAGACGATGGGCCGTGCGGTGCTTCGGGTGCTGGACGCGCTCTCTATCGAAAGCGCGATCTTCTGCGGTTGCTCGATCGGCGGTTATCTGCTGTACGAGTTGTGGAGGCAGGCGCCTGAGCGGATGCGGGCCCTCGCCATCTGCAGCGCTAAGCCACACGCCGACACTCCCGAGACGCGGCGCGCGCGCGAAGCCACGATTGCAGACATTGAGCAACACGGCACTTCACGATTCTTCGACACGATGCTGGATACACTTGTGGGCGCACCCGCGAAGCAGCGAGATCCGGACATTGTGCACCGGCTGAGCGCGATGATGGAGCGCATGTCTGCCGAGTCAGCCATTGCGGTGCAGCGCGCGCTGGCCGCGCGGCCGGACTCGCGGGCGACGGCGGCAACGATTCGCGTACCTACCGCTGTGCTGGCGGCTGCGCTCGACCGCGGATCGAGTCCGCCAGAGATGCGGGAACTGGCGAATGCGATTCCTGGTGCGAGTTTTCATCTGCTGCCGGAGATGGGACATTACGCGCCCTATGAACAGCCCCGGCTTGTCGGAGCGCTGCTGCGTCGCTTCGCCGACGAGAACACTGAACACTGATCGGTGACCCTGATGCATAACCCTGATCTCGTGGCCAACGCACGTGTGGCCCAGCCAAATATGAAAAGATGAGAGCACCTTTATCTCAAACGAGGAAGCTCCCCTTGCCCCGAAAGTCCGACAGGGTCGCTGCGCGACCTTTCCGCTACAGCCCTGAAGGCCAACTTCTCTGCGATGCGGTGCCGCTGGAGAAGCTGGCTGGCCGCTACGGCACGCCGCTCTATTGCTACAGCGCTTCCCAGGTGCGCGAGCGGCTCGCGCTCTTCCGGAAACAATTCAAGCGCCAGGATCACCTGATCTGCTATGCGGTCAAGGCGAATTCGAACCTGTCGCTGCTACGAATGATTGCCAGCGAAGGCGCGGGTTTTGACATCGTCTCGGGTGGAGAATTGGAACGCGTGCGGCACGCGGACAGGCGGGCCGTTGCGCGGACGGTCTTTTCCGGGGTTGGGAAAACAGCCGACGAAATGGACCTGGCGCTTCGCGCGGGCATTCTTCTGTTCAACGTGGAGAGCGAGCCGGAGCTGGATCTGCTTGCGGAGCGGGCGATGAAGCTGCGCAAAAGGGCTCGGGTGGCCCTCCGGGTGAATCCGGATGTTTTCACGGAGACGCATCCGTATATCTCGACTGGCCTGCGCGAGCACAAATTTGGCATCGACATCGGTCGTGCGCGCGAGGTGTACGGCCGCGCGGCGAAGAGCAAGTGGCTGTCGCCGGAAGGCGTGAGCGTGCATATCGGCTCGCAGATTCGCAGCGCCGCCCCGTTCGGAGCGGCGCTCGACCGGGTGCGCGAGCTGGTGAAGGAACTGGCCAAGGATGGCATCCAGATCCGCTTCGTGGATGCAGGAGGCGGGCTGGGTATCGACTACGCCGCGCCGCTTGGCGCTGAGGCGTTCGATGCGGCAAACGAAGTAGCGGAGTATGCAACAGCACTGAGCGCGGGATTGCGCGGATTGCGGGTTCGCCTGCTGCTCGAACCGGGGCGCTTCCTGGTGGCGCAGGCGGGCGCGCTGGTGGCACGAGTGCTTTACCGCAAGCGTAATGGCGAGAAGGAATTTCTGATTACAGATGCGGGCATGAACGATCTCATCCGGCCCGCGCTGTATGGAGCCCACCACGAGATCGTGCCGCTTGAGCAGCCAGCCGCGGCCGACGGCGAGACTGTAATTGTAGATGTCGTGGGTCCGGTTTGCGAGACGGGAGATTTTTTCGCGCGCGACCGAGCCATGCCCGATGTGCAGCCGGGAGCATTGATCGCCTTGCTGGATGTGGGCGCTTACGCGATGTCGATTTCCTCGAACTACAACTCACGCGGCCGCGGCGCCGAAGTCCTGGTGGATGGCAAGAGCGTCAAGCTGGCACGAAGGCGCGAGACGATCGAGGATCAGCTGCGCTTTGAGAAGTAGGGAATAGGAACAAACACCAAAAGAAAACGGCCCGCGGATGCGGGCCTATCTCACCAGGTGCTGCTGTATCTGCTACTGCGCGATCGAGTGCACCGACGCGAGTGTGCCAGCTTCAGCCGGTTCGGCGGATGGAGCGGAGTAGGTGTTCGCAGGCAAGGTCTGTGGTCCGCTGGCGGTGCTCGGTCCGAGGCCGAGCGCGATCAACGCGCGCGAATCCGGTGTGAGCTTGGTCTGCCAGCCGTGGTCGCCCTGGAATTTCTGCATTGCGGCCTCGGTCTGGGAGTCCCACTGGCCGCTGGGTGAGCCGGTCAGATATTTCTCCCGGATGAGCGCATTTTGAATCTGCGTGGCGCGCTCCGGCGCGATGCCGCGCTGCCCGATGGGGTGGGCAATGCGGTGTCCGATGCGACGACTGACGCGCCGCACGGCGCCGTGCTTATGCGTACTTGTATTTGCGGCCTTCTGGGAGCTCGCACCAAATGCGGGACTCGCGATGAGAGCCACTGCCAGCGCCAGGGTGCTGGCGGCAGAAAAACGAAACATGCGGATTCCTCGTGGGGGGATAGGAAGATCGCGTTCTGGTGAGATTATCGGCATAGTCATGAGATTGCAACCCAAAGGCAACCGGCATCCACCAAAGTTGCGGATGCCGGTTATCTTGGGTAACACGGAGGTGTTACTTATGGCAGCGTTCCACCGCGGTAGAAACTGCCGCTGCTTGGTCTGCGCGGATCGATGATGCTGACCACCACGTCCTGCCCGGTCTTCAGGGCGGAAACGGCTGCCGTGTAGTCGCTCTTATTGTTGATGGGAGTCTTATTGATTTCATTGATAACGGCTCCCTGTGCCAGGCCGATCTCATCGGCAAACGAACCAGGCTTCACCTGCTGAATCAGCACACCATGGACACCCTTGGCGGTGAGCTGCTGCGGCAGATTCACCGCGGTGATGCCGAGCTTGTCCGGACCCGATTCTTCCTCACCAGGGCCATTCTCGTTCGGCCCGTTGTTCTGACCTGTCAGCGAGCCAACCGTCTTGGTCCGGTCCTGGATCGTGACCGTCGCGTTCTGCGGCTGACCGTTGCGCAGGTAACCGATCTTGGCAGTCGAGCCTGGATGACGCGCCGTGATGATGTTCACCAGCTCGTCTCCATCCTTGATTGGCTTGCCATCGACCGAGGTGATGATGTCGCCCACCTTGATGCCAGCCTGCTCTGCGGGTCCGCCTTTCGCCACGCTCGAGACCAATACGCCGGACTTGAAGCCGTAGACGCGGCCGACAGCTGCCGGCAGATCCTGCTGGAAGGAGATGCCGATCGAGCCACGAACCACCTTATGCTCGGGTCCGATCAGATCGTTGTAGGTTTGGATGACAGTGTTCGAGGGCATGGCGAAGCCAATGCCTTGATAGCCGGCGGACTGGGTGTAGATTGCGGTGTTCACGCCAATGACCTGCCCATCCATGTTGATGAGCGGGCCGCCGGAGTTACCCGGATTGATTGCCGCGTCCGTCTGAATGAAGTGCTGGAACTGACCCTTCGCGCCGGGCTCGATGGTGCGATTTTTCGCCGAAATGATACCGGCGGTGACCGTCTTCGAGAGCTCGAACGGCTCACCGATCGCGACTACCCATTCGCCGACCTGCGTGCTGTCGGAGTTGCCCATCTTTACCGTAGGCAAAGAACCGGAAGCATCAATTTTGATGACCGCGATGTCGGTGTCAGGATCGACGCCGACCACCTTCGCGGGCCGGCCGTGATCGGTGGGGTTGTCAGGATCCGTGGAAAGCTTGACGTAAATTTTGTCGGCCTTATCGACTACGTGATTGTTGGTGATGATGTAGCCACGCTGATCGACGATGAAGCCGGAGCCGAGCGATTCGCGAACGCCCCCGCCGTCGAGGCCGCCGCCATCATCCGGACCCTGCTGCCCTGGGCCGCCAAAGAAGCGGTTGAAGAAGTCCTGGAAGTTGTTGTCCGGGCCCTGCTGCGGCTGCTGTTCGTCGTCGGGACCCTGCTGATCCTCCGGCCCTTGCGGATTGTTCGGCTGCAAGGGCATGGGGCCATGCGGCCGGCGGCTGGTGCGGCGCTCGTGGGGCAGAGTCTCGGTGTAGATGTTCACCACCGCGGGGCCAACATCCTTGGCGATCTGCGTAAATTGCGTGCCCAGTTGTACCGGGCTGGGGACCTTCAGCGGGGTGGCGTCAGAACTGTTGACCTGGTTCTCGCTGCCTTTCACGCCGTGGACGGCTACCGAGCCGATGAGAATGCCGGCGGAGAGGGTTGACAGTACGACAAATGTTGGAGCCAGACGGTTGAGCTTGATCCGTCTCAGTAAAGAGTTCATATGCAGGTCTAACCTCGTGAGTTTCGCGATAGCTGTCGCGTCGGTGCGGCGGGTACGCCGGGGATGTGTGGAATTGTCTTGACAATTCAGTATAGATGGTTCGCTTGGTCTATCCAGACATCGCTGATTTCTTAGACGCCAATGGTAGCAATCGGTTTTGCAGGGGAATGCAACTGATTTTAGCTGTCAGGCAACCGGAGCCTCGTGGGCGGTCGCATGCGCTCCCAGGGGCAGCAATTCGGTGAAGGCAATACCGCCCAGAATCAGGAATGCACCAGCAGACGCGCGTCCAGAGAGTCGCTCCCCATAAAACAAGAACGATGTCAGAAAGGCGAAGACAGGCTCGAGGGCGAGAATCAATGCGGTATGCGCCGCCGACAGGCGCTGCTGGGCCCACGATTGCACGGTAAAAGCCACCGCCGTTGCCAGCACGCCTGTCACAAGCAGGGCACCGATCAGTCGGGGTGAAACGTGTATCCAGGGATGTTCAAACAGCGGGAGAGCGAAGCTCATGATGAGCGTGCAAAAGCTCAGTTGCAGCACCGCCAGCGCGCCGAGCGGCAGCCGGGGAGACACATGCGCCAGCGCAACTACATGCAGCGCGAAGCCGAGTGCACAAAACAGCGTAAGCAGGTCACCGGTGTTGATGCTGCCGAGCATGGCTGCCCAGGGCGTGCCGCGAGGCGTCGTCAGCAGCAGGATCCCGGAAAATGCCATCACTGCCCCGCCGAACGCCGTAAGCGACGGTCTTCGCATGGTTGGGGGGCGCAGCAGGGGCACGGCGCAAAGCAGCGGCACGATAACGACGATGAGCCCGGTGATGAACGCGGACTTGGCGGGGGTGGTGCGAGCGAGGCCGGCGGTCTGGAAACTGTAACCCGCCGCGAGACACAGGCCGACCAGCGCGCCTCCGGCAAGATAGCTTCGTTTGAGCCGGAGCAAATCGCGGTAATAGATGACCGCGAGCACCGTGGTGGCTACGATCATGCGCAGCAAGTTAAACAGCAGCGGCGACACGTCGTGCAGCGCGTCCTTGACAACGACGAACGTCGAACCCCAGATCGCCGCGGTAAGGATCAACAGCAGGGAGGCACTGCGGGTGTGCTTCGCGATGGTCGTGCTCCTGACGATTACTGAGGAAGCGAAGCGAAGACTTCTGCAAGGTCCAGATAGACCGGGGAATTAGCAACCGCGAAACGAGTGTGCTCCTGCCATCTGGAGCTCCAGTCAAAGCCCCGGCGCTCTTCAGGATCGGCCACCCAGATGTTGGCGACGCCCATGCGGCGATAGTCTTCCAGCCGTTCGTTGTAGCGGGCCACACGGTCTTCGGGCGAGAGGATTTCGATCACGGCCAGCGGCGGCGTGACGAGGACTCTTTCGTAGGGAGGACCAAGCGAGATCAGGCATACATCCGGGATGCGGACGCGTTCCGGCGAGACGCGCACTCGCTGCTCCGCCAGCACCTGCGCATTCCAGGCTGTCGCGCGTGGAAATAGCCAGGCAGTAATGGCCGCCTGTAAGGCTGCGTGTTCCCGCTCTCCCAAATTGCGCTCCTCAATTTCGCCGTTGATGTAATCGCAGTCCGGATGATAAGAGGTCGCGAGATATTGCTCGAGCGGGAGATGGGTCGCTGTGGCCATGGGGTACCTCCTCTTATCCTGTGTTGATTTTACCGCGTCACCACGTTGGCGAAGTATGTCGGATGGCCCGCGACGACGGTGCGCAGCACCTTGGTGCCGAGGATATCGTGCGGCAGGATTTGGGTGAGGTCGCGATCGAGCACGACGAAGTCCGCCACCATGCCCGGTGCGAGTGTTCCTTTGTATGTCTCGCTGAATTCCGCGTATGCCGAGCCCTGGGTGTAGGCATAGAGGGCCTGCGCGATGCTCAGTTTCTCTTCCGGATAGTAGCTCTGGGTACCCGCTTCGTTTTCGCGCGTGACGGCGGCGTAGATGCCGCGGAAGGGCGTGATGGGTTCAACCGGGTAGTCGGTGCCGAAAGCCAGCGGCACTCCGTGATCGAGGAAGCTCTTCCACGCATAAGAGTAGCGCGCACGATCGTGGCCGAGGCGCTGCTCCGCCCAGGCCATGTCGGTCAGCAAGTGATTGGGTTGCATGGATGCGATGACGCCGAGCTGCTTGTAGCGAGCGAAATCAGGTGCGTCGAGGACTTGTGAGTGCTCGATATGGGGGCGGGGGATGCAGGCGTTCTTGGAGGAAATCGAACTGCTGTACGTAGTCGAGCAACTACGGTCCTGCTCAAGAGAAAAGGCGTTGAGCGCCATTTCCACGGCACGGTCACCGATAGCATGAAAGCCCATCTGGAAGTGCTCCGCCGCGCGCTCCTTCGTCATCGCATCCAGCTTCGCCTGGCTGTAGCGCGGGATGCCGCTGTTGCCCGGATCGTCCGCATACGGGGCGTTGAGCGCGGCGGTGCGCGAGCCGAGCGAGCCATCCATGAAACCCTTCAGCATGCCGGTATGCAGCATGCGGTCGTCGGCGGGATGATGAGCGCGATGCTCCTTCAGCGTGTCGATCGGATCGGCAAAGGTCAGCCATTCGGAGACGCGCACTGGCAGATGG
>JBJMGC010000015.1:0-20528 GCA_045808105.1 Acidobacteriaceae bacterium | reverse complement strand
TCAAGCAGGAAGCAGATCGCTTTCGGGTTCTCGCAGCCAAAAGGCGACAATCACGCCGATCAAGCAGGCCACGGTTGCGACCAGCCCGGCGGAATAGGCCAAGCGGTGACCAGCATCGGCTGCAGGCATCACGTTAGCCAGTTGTGTCGTGACGAGGGCAGCGGACGCGCCAAGAATCTTCCCCCCGATGTTGAACGCGAAGCCTTCGCCCGTGCCTCGCAAGTGCGTAGGAAAGACAGTTGGCAGGTAGTTTCCCCAAAAACTGTACAGTCCGTTGAAGACCAGCGCGGCGAGGACCATGCCGACCTGGAGTTGCAGGATGCTCTGCGTTGCGCCGTAGAAATACATCCATCCGTAAACGACGAAGGCAGCAGTCAGGAAGAGGAGCAATCGGGTTCGCTGTTTCGCAATTCTGAGAATCAGAAGTACGAAGAGTATCCGTCCAGTGACGCCGCCGAGTTCCTGAAGAAGCTGTACTCTGCTTACCGTCTGTTCAACATATCGAACTCCCGCATGCGCCAGCCCCGGCAGTCCGGGGACAATTCGGACGGTCTGTTGCATGGCGCCGTACGCCAATACAAAGCTACAGGCGACTAGTACGGTGACTGTCCAGGTTTGCTTCTTGAGTGCGGGTTGAAACAGAGCAGAGAAGCTCGGGCGCTTCAGTGTTCCGAGGCGTTTCTTTTCTCTCCACACCTGGGACTCCGGCAGAAACGGCCGCACAAGCATGAGTGGGATCGCGGGAATCAGCCCGGAGAACAACGTGTATCGCCATGGCTGATGAGTCGCCCAAATGGATGGAAGCTGTTCCGCGTGCGTGACGGAAAGATAGTAGGCACCCGCAACAAGAAATCCGCCAAGGTTGTAGAACGCCTGCGTGTAACCCAACACAGAATTTCTTTGTTCGGGTGCGGGAAACAGCTCAGCTATCCACGTGATTCCTGCGACGAACTCGACCGACACGCCAATTAGGGTTGTGCACCGGAAAAACATGAATTCAGGGATTGAGGTCGAGAAGCTGGCCGCGCACGCGGAGATCGTATACAGGAGGATGCTCCAGACCAAAACGCGGCGGCGTCCGAGGAGATCGGACAAGTAGCCGCCAACCAATCCAAAGGCCCCGCCGATTGCTGTCGGCACGAAGAAGAGCAGACCAACCCAGAGGTTGAAGTCGCGAGCCCCCGGGGAGAGATGACCCAGGTCGAACAGCACCGGCCGCACAATCAGGGGCAGCATTAGACCTTCGTAAAGATCAAAGGTGAAACCGAGACAGGCAATCGCACAGATGAGCCACTGAATGGCTGTGAGCCCGGCCGGCGTGGACTCGGCCAATTGCACCGAGGGAAGGGCTGCTGCCAGGTTGGCGACGCCGTTGTCCACGAATCCTCCTTGGCCTGGGGTGTGTTCCGGGAAACGTCCCGAGCCCTATCCTCATGCCTTGGACGATCGTTAAACAAGCTAAAGTAATTTGATAATTACTGAGGAAATTTCAATAATGGATTTTAGCTCCCGACAGCTCCGAGCTTTTCTCTTGGTTGCGCAGCACCGCAACTTCACGCGGGCCGCCGAATTGATGTTCATTACGCCTTCGGGACTGAGCGTGCTGATAAGGGAATTCGAGAAGGAACTGGGATTCCGTCTGTTCAATCGGACTACGCGCCACGTTGCCTTGACGAGTTCCGGCGCCGAGCTGGTGAAGATCGCGCAGGAGAGCCTGCGGAATTTGGATGAAGTGGCCACCCGTATCGGACATTCAGCCGGTCAAGCCAGCCAATCATTCAGTCTGGGAGCACCTCACCTCATCGCCGCTAATATCATCGCGCCGGCCATTCGAGAGTTCCGGGGACACCATCCGGGCTTTCGCATGGAGCTATTCGATGAACGCGCGCCTGTCCTTTTGCAGATGGTCCAGGATGGCAAGCTGGATATGGGACTGGGTATCTTCGGTCCTGCCGCCGGTATTCGGCGGGCGCTCTTTCTACGTTTTCCGTTGATGGTGATTCGGCCCGAAAAGGACAAAGAGCTTAAGAGAAGTTCCATCACCTGGTCGGCTTTAAAGGGAGAGAGACTAATTTCGTTACAACCTGCGAGTCCAATTCAGCAGGCGGTGGACCGGCAGGTGTCGCGAGCGCGCATCGCACTGGCTGAGAAAATACCTGTCAACCTACTCGACACCCAGATCGCAATGGTGGAAGCGGGCGAAGGCATCGCAGTGGTTCCCTCTTACTCACTGCTGGCGAGCCGGAACCGCAGAGTGGTGATGAGCCGGCTCATCAATCCCGTTGCAGAAGTAGAGTTCAGCCTGATCAGCTATCGCGGAAAGAAACTAGCTCCTGTCGCTCTAACCTTCACAGACTTTCTGAAGAGCTTTTTCTCTCGATGGGCGGCCCGCTCCAACTTGTAGTACCGAGAGTCAGCCGAATCGTATTCGGAAGAGGCCGATGATCTGCGGCCTTCCCCCCTCGATTCACTAACGGCTTAGAACGTGGTGCTGACGGCCAGGCGGAAGGTCTTGCGCGGCTCTCGGAGTTGGTAGAGCGATCCGTAGAGCTGCTGGGACTGGGCGTAGCTGTAGTCGCCGGCGCCGCCTGCCGGGAACATGTCGCGGGTGATCAGGTTCTCTCCGCGCACCTGCTCGAGCAGCCGGAGCGGGTTGTAGGCGTAGTAAATGCGGAACGGCGCACGAACGATGGGCAGCAGGACCGAGATTTCTGCGCCAGTGGACATGCGCGGCACCGTGTTCGAGCCCTCGATGGGGCGGATTTCCCGGCTAAAGTCCACTCGTCGGCCGCCCTGACACGATCCATTGACATACACCGGGCAGCCATAGAGCGGCGCGTTGAGCTGATCGGTGGCGATCACGCTCTGGAGCAGCTGAGACTGGCGTGTAGCCACGGACATGCCAAAGTCGTCAAAGAACTTGAATGTGACGGGGCCGCCGAGCGGGATGCGGTACTCGATGTTGCTGGTGAACTGAGTGTCGCCGCCCACCGAGACGATGCCAAAGGTGGGGACGGGAATGGTGATGAAGCCGAGCGTGGGATTGGTAGGATCGCGCGGCACCAGTGTGCCATCCGGATTGGTGAGGATGAACTGGGTGCGCTGCGGAATGAAGGCATACGGCGTGCCGGAGCGGATATCGAAGCCGCGAAGATCCGACTCGCCGCCCTGATAGAAGCGCTGGAAGGGCGGCGCGACCTTGCCGCCGATGCCCTGAATGTACTGCGCCTGGAAGCGCACCGCGAGAACGTTGCGACCTTCTTTGCTCGGCTTGATGCCGTGCATGCCGTTGAAGTGGCGATATTCAAAGATGGGGTTGTAGTACTTGACGTTGCCGCCGAGGCCGGCGATCTGCAGGAGCGCCGTGTAGGAGACGCCGTCGTGCGGATTGTAGGGATTGCCGATCTTGTTGTATGTGTACGAGAACGACGCCGTGCTGGAATAGATGCCCTGGAGCGCGTTGTTTCCCTGAATACCGCTGCGGAAGGCCAGCGTATCGAAGAGAGAGGTCGATGCCGGGCTGAAGGCAGTGATGGAGCTCTTCTGGAACGAGTAGGTAATGCCGACGCGATGGAAGCTGTGGCGGATGAGGTAGTTGCTCGATACCGTGAGGCCGGTGGAGGACTGATTGTAGTTCTGCACCAGCGATTGCTGGGCCGCAGTCAGGTTGCCGCCTCCGGTTGAGATCTGGTAATTCTTCGCGGCGTTGTAGTCGTACTTGCTGGAGAAGACCTGGAAGCCGAGCGAGATCGGCTTGTTACGGAAGTAGGGCTCGGTAAAGCCGAACGACAGGTTACGCTGCAGGTTGCCGAGGTTGGCCTGCACGCTCAGCGTCTCGCCCAATCCAAGGAAGTTGTTGGTCTGATAGTTGAGGCCCAGGAATGATCCGGAGAGGCCGCTGACGCCGCCATTCAGGCCGATGGAGTTCTTGCCTTTCTCGTGCACGCGCAGCAACAGTGAGACGGTGTTGTTCGCCTGGTCCTGTGTCGCGGTGGAGTCCTGATCGACCTTGAGCGGATCGAAGTACTCAAGCTGGTTCAGCCGGAGCAGGCTCTGCTCCCAGAGATTGCTGTTGTAGACCTGGCCCTCTTCAAGGAGCAGTTCGCGGCGAATGACAGGGTCGCGCGTGACGGTGTTGCCGGTGAACTCGATGTGCGACACGTAGAAGGGCTTCCCCTCATCGATGTCGACGTCGAGATACAGCACCTTCTTCTTCTCGTCGAAGCGGGTGGTCGGGTTGGCGACGAAGTTGATGTAGCCCAGCGTGCCGTAGGCCTTGCGCAGATTTTCGAGGCCCTTGCCGACAGCGGTGTAGTTGAAGTAATCGCCATCCTTAATCGCGAATTGAGCGCGCAGAGCGCGCACATTCCTGACCGCCGTGTTGCCGGTAAAATTGATGCCGCCCAGGCGGTAGCGCTCGCCCTCTTCAATGGGAAGGGTGATGTCGATGCGCTTGCCCTTCTTGGGCCGGAAGGTGAGGAGCGAAAGGCCGCCCTCATTGCGGATGTGCGTGGAGGGCTCGCCGACGACGGCCTTGAAGTAGCCGTGATTCTGATAGGCGACCCGGACGCGCTCGGAGTCTTCTTCCAGCTTGCTGGCGTCGTAGGTGCGGGCGAAGAGATTCTCCAGGAAGATCGAATGCGGTACGCCGATTGGCCGGAGGTTGCGCATCGCGGCGCGCAGCGTACGGGAGTTCAGATTCTTGTTGCCGGTAAAGCGAATGTTGCCAACTTTAACGGTTGGGCCTTCCTTGATGTTGAACGTGACGGCGACAGACGCCGGCGGAATGGTCTTAATGTCGGGCGTGATGGTTGGGAACTGGTGCCCATGCTCGCCGAGCAGGGTCTTGAGGACGGCGATGGCTCGGGCGATGCGAGTGGGGTCATACTGACTCTCCACGCTGAGGCCGACCTTTTCCTTCTTGAAGCGGTCGAGCACATCGGACTGGGTTACCGAGTTGAGCCCTTTGTAATTGATCTCGCGGATGGTGGGCTTCTCACGGACGAAAATGTCGAGAACTTCGCCCTTGGGGGTGTCCTCTTTTTCGATGCGGACATCTTCGAAGTAGCCGGTGTTCCACAGCGAGTTGAAATCACGCTCCACGGTGGCAGGATCGTAGTTGTCGCCCACATGGGAGTAGAGACGGGCGAGCACCGTTTCCTTGGGAATGCGGCGGTTGCCGATGACCCGGATTTCGGAGATGACATTGCTGTTCTGCGCAAAAGCCGGCGCAGCGATGCAGAAGAGAATGGCCAGTGCACCCAACCACTGCAGCGACAGAGTTTGAAAGATCTGGGGACGAATGGTCTTGTCCTGCTGGATCTGGGAGCTCATGCTCCGCCAAATGACGGGAAAAATAGGCACACCCTCACTGCAACCAAAATCGAACTTCCGCTCTTTCGTGCTGGAAAGCCGATTCTATAGCAATCGGGGCAATGACGACCAACGGGCGGGACAAAGCGGACCGGCGGAAGGCACGAAAGCGAGGGTGAAAATCTGCGCAAATTTTCTTTCAACTCTCGAGTTCGGCGCGAATAAGAAAGCACTCGTCGGCAGCGCTCCAGCGCACGTCGAGCACGTTCGGCTTGCAGCAGACCTGGCAATCCTCGACGTACTGCTGGCGGGTCCCGGCGGATTCATCCACCGTGGTTTCGTTCCATTGTCCACAGCCGGCACATTGGAACCCCGACTCAGCCAACGTGCGGAACCCGCGCCACCTCGACCAGCGTGGAGTAGAAGGTGGGCCCGCGACCGATGTCGGTGAGGCGCTCGGAGGTGAGCGCGTTCACGTTGCTGCCGCCGGCGGAAAGCTTGTTCCAGTTGAGGCGTGACGCGACGACTCCCGTCGCAACGCCGGTGTGGATCTGCGCGACCAGGCGGATACGTCCGCGATCGTTGAAAACTTCCACAGTGTCGCCTTCGTGAATGCCACGGGAGGCCGCGTCGGCGGGATGAATTTCAAGCCGGCCGGTGTGGGCTACTTCCATCTTCTGGTGCGTGGGGTTATTGGCGAAGGTGGAGTTCATGTAGTTGTCGGCCTTACGTCCGAGAAATTCGAGTGGGTAGGCGTGATTTTTGCTGTGGCGCGATTCTTTTGGCGGGGTGAAGGAGGGCAGCGGGTCCAGCCCCTCTGCAGCGAGCGCGGCGGAGAATAGCTCGCCTTTGCCGGAGGGCGTGCCGAAGCCGCCATCGGCAAAGGGCTGGAATGGTGTCTGGGGCTCACCGCCCCAGCGGAGCCGCACGCTGTGCTGCGCGCGAAGCTGGTCGAGGGTGATGCCGCCCATTTGTGGATGCGTGTCTGGGGGATGGGTTTCCTGCGATGTGTCGGCCACGGATGGCGGGAGTGCCTGGGCCAGCATCTCCTGCTCGGTGTCGCGGAAGCAGTCTTCCGGGAAGCCGATGCGTTGGCCGAGCTGGCCGAAGAGCCAGATGTTCGGGCGAGCCTCGCCCAGCGGCGCGATGGCTTGGTCGGAGAGCTGCACGTGATAGTGCCCGTAGGCGCCCTGGATGTCAGCGTGCTCGAGAAAGGTGGTTGCGGGCAGCACGATGTCGGCGTAGTCGGCGGTGTCGGTCCAGAACTGCTCGTGGACCACGGTGAATAAATCGGGGCGCGCCATGCCGCGCAGAACGGTGTTCTGGTTGGGCGCAATGGCAGCGGGATTCGAATTGTAGACGAAGAGCGCCTTAACAGGTGGGTCGTTGAGTTCGGTGAGTGCGTGGCCGAGGCGGGACATGTTGACGACGCGGGCGGCGCGGCCGAGCGGGCTTGCGTACATCAGGTCGGGGCGCTCGAGTGTTTGCGAGTTGAAGTGGAAGGCGCCGCTGGTGGAGAGCTGCAGGCCGCCGCCAAGATGCTTCCATGCACCTGTGAGCAGCGGCAGCATGGCCACAGCACGGGCGGCGGTGCCGCCGTTCTCGCAGCGCTGGATGCCGTAGTTGAGGCGAATGACAGCGGGTTGGGTGGTGGCGTATTGGCGGGCGAGGGCACGGATGCCATCGACTGTCATGCCGGTCCAGGCGGCAACGCGCTCCGGCGGATACTCTCGGGCGCGTTCGGCGAGTTCCCGCGCTCCAACCGTGTGCTGGTCGACATAGGCGCGGTCCTCGAGACCCTCGGCGAAGATGACGTGCATCATGCCGAGTGCGAGTGCGGCGTCGGTCCCAGGATGGATGGCGATGTGCCAGTCGGCAAGCTTGGCAGTGCGGGTCTGGTATGGATCGATGACGATGAGCCGGGCACCGTTGCGGCGGGCCTCTTCGATCTGCGGCCAGAGATGGACGCTATTGCCGTGAATATTGGCGCCCCAGGCGATGATGAGACGAGCGCGATGGAACTGCTCGGTATCCGTGCCGAGCTTGCGGCCATAAACGGAGAGGAGGGCATCGCCCCCGGCGGTGGCGCAAATGGTGCGATCGAGCTGCGAGGCGCCGAGCCGGTGGAAGAAACGGCGGTCCATGGAACCGTAGCCGAGCACGCCGATGGTGCCGGCATAGGAATAGGGCAGGATCGATTCAGGGCCGTGCTCTTCGGCGATGGCGGTCAGCCGCTGCGCGATGGTGTCCAGCGCCTCGTCCCAGGTGATGCGCTCGAAGCTGTCCGCTTCGCGGCCGGTTGGCAGTGGGCCTTTCGCGATGCCGGCACGACGGCGCATGGGATAGAGCAGGCGGTCGGGCGAATACACGCGATCGAGGTAGCGGGCCACCTTGGCGCAGAGAAAGCCGCGCGTCACGGGGTGGTTGGGGTCGCCGGCGATCTTCTGGGCGCGGCCTTCGGCATCCACGCTCACCAGCACGGCGCAGGAATCGGGGCAATCGTGCGAGCAGACGGCGTGGACCACGCGCAGCGGAGATTCCTGCTGGGACATAGCACAATTGTATGCAGGCTGCCGTGGTAAAGCGCGGAAAAAGCATGACTTTGGGATGGCTGACGGACGGCCGCGCGCAAAGTTTTGGCAACCCGTGGCGTCTGCGATGATCTAAGAGAGCAATACCGAGAAAGCGAATACAAAGTTCCGGAGAGCCGCAAGCGGGTGAGTCGAAGGATTGCAATTGGGATAGTGTGCGCCGCGATCGTCTGCGGCAGCGCGAGGCTGCGTGCGCAGGCGAATGCTCCAACTGCCCCGTCTCCCTCCACTTCTTCCGCGAGCACAACCGGTTCGAGTACGGCTGCGAGTGGTTCAGCTAGCGGGAGCGCATCCGGTTCCATCGCCGGAAGTAGTTCAGGGTCATCGACGACCACGACGGCCAGTCTGTCCAATCCGTCTGGACAATCTTCTTCGCAGCCGCTGCTGAATCCCAGCTCGGCGCAGAATCCTTATTACGGCAGCGTGACGATGGGAACGGCCACACCGGAGACGCTGCAGCTCTCGCTCGACGACGCGATCCAGCGCGGCATCCAGGCAAACCTGGCGATCACGCAGGCGCGCATCCAGCAGCAGCAATCGGACGCGCAGCGGCTGGAGTCGCTCAATTCCCTGTTGCCCTACGTGAAGGCAGAGGCGTCCACGGGCGCGCATCAATACAACCTGGCGACGTTTGGCTTTGGTCCAAGTACGGTCGCGAAGATTGCGCCGCTATTTCCGGGTATGAATTTCGGGAATTTCCCTAGCATCGTGAAAGTGGACGTGACAACGGCGGATGCCGCGCTGAACTGGACGGCGTTGGATCTGGCCGCGTATACGCGGTATCGCTCGGCGAAAGAGAGTCTGAAGGCTGCCTACTACAACACGCAGTCGTCGCGCGGGCTGGTGGTGCTGAATGTGGGCAATCAATATCTGAAAACGCTGGCCGACCAATCGCAGATTGACAGCGCAGAGGCGTTGCTGCGA
Source organism: Acidobacteriaceae bacterium (assembly GCA_045808105.1). Lineage (GTDB taxonomy): Bacteria > Acidobacteriota > Terriglobia > Terriglobales > Acidobacteriaceae > KBS-83. The sequence goes on along the minus strand of JBJMGC010000015.1, from coordinate 11,700 downwards.
GCGGACGAGGTGCTGCTGAAGCAGGCGGCTGCGGAACACGAGGCGGGCACGGCGGCGCGGCTGGACGAGTTGCGGGCGCGGGTACAGTACCAGACGCAACAGCAGAAGGTGATTGCCGCACAGAACACATTTGAGAAGGACAAGATTCTGCTGAAGCGCGAGATCGGGGTACCGGTGGAACAGGCGATTCAATTGACCGAGACCGCTCCCTATACAGACCTGGAGCAGATGTCGATCGAGGACGCACGCCGCCTTGCGTACAAGAGCCGGCAGGACTACCAGGGAATGCAGCGGCAGGTGCGCGCGGCACAGCTCACGCGTTCCGCGGCGCGCTACGAGCGCCTGCCCACACTGACTGCGAGCGGCAACTATGGCGTCACCGGGGTGACGCACGGCCTCTACCACGGCACATTCGTTGCGATGGGCGAGCTGCAACTGCCGCTGTTCAAGGAAGCGCAGTTCCGCGGGGATGCCCACGTGGCGGAGGCGCAGCAGAGCGACACGATGAACAAGATGGCCGACCTGCAGCAGCAGATCGATCAGCAATTGCGCGACAGCATGCTGGATTTGACTTCATCGCAGGCGTTGGTGCAGGTCTCGCAGCAGAACGTCAATCTTGCGACGCGCGCGTTGTCGGATGCGAACGACCGCTTCGCTGCCGGTATCGATGACAATCTTCCGGTGGTGCAGGCGCAGGCTACATTGTCACAAGCGCAATCGCAGTTGATATCAGACACGCTCGCTTATAACCAGGCGAAGCTGGGACTTGCGCGTAACCTGGGCATCGTGGATACGCAGTACAAGACTTATCTGCACGGTACTGCGCCCTAGGCGGTAACAAAATCTCTCCATCCGCGACGCGCGATCACAATCGACACCACATCGACGACAGCCACCATGACGGCGCATGCAGTCCATCCGCCAAGCTTCCACATCAGGCTGGGCGCGACACCGGCCACTGTCCCGCCGATGTAGTAGCACGCTACGTACATGCCCACAGCGGACGCGCGGGACGACTCCGGCGCCGCTTCACGGAGAAAGCTGGTGGCGCAACTCTGGGAGATGAAGACACCAGTGCAGCAGAGCGCGAGGCCGGCAACGACGACAGGCAGCGACTGCAGTAGCGTGAGCAGCACGCCGGCGAGCGAAAGCAGGATGGAGCCGGTGATGCCGGCGCGCAGGCCGACGCGGGGCAACAATGCTCCGGCAAGGGGAGTGGCGACCAAGCCCACCAGGTACACGACAAAAAGCAAGCTGAGCTTCGCAGTGGAGAGTGAGAAGGGCGGCGCGGCGAGATAGAAAGTGATGTACGTAAAGACGCCCACCAGCGAGAACAGCACGTTGAAGCCCACGAGATACGTGGTGAGCAGGCGCGGACTCCTGAGGTGCGCGAGCATGGGCAGGAAGACCCGCCGCAGGGGCGGACGCAAATCTGCACGGTACTGCAAAGGCCTATCGGGCAGCAGCCACGCAACCAATGCAGCGCCGGCAACAGACATCACTCCGAGCAGCAGAAAGGATGCGCGCCAGCCGGCGTGATCCGTCATGAAGCCGGTGATGGCACGGCCGGAGAAGCCGCCGAGTGCGGTGCCGCTGACGTAGATACTCATGACCGGGGCGACCGCTGTGGGCGGCCACGCCTCTGTAATGTAGGCGATCGTGGTGGCGAAGACGCCGGGCGTGATGAGCCCCTGCAGAAGACGCCAGAAGACCAGCCAGCCAAGCGAAGTGGACGTGGCCGCGGCGCAGGTCGGCACCGCCAGCAGCAAAATAGAGACCAGGATCACGCGCTTGCGGTTCATGCGCTCAGTAAAGGTGCCGAGCAGCGGCGCAGCGATGGCGACACCGAGCGTTGAAGCACTGACCGTCCAGCCCACTGCCGACTTGGAGGCGTGAAAGAGGATTTCAAACATCGGCAACAGCGGCTGAGTGGCATAGAGCGTGAGGAAGGCGAGGAGCCCGCAGACAAAGACGCCGAGGACACCAGCCAACGGGTCCAGCGGATGCAACAGACGCGGAGAGTCCGTGAGCGCGGCAGAGGCTGACGACGCACCTTCGCCGAGTGGCAGCCGGGGCGCGGCCGACTCGTGTGTGCGATGTGACGTGTTGCCGTCGGATTCGGACATGGCGGGCGAGCCTCAAGACTAATTGAGCCCGTGTTTAACCGGATATACGCGCCGTATACGAACCGGCGTACACGAGCCGTATACAACGATGCTGCGACAATAGAACCATCCCGCACGAAACGAGAGCATGAGCGAACAAAAGAAAGACGAGCCTGACAGTCGCGGCGCCGCCGCTTTTGCCTATCGGGATTTTCGGCTCTACCAGATGGCGCGCGCCCTGGTGATCATGGGCGCGGAGGCACAATCGGTCGCGGTCGCATGGCAGGTGTACCTGATCACGCATCGCGCAATCGATCTTGGCTACACGGGGCTGGCGCTCTTTCTTCCGGGGCTGATCTTTATGCTGCCGGCGGGTCACACGGCGGACCGCTTCGATCGCCGCGCCGTGATTCTGGTTTGCTACTCGCTGCAGCTCGTCTGCACGCTGACTCTTTTTCTCTTCGCATTCCACGGCATGCATCACATCCTGCCGATTTATGCGGTGCTGTTCTTCATCGGAACGGGCCGTGCGTTCAGCGGGCCGGCGAGTTCGGCTCTGGTGCCTCATCTTGTTCCGACAGAACATTTTGTGAATGCCGTCACCTGGGGCGCAACTGTGTTCCAGATTGCGAATATCGCCGGACCTGCGGTGGGCGGCATACTTTTTACGCTGCCGCTGGCGCGCTTGGGATTTCCGCATCTGGCGGGAGCGCCGGTGGTCTTTCTCTGCACACTGGTGACGCTGGTGGGCTTTCTCATATTGATTGGCATGCTTGCAGTGCGGCCCGGGCGCATGGAGCATCGCGCGACGACATTCGACATCCTGCTCGAAGGACTGCGCTATGTGTGGCGAGCGAAGCTGCTGCTGGGGTCGGTGAGTCTGGACCTGTTTGTGGTCCTGCTGGGCGGCGCGGTTGCCTTGATGCCGATTTTTGCGGAGAACATCCTGCATACGGGCGCGCGTGGTCTGGGTGTGCTGCGTGCCGCGCCGGCGCTGGGCGCGCTGACAGTCTCGATTCTGCTTTCATTCCGGCCCATCCGCCGCCGCGCGGGACGCATGATGTTTATCTGCGTTGCGATCTTCGGCGCGGCCACGATCGTTTTCGGACTCTCTCGCAGCCTGTGGCTGTCTCTAATAGCGCTGGTGATTCTGGGCGCGGCGGACATGGTGAGCGTGGTGATCCGTTCTTCGCTGCTGCAATTGGCGACGCCGCCTTCCATGCGCGGCCGGGTCAGCGCGGTCAACTCGCTGTTCGTGGGTGCATCGAATGAACTGGGCGAGTACGAGAGTGGTCTGACGGCGCAGTGGTGGGGACCAGTGCGCGCGGTGGTGCTGGGCGGCATCGGCTCTTTGATCGTAACCGGGCTGTGGACGGCGATCTTCCCGTCGCTTCGTAACGCAGACGCGTTGTCGGCGGAGTCGCTGATGCAGCCGGAAGACCAGTTGGAGCAGCCATCGATCTAGTGACGAGGAAGAGGTTCGATGAAGAATTGGCAGATCATCGGAGCGATCACCCTGCTGATTTTGGCGATTGCCGCATGGCGCATCATTTCCTACGAGCATGAACGCAATGCGCCGGGGATCGCGGTAAACAAGCCGGAACGGCAAAAAATCAGCGATGACCAGATGGTGTTTGTGCGGACCATGCTGATTGACAGCATGAAGTCGGCGCGCGCGCTAAACGGCAAATCGGTGTGGATGAAGACCGGCTATACCGTCGTCTATTACCCGTATCGCACCGGTCGCGTTGTTTTCTCGCAGCCGGCGGGATGGCTGCCACCTGCGAAGGAGCTGCAGGTGAAGGATTTTGTGGAGGTCACCACGCCGCCGGAGTGGGCCAGCAGCATTCCGCGTGGGCCGAAGAACGCATTCATCGTGTTCACGGAGCCGAATCGCAGCGGCGAGTTTGCGGCCCCGGTGGCCTCGCTGGATGGCACGAATTCAAACTGGGCCTGCGACGACATCTTTTTCTACGATGATCCGAAGAGCCTCTACCACTGGCCGGCGAAGTGGTGGCAGGCAGTGGCGCAGCATACTCCGAAGCAGGGCATGAGCGAGTTCCAAACGACGATGGCGGTGGGCAATTTGCAGCAATCGGACTCAAAGAACTTTGGCAACCGCACCGTGAAGTACACCACGGTGGATCAGGGCAAGACGCATCACTTCAGCGTGACCTTCTCGGGGGACAAGGCTACTTCGGTGATTTCGGACTAGACGCTCGCCTGCTCTTCCAACTGCTGCACCAGTTCTTCCCATTCGGCGGACAGGATTGTGTGTTCGCTGCGCAGCGTTTCGAGCGCCGCGCTCTGACGCTGCGTTTCTTCGACGCTTACAAAATTACCGAGCGCCTGCTCGATGTCTGCAATCGCCGTCTCGACGCGCGGAATCTCCGATTCTACGAAGTTGAGGCGGTCCTGCATCTGCTTGCGCTTGATCGGATTCACGCGGCGTGCGCGGCCGTTGTTCTCCGCCGCTTCGTTAGCTGGCTGGGAAGCCGCGGCAGCAGCGGCGACCACAGGATCGGGCACGCCGGCCTTGCGCCGCATGTAGTCCTCATAGTTGCCGGGATAGACGTGCACGGTGCCGCCTTCGACCTCGAAGACGCGCGTGCCGAGCGCGTCGAGGAAGTAGCGGTCGTGCGAGACGAAGATCACTGTGCCGCTGAAGTTGCGGATCGCTTCCAGCAGCACTTCCTTGGCGCGTAGATCGAGATGGTTTGTCGGCTCGTCCAGCAGCAGGAAGTTTGCCGGGCTGACGAGGATGCGGGCCAGCGCGTAGCGGTTGCGTTCGCCGCCGGAGAGCACGCCGAGCGGCTTGAACGCATCGTCACCGGAGAAGAGGAAGCAGCCGAGCAGTCCGCGCAGATCAGCCTGCGGCACGCGCGGCGCGATGCCGCTGATGTCGTCCAGCATGCGCGCGTTGGGATTGAGCACCTTGTACTGGTCCTGCGCGAAATACTCTGCGGTGACATTGTGGCCGAGCTTGAGCGTGCCGGTGGATGGGCCTTCGCTGCCTGAGAGCATGCGGATCAGCGTGGATTTGCCTGCGCCGTTGACTCCAACGAGCGCGATGCGGTCGCCGCGATCGATGGTGAAATTCACTCCCTGCAACACCTGCTTGGGGCCGTAGTTCTTCGCGAGATCGCGGACTTCGACGACGGTCCGGCCGGATGCCGGCGGCTGCGGGAAGGTGAAGTGAATCACCGGTTCTTCCTGCGGCAGTTCGATGCGCTCGATCTTATCCAGCTCTTTGATGCGGCTTTGCACCTGCTTCGCCTTCGTGGCCTGGTAGCGAAAGCGGCTGATGAATGTCTCCAGGTGCTCGATGTGCTCGCGTTGATTGCGATAGGCGGATTCGAGCTGCGCGCGGCGCTCCTGCTTCTGCTCTAGATAACGCTCGTAGTTGCCGTGATAGACGTGGAGCGCCTTGTTCCATATCTCAACGATTTTGGTGACGGTGACGTCGAGGAAGTAGCGGTCGTGGGAGATGAGGATGTAGCCGTTGGGATAACCGTGCAGATAGTCTTCGAGCCAGTTGCGGGTCTCGAGATCGAGATGGTTGGTGGGCTCGTCGAGCAGCAGCAGGCTTGGTTTCGCCAGCAACAGCTTGGCCAGTGCGATACGCATCTGCCAGCCCCCGGAGAATTCCTGCGTCTGGCGCGACCAGTCCGTTTTGTTGAAGCCGAGCCCGTCGAGCACGGCGCCTACCTGAGCGTCCAATGCGTAACCACTATGGGCACGGAAACGCGAATCTAAGTTCGAGAAACGCTCGGCAGCCGCGGCATAGGCATTCGAGGCTGGATCGAGCTCGGCCAGGCTGATGGAGAGCGTTTCGAGCTCCTGCTCCATGGAACGGATCTCGTCGAAGACGGAGAGGCATTCCTCAAAGACGCTGCGGCCGGAGAGGGCGAGGCCATCCTGGGGCAGATAGCCGATGGTGGCGCCCCGCGCGCGGTCGAGCGTGCCGTAGTCGAGCGACTCCAGCCCGGCGAGGGTCTTGAGCAGGGTGGATTTTCCGGTGCCATTGGCGCCGACTAATGCAGTGCGCTCGCCCGGCGTAATCAGCCAGTTTGCGCCTTCAAAGAGAATGCGTGGTCCAAAGCGCCTTCCGGCGGAAGTGAGTTGCAGCATGCAGAGACTATCCCTGCTGCTATTTTCTCACTTCATGGCTGGACTGGCGGCTGTCTTCGCCGGAGGCGCTGTGCGCTTCCGCGAAACCACGAGCGCATGCCAATCCGCCTCTGTCTGATCGGCATACGCTTCGGCGAAGGCGGTTAGCGCGAGATCGAACTTGTCCTGCTTGCTGCCCGCACCGAGATATCCAGTGATGAAGTGGACGTCGCCGGAGCGCGCATGACCACGGGCCAGCAGCTCGCCACAAACGGCCGCATATTCTGCGAGGCCGCTGCCCTGCAGCGCTTCGAGATCGACGGAGGCCTTGTGATCATTGAGCTGACGGACGAGGTAGTCACGATTGGCAATCGTCGTCCAGCCGAGAAACGGATCGGACTGCCACTGCATGGCGCGTTGCCCTTCGGCCACGCGCTGGCCCTGGTGCGTCGCGCGTGCGGCACCGTGAACCGCGAGATAGGGTGCATAGGCCGATCCCGGTTCTTCCTTGAGCTGCAGGAAGAGCGGATCGTTGGGGCCATTGCCTTCCAGGTAGACGAGGTAGTCGCGCAACCCAACGCTGCCTGTGCCCACCACTTTGAACCCGACGTCCATGGGCACGTACTGATCGAGGAAGTGGCGGCGCTCCGGCAGCAGGCTGTTGCGATAGGCCGCAAAGCTGGCGAGCACGGCGCGTGCCTGTGCCTGCGGCAAGCGAGTGAACAGTGGCGGTTCTTCTTTGAAGCGACGCCGCGGGTGCCCTGCCTTACTGCCCTTGATCTCCGCCGTGAAGCGGGCGAGCGTGCTGAGCGGAGTTTCTCGTTCCGCTTTGCGCAGCGCGTCCGATACGGGCGTCACCCGCTCCAGCCGATGCACCTGGTAGCGCGCCAGATCCACCACCGGAGTACGGGCGAGGCTCGCGGCCAGCCTTCGATAGCTTTGGGCGAGAGTGAAGACCGCTTCGCCGCACGCAGAACCCTTCTGGCCATTGTCGCGGCCGGCGAGCACGATGCTGGTCGCCATGCGCTTCAGGTCCCACTCGAAAGGCGCGGAGCAGGTTTCGTCGAAGTCGTTGATGTCGAAGATGAGCCGTCCGTCGGGCGCGGCATAGGCGCCGAGGTTGCGCACATGGGCATCACCGCAGATCTGCGACAGGATACCGGTGTTTGGCAGGACCGCAAGATCGGCCGCCATGATCGGCACGGCGCCGCGAAAGAAGCCGAAAGGCGAAGCCAGCATGCGTTCGTACTTCAGCGTGACCAGCGACGGAATGCGTCCACGCATGGAGCGCGCGATGGTGTTCACGGGAGAGGGCCGGCTGGCCGGCGGGCGCCAGTGTGCGTGTTGCTGGCGTCGTAGCTGCTTCCGGCGCGCCTGGCCCAGCGCGTACCGCTCCGCGGGCGAGATGGGAGCTGCCATCGCTACTGTCTCTCCAAAGGTCGCCGCGTGGGTTGAAGAATCATCTCTGCATTAGACCGCAGAAAAGCAGATTCCTCCACTGCGCCGGCCGCGCTTGCCGGCGAATCGCAGACCAGCGCCGGAACCGGCTCAGGATGCGTGAGCGATCTGATCCATCACGGCGACACGCTCCGCTTCCGGAAGAGCGGGCATGGCGCCCGCATGCGCCGCTACCCAGGCGCCCCAGCGATTGCCGGCAGCGTTGAGCCGCGACAAAGGTGCGCCGCGCAGGTAGTAATGCGTCAGTGCGGCGGCAAAGGCATCCCCCGCGCCAACGGCATCGATCACCTTCACCGGATAGCCGGGATGACGATCAACTTCATTGCGCGTGACCAGCAAACTTCCCTGAGAACCAAGCGTGATCGCAACAAGCTTTACGGGGAATTGATCGATGATCTGGCGTGCGCCACTCAGCAGAAAGTCGGGCGTGATGCCGGCTTCATCCGGAAAATCCAAGAGCGACAGGACCTGCGGCATTTCATCGGCGTTCAGCTTGAAGACGGTGGCCAGCTCGAGCGAACGCTCGACGATTTCCGAACTGAAGAAGGGCGCGCGCAGGTTGACATCGAAGATGCGGACGCATTCCGGACGCGTCTCATGCAGAAAGCTCTCGATGGTACGGCGCGAAGCCGGTGACCGCTGCGCGAGTGTGCCGAAACACACCGCATCGGCTTGCTCGGCCAGCGCGAGCCAGTGCGGAGTGAATTCCAGAAAATCCCATGCAACGGGCTCGTGGATGGTGTAGCGCGGCTCTCCCTTATCGAGCGCAACGGTAACACTGCCGGTGACGCGGCTGAAATCTTCCTGGATGTGGCCAGTGTCGACGGGCGTGGTGTTGAGGTAGGTCATGGCCTGACGGCCGAGCGGGTCGGTGCCGATGCGAGTCGCGATCGTGCCGTTGTTGCCCAGACGCGCAGCCATGACAGCGTAGTTCGAGGGCGCTCCGCCGAGCTGCGGGCCTTGGGGAAGCATGTCCCACAACAGCTCGCCGAGTCCCACGATGGTTTTAGGGGCGCTCATAGAGACCCCGCCGCGCGGAGATCTCGCAGCACAGGAACACGACCTGCAGACCGCGTCCTACGCAGTCTGGATGCGCGAAAACGAGCTTCCCACCAAGGCGACGCTAAGAGCGGCCGATGCATCGTTTCTCCTTGAACGGATTACGATCGTAGACCATAAATTGCGCGGACGTGCCCCGAGCCTATCATGCGTTACGGAAACAGGCACGAATGAAGCCGAGAACCATGTTGATGCCACTCCAATCGGGTCCCTGACAATCTGGTAGGCTTCGATGCCGGGCGGCATTGCTGCGACGCGGCGATGTGCGAGGAGCGTGAAGGATGGCAAACAAAGGGATGTTGGCAGCCCTGCTGGGCCTGAGTGTAATGGCGGCAAACCATGCAGCAGTTGCAACCGAGCAGAGCGCGCATAAAAAGGTCGAGAGCAAAGCGGCTGCCGCGGAGAACGGCGATGTCTGGTGGAAGCATGCGGTGATCTACGAGATTTATCCGCGCAGCTTTCAGGATTCGAATGGTGACGGCGTCGGCGACCTGAACGGCATCACCAGCCGGCTCGACTACTTGAAAGCCCTGGGTGTGGATGCCATCTGGTTGACGCCGATCTATCCCTCGCCACAGATCGACTTCGGCTACGACATCTCGAACTATGTCGCCATCGATCCAGCGTACGGGACGATGGCTGATTTCGATCGCCTGGTAGCTGAAGCGAAGAAGCGCGATATCCGCATCATTATGGATATGGTGATGAACCACACTTCGGACAAGCATCCGTGGTTCATCGAATCGGAGAGTTCGAAGAACAATCCCAAGCGCGACTGGTATGTGTGGGAGAACGGCAAAGGTCCGGGACAGCCACCGAACAACTGGCAGTCGGCGTTTGGACACTCCGCCTGGCAGTATTCACCCAAAACGGACCAGTGGTACTACCACAAGTTTTACATTCAGCAGCCGGACCTGAACTGGCGCAACCCGAAGGTCGAGCAGGCGATGTGGGGCAACGTGCGCTTCTGGCTGAAGAAAGGAGTGGCAGGTTTTCGGCTGGATGCCGTGCCGACACTTTTCGAGGATCCATCACTGAAGGATGAGCAGATCCTGCCCGGCACGAACAAGTATGGCGATCCAAATATCAATGGCTCCCTCACGGAGAACCTGCCGGAGGTACACAAGGTCATGCGTGATCTGCGCGAGGTCACGAACAGCTTTCCCGGCAATCGCGTGCTGATCGGTGAGACCTATCTGCCGAACGTGCAGGAGCTCGAGAAGTGGTACGGCGGGAATCATGATGAGTTGCAGTTGCCCATGGATATGCAGGTGGGCTTCCTCAACAAGCTGGATGTGAACGAGTTTCGCCAGCGCATCCACGACGTGGAGCACGACATCGGTGACAATCAGCCGCTGCTGGTCTTCGACAACCACGACAATCCGCGGATGGACATGCGTTATGGCGATGGCAAACACAATGTGGATATCCAGCGCATGCTGGCGAGCATCCTGTTCGCAACGCGCAGCACGGCGATGATGTACTACGGCGACGAGATCGGAATGCAGACCACACCGCCGACCCGGATCGAGGACGTGAAGGACCCGGTGGGCAGGACGGGCTGGCCCAACGAAAAGGGCCGCGACGGCGAGCGTACGCCCATGCAGTGGGATGGCTCGCCCGAGGCAGGCTTCACGACGAGTGACAAGCCGTGGCTGCCGGTGCCGGACAGCTACAAGACGGTCAACGTGGCCGAAGAGGTGCGCGACGAAGATTCACTGTTGAATTGGTACAAGCAGCTGATCCGTCTGCGCCGCGACAATCCGGCTCTGCACTCCGGCAAGCTGACGCTGCTGAACACGACCGACACGAAGGTGCTCTCCTGGCTGCGGCAGGCGCCCGGCGAGCCTGCGGTGGTGGTGGCCTGCAACTTCACCTCAGAACCGCAGAAAATCAGTTTCGACCTGACACAACAAGGCATCAACAGCAAGCAGGCGAAGACGCTGCTGAAGACGCCCGGATCGAGCGATCCCGCATCTCTCGATCAAGTGAATCTGCCGCCGTTTGGGGTGTACATCGGGCAGGTGCAGTAACGACCAGCTAATAAGGGAGCGGCGCGGTTGAACGAGCTGCTCCGCTTGTGCCGGCAGCCAGCACGGCTTCATAGCGCCGGTAGATGCTCTCGAAGACCGCGTCCCAGGAGGCGGACAGCGCATAGTGGCGCGCACGCCTGCGCATCTCTGCATGAGCCAGGTCATCGCTCGAGAGTGTCGCAATGGCGGCGGCGAAATCCCGGTCGGCACAAACATAGCCGGTATCGCCGTGGCGCACGATGCGGGCTGGACCGCCATCGGGCGTAACGATGGACGGAACGCCGGAGGCCAGCGCCTCCAGCACCACGTTGCCGAAGGTGTCAGTGTGCGAGGGAAAGACGAAAGCATCCATGTTGGCATAGGCGCGGGCTAGTTGTGAGCCGCGAAGAACGCCAGTGAACTCCGCACGTTGCAAGTGCTGCCGCAGCCACGGCTCTTCTCCACCGTGGCCGACGATCAGGAACCGGAAGTTGTCCATGCCATGCCGGCGAAGCTGCTGCTCGACTGTCACCAGCGCTGCAACATTTTTCTCGATGGAGAGGCGGCCAACGAAGCCGAGGACGAAATCCGTATCTTTAGCGCGGCGATCGCGATGGGCCGGCGAGAATGTTTCCGTATCCACGCCACGCGTCATCAGATGACAGGGGCGGCCAGTGGTGTCTTCCAGCAGTGCGCATAATTGAGCGTTGGGCGCGAAGAGCACGCGTGCCTGCTTGTAATAGAGCGCGGCGGTCCAGAGCGTGCCCGATTCGATGTGCCGGCTGACGCGTGCGCCATTTCCGCGGAAGACACGCGTGAACCAGGTGGAGCGGGTCGCGACATTTAAAGGAACGATGAAAAACCCTCACGCCGATACATGGAATGCGGTTAAACCCATCGCCACTCTGAGAGTCTGTCAGAGATGCAACACACGATATCATTCATTTTCGTTGTAT
>JBJMGC010000014.1:0-13749 GCA_045808105.1 Acidobacteriaceae bacterium | reverse complement strand
GGCCATGGGGACGCCCACGACGAGATCGCTCTGGCCAGTGAGCCGGCCCAGCAGCGCAGCGTAGGCGCTCAGCAGGGTGACAAAAAGCGTGGTGCCATTCTGCTGCGAGCTCGTGCGTAGCTTGGCGAGGAATTCGCCGGAGAAGATATGGCGGTAGGTAGCGCCGCTATGAGAGCGCAGCGCGGGTCGTGGCCGGTCCGTGGGGAGCGGCAAAGGTTCCGGCAAGGTCACGAATTGCGACTTCCAGAAATCGGCAACGGCGGCGCCATCGGTGCTGGAGCGGGCAGCATGCTCCTCGCGCGCTTGCTGAAGGAGGGAGTGCACGGGCAGAAGTTTCGCATCTGTCCCGGTGCGCGCGGCGGAGTAGAGCGCGCCGAGTTCCTCGAAGAGCACGTTGATCGACCAGCCGTCGAGCACGATGTGGTGCGCTGTCAGGATCAGTTCGTGCTGCGCGGACGCAAGCTGCAGCAGAATCACACGGACGAGCGGACCGGAGAAGAGGTCAAAAGGTGTTGAGGCTTCGTCCACCAACAGAGCACTGCGGCGGACCGACTGCTCTTCAATGGAAAGCATGCTCCAGTCCTCTTCGCGCAGCGGCAGCGAAGCAGTTGGCGCGATGTGGATCCTCTCGCCATCCCGCGTAATGGTGAGGCGCAGAGCCTCGTGCCGTTGGACTAGAGTGTCCAGCGAGCGAAGGAGGGCGTCGCGATCCAGCGTCCCTTCGAGATGGAGGGTGACGGATTCGTTGAACGCGCAGCTTGCTGTGGCATCCATCTGCGAGGCGAGCAACACTTCGCGCTGCGAGTCTGTGATGGGTGCTTCTCCGGTAGCTGTCGATCCGTTTCGCTGATTTTGATCTGTAGCAACACTGGTTGCAGAAGCGGTAGCGTCCTGCGTATGAGCGGCAACCGTTACCTGCGCACTTAACGTATGCAGCGCGTCGCCCGCGCGCATGGCTTCGAATGCAGTGCGGAAGGCGGAACGTATCTGGGCGAGATCGGCATCCGTGTGGGCTGTCGTGAGGAAGCAGGGGAAGCCTTCCTGCAGATGGATGCCCTGTTCGCGCAGATGGTAGTAAACAAGCCGTGCCAGCCGCGACTCCATCGGTGAGGAGAAGAAGAACCAGGAAGAGAAGTGCTCGATGTGTGAGGGGAAGCCAAACTCGGCGAAGAGCGCGCGCAGATCGCCGGTGAGAGCCGCGGCCTTGTCGTTGAGCGACTCCTGCAGCGACGGACCGGCCTCTTTCAAATGGATGAGCGCAGCGCGGGCTGCGGCCATGGTCAGCGGATGACGCACGAAAGTGCCGGCAAAAAATGTGACGCCGGCTTGCGGAATGGAATCGTCGCCGAAGCGCCAGCTTCCGCCGTCCAGCGCGTCCATGTAGGTATGGCTGCCGGCGATGACGCCGATAGGCATGCCGCCGGCAACTACTTTGCCGTAGGTTGCGATGTCGGCGCGGATGCCGAAGAGCGCCTGAGCACCGCCGGGATGGGTGCGGAAGCCGGTGACGACCTCATCGAAGACCAGCGCGGCGCCTGCCTGTTCCGTGATCGCGCGGAGCTCGCGCAGAAATTCGATGGGACGCAGTCCGGGATGACGGCTCTGCACCGGCTCAACCAGCACGGCAGCGATTTCGTCCTTGCGGCGACGGATGATTTCCAGCGCTGCGGGGGAGCCGTACTCGAGCACCAGCATGTTGTGCACGCTCTCCCGCGGGATGCCGGGCGCTGCGGGAATCGAGCGCTCGGAGCGCGTCGATTTGACGAGGACTTCGTCGATCATACCGTGATAGGCGCCGGAGAACAGAACCACGAGATCGCGCCCGGTCACGGTGCGGGCGAGGCGCATCGCCGCCATCACAGCCTCCGAGCCGGTATTGCAGAACGAGACGCGCTCCATGCCGGTCATGCGGCCAATCAGCGCCGCACATTCACCGGCCAGCTCAGTTTGGGGACCGATCGGGAAGCCGAGCTCGAGCTGCGCGCGGACAGCTTCGGTTACGAATTGCGGAGAGTGCCCGAAGAGGATGGAGCCATAACCGTTCAGGATGTCGATGTAGCGGTTGCCGTCCTTATCCCATAGAAAGGCACCTTGTGCGCGTTCGATGACGAGAGGGTAGACCAGCTCCTTCCATTCGGGGTGAAAGCCGGAGGCGACGCGCGGATCGGCCAGCAGATCGCGGTACTGCTGGACGTGCTGCTTCGATTGGGCAGTGCGCGCCGTATAGCGCGCGGTGAGTGCGGCCACATGCTCCTTCTGAGTGGCGGAGAGCGGCGCCTCCTGGTGCAGCTCGAGCGGCTTGAGCGGTACAGTAGTGCCAAGCGTAGCCTCCGAAGCGGCGCTGTCCGTTGCGCGGTCTGCAGCAACGCTCGGCAGCGGCTTGGCAAGATTCACTGCACGGGCAGCGGAGGACGGCGCTGCGGTTACTGCAGGTGACGGCGAAGCAGCAGTCGCAGGCGGCGCGATGCCATTCGCGGCGAGCACTGCAAGCTGCCGCTGCATGAGGTCGGACATAGCCTGCATCTGCTGTGCAAAGAGCGCAGCATAGCCCTCAGCCGGCGTAGCGGTAGCCGTTGTTTGTGTGGACGCGGGGACAATGGTGGTCGCGGGTGGCGCGCTCGGTGAAGCAGGTGATGTGACGGGCTTCACGTGCGGTCGCAGATGATCGGCCAGCGTGGCGAAGGTGCTGAACTCGCCCATGATCTGGCGGAAGGTCAGTTTCACGCCGTAGCGGGCGCGGATTGCCTGGGTGAGCTGGGTGAGAAAGAGGGAATCGAGGCCGAGTTCCACGAACGAAGTGGTGGCGGGAACGGCGGAGAGGTCGAGATCGGAAAGCTCAGCGACCATCGCCTTTAGCTCGTCGAGAGCTGTGTCCGCCGAAGTGTTCGCGTTGTTGACTGAAGAGGGAGTGGGGTTTGGTGCCATATCAATTCCTTGGGGCCCGAGCGAAGCTGCGGGGAGGCCGGTGTCGGGATGTGCCGTCGCTGTCGAGACCGGCTCCTGCGTGACCTCCGCCGGTTTTGCGACCGAGCGGGGTGCATCGACCCAATACCGCTTGCGCTCAAAGGGATACGTGGGCAGCAGAATGCGTCTCGGCGAGTGTTGATTCCAGAACCTCTGCCACTCGGGTTCTACGCCAAAGCTGATGAGTCGCGCGAGTGCGGGCAGGATGCCGCCCCTGTCGCGCTGTTGTGTAACGGCAGCAGTGCCATTTTGATCAGATGCTGCCGCTTCGCTGAGGCTGGTCAGGACGCGTTCTCCGTCGAGTGTGCCCGCTAATGTCTGGCGCGTCGCGCCTTGGAGAGTCGCGGATGGTGCGACTTCGAGAAAGATCGCATCGCCGGTGAGAGTCGCATGTGCCGCGCGGATCGCGTCGGCAAAGCGCACCGGCTCACGTGCCTGACGCGGCCAGTCCCACGCGGTGAGATTTCCCTGCGTCACCAGCTCGCCCGTGAAGCTGGAGATCCAGGGCAGCCGCGGTTCTACTGGAGTGATGGAGGGGAGTGCGGCACGAAGCGCGTCGGGAACGGGATCCATCGCGCGGCTGTGAAAACCGCGCGACGTGACTAGCCGCCGCGCCGCGACCCCCTGTGCTGCGAGTGTTTCAGCGAAGGCATCGATCTCAGACGCGGGACCGGAGACAGTGACCGACTGAGGCGCGTTCACGGCAGCCAGGTCGAGTGTGGAAGGAAGCAGGCTGCGGACCCGCTGCTCAGTGGCACGTATAGCGAGCATTGCACCCGCTGGCTGCTGTTGCATGAGGCGGCCGCGCACGGCAATCAGGGCAAGCGCGTCTTCGAGTGAGAGCGATCCGGCAATCGTGGCTGCGACAAATTCGCCGATGCTGTGACCCACGACCATGGCGGGGGCGACGCCCCAGGACTCCCACAGACGCGCCAGCGCATAGCAGACGGCGAAGATGGCGGGCTGGGCCAATCTCGTCTGGTCTAAATCGCTTACACCGCTGTCGAGATTGGCGCATATCCGGACATAGCTGCCTTCGGCCGGATAAAGAGCAGCGACGAGGCTCTCGCCCAAGAGCGGTGTGAGGATGTGATCGCACGTGTCGAACTCGCGGCGAAAGACCGGTTCGTTGTCATAGAGCTCGCGACACATGTTGATGCGCTGAATGCCCTGGCCGGGAAAAACAAAAACTACCCTCGGAGTCGCAAGCGCGGTCACACCTGCGGGGCAGTTGGCGCGCAATGCAGATATGGCAGCGGCGGCATTGCGAACGGCGATGGCATCGCGGATAGGCAAGCGGGCACGGCCCTCGGCAAGCGTGAACGCGACATCGGCAAGAGAGGTATCCGGATTCGTTTCGAGAAAGTCTGCGAGATGGACACGCGCCTGTTCCAGAGCGGTGGGTGTGCGGGCAGAGAGCAGGAGTATCTGCGGGCTTGAACTAGCTCCATTTCGGTGACTTGACGGATATTCATTAACAATCACATGAGCATTCGTCCCGCCCACGCCGAAGGCGCTTACTCCGGCTCGAAGCGGTGTGCCGGGAGTTGGACTCCACTCGACAGGTTGCGCCGAAAAGCGATAGTCAACCGGGCTGTCGCTGAGCTGGCGGACGATCTCGGGGTTGAGCTTTTCAAAATGTGCAAGACCGATGATTTGCCGGTGCTGAAGCTGCAGGACCGTTTTGATGAGACCGGCGATGCCGCCGGCGACATCGAGGTGCCCGAGATGGCCCTTGACAGTGCCGAGGTGGACAGTCGGACGCTTGTTTGAGGAGAGCCGCGTTCGATAGGCACGGTCAAGGCCGGCCATCTCGATCGGGTCACCGAGCGGAGTGGCCGTGCCGTGGGCTTCGATGTAGGTGATCGTCTCGGGGGCGACGCCGGCCATTTCCTGCGCCGCGACGATCACATCGGCCTGGCCCTCGACGCTAGGCGCGGTGTACGCACTCTTCGCCGAGCCATCGTTGTTGGTGGCGAAGCCGCGGATCACGGCCAGGATGGTGTCGTCGTCGGCCTCGGCATCTTCGAGACGCTTGAGCACGACGACCCCAGCTCCGGAGCCGAAGACTGTGCCCTGTGCGCGATGATCAAAGGGACGGACAGTGCCATCGAGCGAGACAATGCCGCCTTCTTCGGGAAGATAGCCGCGACGCTGGGGGAAGGTGATGGAGACGCCGCCGGCGAGCGCCATGTCGCACTCGTAGGTGAGCAGACTCTGGCAGGCTTGGCACACCGCGACCAGCGAGGTGGAGCAGGCGGATTGCACCGTGACGCTAGGCCCCCGCAGATTGAGCTTCCAACTGACGCGCGTGGGCAGAAAGTCCTTGTCGTTGCCCATCATGGTCACGTAGGACCCCGCCTGGTAGTCGGCCGTGAAGCGCTCGAGGAAGGCACGGTCGTGCGCGAGATTGTGCAGCAGATAGGTATTTAGCGCGGACCCGGCGAAGACACCGATGGAGGCTTCCGTGCGCTGAGGATCGTATCCTGCGCGTTCAAGTGCCTCCCAGCAGATCTCGAGGAAGATGCGATGCTGCGGATCCATCTGCTCGGCTTCGCGGGGATAGATGTGGAAGAAGGCAGCATCGAACAGATCAACATTTTCGAGAACCGAGCGTGTCGGAACGTAGCCGGGCTGCGCAGCGATTTCGGGGGAGACTTCAAGTTCCTCCGAGGAGAAACGTCGAATGGCCTGCTTGCCGGCCAGCAGATTCTCCCACAATGTCTCGGGTGTAGCCGCGCCGGGAAAGCGGCCCGCCATGGCGATGATGGCGATCGCCGGCCCGCTCGCGTCGTGCTCCGTTGCTGAGCGTGATGCGTCGCTCATCGCACTTCCTCATGGGGCGAGGGGACAGCAGGACGCAGCCGGGCAAAGGCAGCGCGCTGGCGGGCACCGCGGTCGGCGGCTGGCGAGCGTCTGGCCGTGGATGCGTTCACGCCGGATTCCTGGGATGCAGATGCCTCGGCATAACGCGCCAGCGCGCGTGCGGTAGGGGCCGCAAAGATAGCCGAAGTGGGCACGTCCAACACGCCCGAAGTACGCAATCGCGCTGCAAGCCGCGCAGCCAGCAGCGAGCTACCGCCTGACTCGAAGAAATTATGTTCCGGTCCGAGCTGAGGCGCGCCAAGCAGCTGGCGGAAGATTGCCAGCACCTCAAACTCACGCTTCGTCTGATCGACTGCCATGGGGGACTCCTGCTCTGCTACAGCGGCTCCTGCCAGAGTTCGCGAGGTGTTGGGGAATGGCAGTACGCCACTCCACTGATCCTCGGCTCAACCGTGAGCGGACTCCGCCCTGCTGCCGCCGACTGCTTCGGCAGCATGTGCGTTCCGCTCGGCTCGCTGTGAAGCAGAGGCCACCAGTGTCGTGCCGCGCTGCTTTCTCAGTTGCCGCTGGAATTCTTCCACGTCGCGCACCAGCGCCGCATCGACGCGATTGCGGCTGACCCGGTTCAGAGTCACTGCAACACCGGGCACATCCAGGCGCTCCAGCAGGTTTGCCGCGCGATTCAACTGTGCACGTGTCGTGCGGCCCGATTGCACGATCAGCACCGTGCCATCGGCGACGCGCGCCAGATACTCGGTGTCCGCCGAGATGAGAATGGGAGAGGCATCGATGAGCACGACATCGTAATCATCCTTCACCTCATTGAGGATCTGTGAGACGAAGGTGCCGCTGTAGATCGGGCTGCTGGTGCCCGAGCCACCTTGCACAGCGAGATCGGCACCGGCACGTCGGAGCTTGTCAGAGTAGCGCGTCGCACCGGGCTCGGAGGAGGTGACCGGCCCCTCATTGCGAACGTATGCGATCTTGCCGTCGATGTTGGTTGCGGCTACGGTGAGTGTGTTCAATCCGAGATTGCGCAGTTGCCGCCCCAACTTCTCAACCACTGTGGTGGTGCCACTCTCCGATGCAGTGGCTGTGAACAGGAACGTCCGCGCGCCAGACGAGTTGCGCGCGTGCTGAATGCCACCGGCCAGCCGCAACAGGTACTGACCGCTGGCTTCGCTCGAGAAGTCGTCATGATCAAGCAGCACGCCGATGGGCGGAAAGCCGATCACCTGCTCGACATCCCGTGAGGTGTAGACGTACGGATCGAGCGCATCGGCGAGCAGTGCAGACCCGACGCCGGCTAACAGCGAGAACACCAATGCTCCGAGCGCATAGAGCCACGTGCGATTTTTGCCCGGCGTGAGCGGTACCATGGCCGGCGAGGAGAGATGGATGGTTCCAGGCGAGCTGCTTTCCAGTTCGAGATCGCGGATGCGCGCAGCGACGGCGGAATAGCTGTCCTGCAGCCGTTGGATGTCTTTGCCGACTTCCTTGGCCTGCTGGAACTTCGGCGCCGCAGTGGTGGCCGTATGGGTCTCGGCGAGTAGTTGACCCTCGATCTGCTGCTCCACCGAACGGGTGCGGTTCACCTCCGCCTGATACTGGAGCCGCTTGCGATCGGCGATCTTGCCTTCCACCGTCGAAAGATTTTGATTGAGCTGCTTGTCGATATCGGCGATCTCCGCCTGGTTCTGCAGATATAGCGGATTGGTCGGAGTGAGGCCGTTCATCGCGGTCATGAGTTGTGCGCGGCGCACTTCGAGGTTCTGACGCAGCGTGGAGAGGCCGACGTCGGTAGTTGCCGAATCGGTGGCGAGCGCATTCAGTGCGTTGCCACGATAGGCGTTCAACTGCGCCTCCGCCGCCATACGCTGCTCCTTGGCTTGGGCCAGAAGGTCGTTCAGGCGTTTCACGTTCGAGTCGTATGTGTTGTCGGTGTTGTCCTGTGCGCCGACCTGAGCGACACCCAGATCGTTCATCAGCTTCGCCTGCTCAGCCAGCCGCTGGTCGAGCTGTGTTTGCAGTTTGCTGCGCTCATCCCGCAGGGTGGCGAGACGCTGGTCGCGCCCGTAGAACTCCTCGCTATGCGCCTTGGCCACGAAAGCATCTGTCACTGCATTGACGACCGACGCTGCCTTCTGCGGATCGTTCATGGTCAGCGCGATTGTGATCTGGAAGGTGGTGCCGACGCGGTCGGTATCGAGGGCATGCTGCAGCCGGTTCACAGCGGAGCCGATGCTCTCGCCCGGCTCTTGCCAGGTGCCCGGCGCGAGCTTCTGCAACGCGGTCGCCAGGATGTCGTAGCGGGTCACGGTCTGGGCTTCGTCGGCGATGTACTCCTCGTACGGGCGATCCTGTTCTTTGTTCTCGTCGGATGAGAGCGTCGACGGAAAAGTCGGAGAAACGTACACGTAACTGGTCGCGGTGTAAGTGGTGCCGGCACGCAGCACCACGAAGGTTCCGGTTGCGAGCAGGGCGAGCAGGGTGACCCAGGTGACGAGCGTGCGATGACGACTCACGGAGTTTGACACGTCGAGCGGCCGCTTGCGCTGCTCCTGATCAGGCGGAGGCAGCGACGGCCGGGTCGGAAATACAACAGTGCTGAGGGCGGTCTCGGTGTTGGCTCGGTCAGTTTTCATGGCAGCTCTCTGTGTTCTCTCCTGGTCCTCGCACGCGGATTAGTGGAATGCCGCGCCGAAGGTAAGGGCCGTGGTGAGCGGACTCAACTGCTGCAACACATAACCGGTTTTGGCCATGCCGCCGCGGGGGATGTAGACAACCTCACCGGGCTTTAGCGAGACTTCCAGAGCGCCGGTGGGGGTAAGCAGATCTTTGTAGCGAATCGGCCGCTTGGTGCCGTTGGTCGGGTCGATGATCATGATCTGCGGGTTGTTGCCGGCCTTCTCCGTGATCCCGCCAGCTTCCGCGATCATCGAGGGCAAGGTGGAGTTGTGCTTCAACTGGATCGCGCCAGGATGGTTGAC
Source organism: Acidobacteriaceae bacterium (assembly GCA_045808105.1). Taxonomy (GTDB): domain Bacteria; phylum Acidobacteriota; class Terriglobia; order Terriglobales; family Acidobacteriaceae; genus KBS-83. The sequence goes on along the minus strand of JBJMGC010000014.1, from coordinate 4,969 downwards.
CTCGCCCAGGATAGAAACGAAACGGTCCTGGTCATTGGGTACAAAGACGGTGTCGTTGCGGCGTAGACGCATATCTGCCATAGCGCTTCCCTGACTGAGAAGCCCTTTGACGTCGACCCAGATGGCTTCGTCGTTGCCGCGATAGATGGCTACACGTTCCGGAATGGGATCGTCGATAGTGTGGCCGGTGCCGGTGGGCTGCAGCAGCCCGGCGCGGGTGATCGCTTCGAGCAGAGTCGGCGTCTGGTCGAAGTACATGATGCCGGGATGCTCGACATAACCGGTCACCAGCACACGGTTCGATCCATATTTCTCCACGCCAACGATGCAGGTGATGTTGGTGTAGTACTTCGACATGGCCTGGTCGATCGCCTGGGCAGCCTGTTCGCGGGTGAGGCCGGCCACGGTGATGCCGCCGGCCATGGGCAGCGTGATCCTTCCATCAGGTCCGACCGTGTGCTTGCCGGAGATATCCGGCCGTCCGGCGAACTCCAGTGTGATGTCGTCGCCGCCGCCGAGCTGGTATTCCTCATTGGCCGCCGGTTCCATGGACTTGAGCTGCGACATCGGGTTCGGATGCAGTACGGGAGCTGCCTGGCTCCCGGCGGCGGGCGTGTTAGCTGCTGCGGCGCCTTGCTGCTGCTGCTGCGAAAGGGCCCCTGCCGCTGTCTGGATTGCAGGCGTCTGGCTCGCCGGACCTGGGTTAGAGGGATTCGGGCTCGCTGCATTCTGGGCCAGCGCCGCCAACGGGAGCAGCGAGCCGAGCAAAAGGATGGGGCCCAGCCGAGTCGGCGTGTGGTGAATGGAGGAGGTCAGGCGCATACAGTTACTCCTGATTGTGCACGATCTTTGTTAATTTATTGCCGCAAATGGCGCTCACTGGCGCCGCAAACGCGGTGGTAGGATGCGCGGCAGCGGGGCGGCGGCTCATCGGCGGCGCCCTTTGCCTAAACCGGCAACGATTCTGCCGCCGACGGCGTTCTTCAAAGGCCGTTGTCCACGGTCAATGGGGGTCACGGTCGCCGGGGCAGGGGCCGGAGCCGCTTCACGTGACGTCCGGACCCAGGCTGCATCGCGCTGCGACGACGCCAGCGTGCGGGGCAGCATGCCCAGCTTCCAGACGATATAGCGAGGAACAGAGAGCAGTGTGCGGACGGCACTCCACCAGCCGTCGCCCTCCGCGGCAGCGGTCGCCACATGCATCAGGATGATGGCGAAAGCCCCGGCCGCGTAAATACGCAGCCTCGGGACGGGGAGCAGCAGGCCGATTCCAAGCAGGACCACTTCGCTGGCCAGCGGGAGACATGCCAGCTCGAGCGCCGGTTCGAGCAGAATCGGCCGGCCCGCCAAAGTACGCTGCAGCAGGCGAAGCAGCCAAGCCCGAGCCATACACAGGCGGCCACCCTCCCAACGCGCTCGCTGGGAGGAGGCGGCGGCCGAGTTCTGCGGCATCTCGCTTAGCACGCTTGCGCCTTCAAGGAACGCCACACGAATGCCGGCGTCGACCAGGCGGAGGTGGTATTCGAGGTCCTCGACCACGGAACTGGCTTCATAGGGCACCCGCTGCAGCACCGTGCTGCGAAGCCCGAAACCATTGCCGAAGATGCCGGCTGACATACCCAGCCGGGCGCGGCCCCGCGGACGGATCACGTTGAAGCCCAGAAAGCCGAGCGCCGTCAGCTTTGCGGTTGCCTGGCTGCCGCTACCCGCTGCGACGTACCTCGTCTGGAAGGCCTCCGCGCCGTCAGCCAGCGCCTCCACGATGACTGCAGAAAAACCAGGCGCAACCACTGAGTCGGCATCCACGACCGCGAGCACCTTGGCGCCGCGGGCGACGGCATGATTGAAGCCGGCGCGAAGCGCAGCGCCTTTGCCCCGCCGTCCGTCGTCGCGGAGCATAAGCACCTCTGCCCCGGCTTCCGCCGCCACCCGTGCGGTGGCATCGGTGCAGTTATGCGCCACCACCAGGACCGAACTGCCCGGCGGCAAATCGGCGCGAAGGCTGGCGACGCACCGCCGCAACAAGAGCTCTTCGTTGTGAGCGGGAACCACCACGGTCAGGGCCAGTGGGGCAATCGGAACGACCGGATGAATCCGTTTCTTACGGCTTCGTTTGGGGAGCAACGAACCCGCGGTCAGGACAAGCAGCTCCAGCGCCAACGGGGCCGTTGCCGCGACGAGCACGCACGAGGCAGTGCGCAGCAGCAGACTGGCGGAATCCGTGCTCAGAAACGAGGCGAGTGGGCGAAACAGCATCATGATTAACTCCAGACGCGGCGGAACGCGAAGCGAGCGGGGGAGTAGACGACCGCTGGTTCGCTCGCCGGTGCAAGGGCCCTTGCGGGCTGCAGTTCCTGCGCCCAGCCTGTGATCAGGAAAAAGAGCGTGAAGGTCTGGAAGCCGAGGTAGACCGTGGTGATACTGAGCACGATAGTGACGAAGACCGCCAGCAGACACAGTGCGAAGGAGGTCTCGGTCCGGTCACGTGAGGTCACAATCGTGCGGACCAGGCGCGCGCCAGTGATGAGAATGAGCAGGGAAAAGATGCCGAGCCCGAGATAGCCTTGCGTCAGTGCGAGGTTGAGATATTCATTGTCGATTGAAACCTGCCCATCGACGGTAGGGAAGTGCAGACCGTAGCCGAGCATACCGCCGCGCTTTACGATCGGTGTGTAGTTGACGATCAGCATGCGCCGGTACTGTGCGTTCTCCTGGTCAATGTTCGATGGCGAATGGTTGATATTGGTGTAGCGGTTGAGGACGGCATAGAACACAGTCATCAGCAGCACGCTGGCGATGATCACCCTCCGCAATGCGCGCTTCTGATTGCGCGCGCGCGCTGCCAGAATCAGCAAAATGCCGAACGCGCCGCTCAGCCAGGGCCCGCGCGATTGGGTCATCCAAACGCCCGCCATCAGGCCAAGGACGATGTACATCGATTTCCGGCCGGGGAGAAACTCCAGATTGCGAAACTTCCGGCCCCATAGGCCTTCGCTGGCCAGCCAGATGGCAAAAAGCAGGGCGCTGAGAAGAATGCAGCCGGCAAGGATGGCGTGACCGTATGGGCCGGCGATGCGGCCATATCCCCAGCGCAATTGCAGAATCAGGTGGCTGGTGTTGTGAAATATCTTGTCTGACCAAATGCGGAAGAAGTTCCGCTCCATGCGGTACTCATAGAGCGATAGAAGGGAGATCACGAAGGCGAGGAAGGCAAATCGCTTCACGAGAGCAACGCGAAAGCCGGGCCGCTCCACTGCTACGCGCCCAATGATGTATGGCGGGAAGCAGGAGAAGGCCATCGCTGTTCCCAGGGCCAGGCCGGCAGACTGACCATCTGCATTCCAGTTCGACAGCAAAGTACTGAAGCAATAAAAGAAGACCAGCAGGTCTGCCAGGCTGTATCGCCACCGTCGCGCGTACTTGAATGCCAGAGCCACGGCGACGGGCAGCACCACCGCATCCATGATGTCGAGTTCGACACCCTTGAACTTCCATCCTGTGCCGTAGGGCCAGAGCATCATCACCGGCAAGACCACGCCGACCACCGCGCGCTCGGGGCCAAGTCGCCAGACTGCGATCAGAGCGACGAGTAGAGCCGTGATGAGGGAGAATGCCAGCATAATTCTTGGATGTCAGTTCGTTGTTCGGTAGTTAGTCTATGGCGCCTGTTTGAGACTCGAGGGCTTCTTCCCGGCCGACAGGCATGGCGGAAGTACCCACATCCATAGTTTCCAAAGGAATCAATAACGGTATGGTAACCGGCATCGGCTGGAAGCGCAGCGTACGATTGGGGTCATCTGCGCCGGAATCGACAGAATATCCGGCGTGCAGCGGAACGGATGGCAGGTCGTATGACCATGCCGGGAGCCGCGAGGTGTTTCTTCAGCAGCGCATTTCATTGGGGCCGTAAAGTCTCTCCTGTGACCTCGAAGACGATCATCCGCTCCATCATCGCGTTCGTTGCTGACTGTGGCGTCGCTTTGCTTTCGAAAGCAGTGAGCGGTGCCATGGTGAACAAGATGCCGACACCTGCCCGAAGCGTTGCTGGGTGGGCCGGAAGGTCAGATTACCGCAGTCCCGAAAAGGATCTGAGGCTACGGCAAACGGTTGCGCTGCATTTGACGTAGCCACAATCAGTGTGGAGAAACAATGTAAAAGCACAAACAAAAAACCTTAATAATTAAAGAAACCGAAACTTCACAACCAGAGAACCAAAGCAAAACTGCCGTCCAGCAAAACTGCACAATGCGAGCAGGAGAGGGGAGGTAAGACTCTCATGCTGCTTTCCCAGAGACCACAATCAGGACAGAACAGCCACACAACAGGAGACCAAGGAACAGCAAAGGTTCGGGTACGTCAGAGTTAAGAAGCCTGCCGATCTTCGCGGAGGAAAGCCGGGAAAGTCACAACCTTTTCCCGTTCGAAGAGCCAGTCAACCTCAGAGTGAAGAGCGGTGGCGATTGCCTGCCGCAGCGCATCTCCAGGTTCCCGGCTTCCGTTTACGATCCGGCTGAGATAGGCCTCGTGAATGCCAACCATCTTGGCAAGCCGGTTCTGCCGTATCCCTGTTTTGTAGATCGTCAGTTTCAAGTTTGGGTAAATAGATCTCTCGTCGAGTTTCACTTTTTACTCGCCTCTTTGGAGTTCGCAACATAAGAAGGGCGGCTGCGATTGCTGACAAAAGTACAATGAGCCAAAAGAACTTGCCAGCATGCATTGGTACCCACGTGGTCACTTACGAGCCGCGGGGGTAATCTGCGATATATCTTAGATTACCAATCAGTTACTCATAGACGATAAGTACTCAATAACCACGCTCAGCGTTCACCATCGCAACGCCGCATCCACAATCTCCTTGTTACAGGGCAGACAGGAAAAAAATTCAAGCGAAGGCAGCGACATGCCCTGCCAGCACGCATGTAATTTCTCCGCAGCGGCTTCATAAGCCGCAAGCAGATTTAACCGGCGC
>JBJMGC010000013.1:0-6668 GCA_045808105.1 Acidobacteriaceae bacterium | reverse complement strand
TTTTCCGTTAAGAAAAGGAACATTTCGCGAAACTCGGCTGTGCATAGCAACAGTGAAGATGCTCGTGTCCCGTCACTCGAGGTCCGGATTCTTCAGCCATCTGCGCACGTTCGCCGTTTTGCTCTTCGCCCCCTTCGTCTTCACCACCGCCGCGCACGCACAGACCGGCATTTATGTCGAGTATGGCGGCTCCAAGGTCGACGCCCCGAGCAACGACTGGATTTACGGCCCCACCTTCGGCCTCTATCACGACTTCTATTCCGTACCGCTCGTCCACGTGGGCGGGGATCTCCGCGGCTCCGTCCTCGGCGTCTCGCAGACGACTACGCTGACCAGCGGCATGATCGGCCCGCGCGTCTCTGTGCATCCCCATGTGCTGCCTGCCATGCCGTATCTGGAGGCTCTCGGTGGCATCGGACACTACGATTACGGCGCCAGCCAGGGCAGCAACACGCAATTCGAATATCAGTTCCTCGCCGGTATCGACATCACCGTCCTGCCCCGCCTGGATTGGCGTGCCGTCGAGTTCTCCTATGGCGGCCTCAGCGCTCTCAACGGCACCCTCCATCCCAGAACCCTCAGCATGGGACTCGTCCTCCGGCTGCCCTGAACTGCCATCCTCGGAAGAGCGCGAAGTACAATCGGGACTGACCATCACTGCCAGCAAGCGGTCAACGCCCTTGTGTCAACGATCCTGAGTAGAGGCTTTTTCCTGAATGAGTTCATCTGTGATCCGTCGTCCCCGCAATCTTTGCGCTCTTTTTGCCCTGCTCTTTTTCGCCATCAGCATCCCGGCAGCCCACGCACAGACCGCCCTCTACGGCCAGTTCAGCGCCTCGCACTTCAACACCCTCCCCAACGTCAGCAATGAATGGGGTTACGGTGGCGGATTCGGCCTTTACTCCGATTTCCAAAAGGTCCCGTTCGCCCGGGTCGGCGGAGACATCCGCTTCCAGTTCACCCGCCCGGCCAGCAACACCACGCTCTTCAGCACCCTCCTCGGCCCGCGCATCTCCATACACCCGAAGGTCGTCCCCTTGAACCCGTATGCCGAAATCCTCATCGGCGCAGGCCACTTCAGCTATGGCAATAACGCTCCCAGCACCACCCAGTTCGACTGGCGCGCAATCGGCGGTCTCGACAAAACCCTGCTCCCGCATCTCGATTGGCGCGTCATCGAAGTCTCATACGGAGACATCCACACCTACTCCGGCCACCTGACGCCGGTCACCTTGAGCACCGGCATCGTCCTGCGCTTCCACTGATGCCGGTCATGTGCTGCGCCGCGCTTTCCGGTCTGTGCTCCCTGGCATCTCCGCTCTAGCCCGCCATGCGCGACCGCCTGCATTTCTCGCACCTGCTGCCGCTCATCGATCTTGCGCTGCTGGTCCTGCTCGTCTTCCTCCCTATCACCCTCACCGCGATCCATCTCTACAATCTCTCCCGCGACTCAGACCAGGTCCACCTCCACACCGGTCACGGTGACATTCTGGTCGCCCGCAGCGAGATCGTGCCGCTCGCCATCCGCTCCGCCACCCTCCCCAGAGCGCACCTCATGGTGGCGATTAATCTTCCCGGAGCTCTGATCCAGGCACTGATCTCTCTTCTGGCCCATGCGTCACCACCCTCCTCATGGCATCCATCAGCCCTCGCGCTCGAAACCTGGCAGGCCCTCGTCTTTCCCTTTTTCTCCCTGCCGTTCTGGTGGCTCGTCGGCTGCGGACTCGACTCGCTCGTCTATAAGGAGCGACTGCACTGGCTATTCCTGCTCACTGGCACGGTGCTCTTCGCACTTTGCCTCGCGGCCATCATCGCTTTCTCTTTTCCGATGTCCGCCGCCGGCAGCGCCGACCTGGCTTGGTCGATGAAGGGCTCCCTCGCCTGGACTATCGCTTTCGCCATCCTCCCGATCGCGTGGATACTCCAGACGCTCCGTCGAAGCGCGGAGCGCAGCAGCACACCGGCGTCATCCTGATCTCCAGCACTGTGAAGATATGCAGTACTGCAAGCCCCCCATCCGCCGCCTCGCGCATCTGCAACCCTTGCGTTGCACGCCCGCGGCTATTGGACTTTCGCACGTCAAGATGCAATAAAGGACACCAACCCATCGGAGAACCCAATGCGCCGACGCGACTTTCTCTCCTCCGCCGCAGCCGCCGCTGCTCTGCTTCCCACGGCCGCGCTCGCCAGTACCCTCGCGCCAGACGCTGCAGAACCCCAGAACCCGACAGCAGATCCGCACGCGATGCCTCTCGGCCTGCTCATCACACCCATTGACGGCCCCGAAGAAACCATCAAGCGCGTCCACGATCTCGGCCTGCCCACCTGCTTCTTCTCGCTCGATGCCTACATCGGCAAGTTCACTCCGCAGCTCGCGGCCGAATTCAAAAACCTGCTCACGAAATACAACGTCACCTGTACCACCGTCGAAGTCGTCGGCCCGCCGCCGCTGGTGTGGGATTTCATGCAGGGCCCCTCCACAATCGGCCTCGTCCCCCGCGCTACCCGCGCCGCCCGCATCGACGCGCTCCGCCAGGCATCGGACTTCGCCAAACTTCTTGGCGTGCACCAGGTGCAAACGCACTGCGGCTTCATTCCGGAAGATCCCGCTGACCCGCTCTATAAGGAAGCCGTCGCCGCCATCCGCGAAGTTGCCGAGCATTGCGCCAAAAACGATCAGCGCTTCCTTATGGAAACCGGGCAGGAGACCCCGACCACCATGTCGCGCGCCATCCGCGATGTGGCTATGCCGAATCTCGGCGTCGGCCTCGACACCGCCAACCTCATCCTCTACGGCAAGGCCAATCCCGTGGACGCCGTTGCCATTCTTGGCCGGCACGTCCACGCCGTGCACGCCAAGGATGGCCGCTGGCCCACCGATCCCGACAAACTCGGGGAAGAGGTCCTCATCGGTACCGGAGTGGTTGACTTCCAGAAGGTCTTCGCCGGACTGCGGAAGGCCGGCTACACCGGCGCCATCACCATCGAGCGAGAAACCCACGGCCCACAGCAGATCGAAGATGTCCGCCGCGAAAAGCAGTATCTGCAAAAGGTGCTCGAGCAAGTTACATAAACATGAGACACCGCAACATGGGTGCCCCGCATCTCGCGTTGAGATGTGGGTTGAACGAAGACTGGATACCACCGCAACAGGACGGGAACACATGGACAGACGAGACTTCATCAAAACCGCCAGCGCAGCCTCCGGCCTCCTTATCGTCAAGCCCTCCACCGCTTTCGGCTATCAGGCCAACTCCGCCGTGCTCCTCGGCCTGCTTGGCTGCGGCAATCGCGGGACCGCTGTCGCGACCTCCTTCGTAAAGAACACCCCTGCGCATCTCGTCGCGCTCGCCGACATCTTCCCCGACAAGCTCGCGCTCGGCAAACAGCACTTCGACGAGCTCAACGCCTCGGTCAGCAAGCCCGCGATCGACCCGAGCCTCACCTTCCACGGGTATCGCGCCTTCGAAGAGTTAGCCAACTGCAAAGACATCGACGCCATCCAGATCTCCACGCCGCCCTTCTTCCACGTCCAGCATCTGGAAGCCGCGGTCGCCGGCGGCAAGCACGCCTACTGCGAAAAGCCCATTGGCGTCGATGTCCCGCAGACCCGCAAAGCCCTCGAAATCGCCAAGCGCGCGCAGGGTAAGGTCAGCGTCGATGTCGGATTCCAGATTCGCAGCGCGCCCCCGTTCGTCGAGATCGTGCGTCGCCTCCACGCAGGCGACCTCGGCAAACTCGCCAGCATCACTGCGTACTACAACGCGCCGGCATCCGTGGACCATGCCAAGCCCGGCATGTCGCCCGATGAGACGCGCCTGCGCAACTGGCTCTGGGACCGCACCCTCTCCGGCGACATCCTGCTCGAACAGAACATCCACGTCATCGACATTTGCAACTGGGTCCTCGGCACGCATCCCATCAAGGCTTTCGCCACCGGTGGTCGCAACGTGCTCACCCACGCCGGCAACATCTGGGACAACTATCAGGTCGACTTCACCTATCCCGATAACGTCCACGTCAGCTTCTCGTCCACGCAGTTCGGCGATTTCGGCTTCGATGTCTCCGAGCGTGTCTACGGCGCCGATGGTCTCGCCGAGATGCCCTACTCCGGCCCACTCCGCATCTTGGGCAAAAATGCCTGGACCTGGTCCGATCCCGAGCAGACCAAACCCACGGAGCCGGCAAAGTTCGCTGCTAACGGCGCTTTCCTGGACAATCTCGAGTTCGCCGATCGAGAAAAAGATCGCGGCTTCATCGACAGCATCAGCAGTGGCAAGTTCCACAACCAGATTGCCGCCGGCGTCGAAACCGCGCTCGCCTGCATGCTCGGCCGCAAAGCCGCTTACACCGGCCGCGAAACTACTTGGGACGAGTTGCAGAAGGATAACGAAGCCTGGGAGTTAGGCATGGACCTGAAGCAGTTCAGCTAATGCGCAGGAAAAAAGAGTCCATGCGGCCGCAATATCATTTCCGCAGATCGCCTCAGGGCCTCTGTGCCTGGAACATCAACCGTCTCGTCGACCTGTCCCGAACACTTTCGCGCGAACGTATCCCGCTCTCGGCAATTCGTGAACTGGAGGAGCCATACTGGTGTAACGAAGGCACCCGAACGCTCACCTGCCGCGAAGTCGTCGATCATGCACGCTTGATGCTCGAGTGCGATCTCGCGTTCCCCATCATTCTTTCCAGCGATGGCCGCGTGATGGACGGAATGCATCGTGTGTGCAAGGCTCTGCTCGAAGACCGCACGCAAATTGAGGCAGTGCGTTTCGTCGACGACCCTGCACCGGACTACATTGGAGTGCATCCCGACGATTTGCCATACGACGAATAGTCGGAGCATTCATTTTTCCGCAACCCAGCACCCGCAAACTCATCAGACGCAGCATTCCGCCCCGGAAACCCATCACCAAATCAGGAGACGACGCCGATGCCTCTGCCCACCGACCCCAAGCTCCTCGCCCTCAGCGAAAACATCCTCAAGCAATTCGACGCCATCTTCGGCCTCAATCCCGGTTTCCGTCCCGTGCATGCCAAAGGCATCCTGCTCAGCGGCAGCTTCACTCCTGCCGCCTCGGCAAAGGACCTCAGCCGTGCGGAGCACATCACGCGCCCCTCCACGCCGGTCTTGGCCCGCTTCTCCAACTCCACCGGCGTCCCGCTCATTCCGGACAACGATCCCAACGCCAGCCCACGCGGCCTCGCCATCCGCTTCCAGCTCGCCGAGCACGTCCATACCGACATCGTCGCCCACTCCACCGACGGCTTTCCCACCCACACCGGCGATGAGTTCCTTGAGTTTGTCCGCGCCCTTGCGGCCAGCGACCCGGCCAAGCTGAAAGGCTCGCCGCTCGAAGCATTCCTCGGCTCGCATCCCGCCGCCCTCGCCTTCGTGCAGGCGCCCAAGCCCGCACCATCTAGCTTCGCGCGCGAGTCCTACTTCGGCGTTACCGCCATGAAATTTACGAATGAGCAGGGAAAAAGTCGCTACGGCCGTTACAGAATCCTGCCCGCCGCCGGCAATGACTTCCTCGATGACGCAACCACGAAAGCGCAGCCGCCCAACCATCTTTTTGACGAATTGCCCCAGCGCCTCGCCAAGGGTCCAATTACCTTCCGCATCGCCGTTCAGCTTGCCGAAGACGGCGACATCGTCGACAACGCCACCATCCACTGGCCGGACACGCGCCCCGTCATCGATCTCGGCAGCATTACTCTCAATGCCGTCGACCCCGACAACGCCGCCGAGCAGAAGCAGATCATCTTTGACCCCATCCCGCGCCTCGACGGCATCGAGCCCTCCGCCGACCCGCTGCTCGAACTGCGCGCCGCCATCTATCTGATCAGCGGTCGACGTCGGCGATCCGCATAACCCTTACCGGAGCTGCCCCACATCTCTCCATCTTGAGATGGGGGCAAGCCATCAATCCCGGCGATCTCTCCAGCGCCCATAGAAACGTCTATCCTGCGCAGCACATCCCCAGTCCGCAAAACCTCATCTCTCCCCCTGTAACTTTCAGTTCCATCGCAGTTCAGACAGGAGCCGCCCATGTTCCGCCATTCGAAGGACAGCAAGTCGAGCGACGCGCGCCGCAAACGCGGTGACAGAAAGCCGGAGAAGAAGCGCAAGCGTCGCGAGATCAAGCTCCTCGGCGGACTCGCTGCTGGGGTTGTCGGCGGGATCGTCGCCACCTGGGCATTGGATTGCTATCAGAAGGGCTCAGTTCAAGCCACACGACGCGCGGAGAATGCAGAGGGGGCGGCTCCTATACTCAGCCGCCGGCAGGAAGATGGTCTTCAGGAACGGCGTCACGCTGAACATATCGTCAAGTCGAGTTTCGGCAAGCAACTCGCCCGGACCCAACCGCGCCGTGCCGCTCCCATCGTGCAATACGCCGTCGGCGCGCTTACCGGCGGCATATACGGCCTGACTGCGGAAATCCTTCCCATCGTTCGCCGCGGCTACGGCACCGGCTATTCCAACCTGCTCTTTCTCAGCGGGTCGGAAGCGGTGCTTCCCTGGTTCAACGTTGGCCGCTCGAAGGTCAAATCCGGCCGCCGGGGCGGCCTCTCCGCACCGCTCGTCTATGGAGCAGCCCTCGAAACCACACGCCGCGTTGTGCGTTGGCTGCTCTAGCCAATAAGGGTGCCCCACATCTCGGTTT
>JBJMGC010000012.1:0-33334 GCA_045808105.1 Acidobacteriaceae bacterium | reverse complement strand
GCTAGCAACGGTGGAAAGTCATGGACGTCGGAAGGCGCACGACGCACTCCTTTGTGATATGGACCTGCCGTTGCGCGAGGTCTTTTATCCTCTCGGCTATCCGGTCGAGATCATCACGAATGACTCGGCTGTATTGCTGGCTGCACGCGAGAGCTTCGGCCATATGCATGCTACTCGTCCGAACTGGCCATTGCAGGTGCGCGTAGGCGTCACTCATGGAGCCGGCCGCGACTGTCCGCCGGAGCCAACGCGACGCGAATATAACCACCTATACTCCCTCGTCGCGGACGTCGATAACCAGGCACTCCTCGATCTGAAAACCTGCGCCAGTTTTATCTGGTTAAGTCGATCTGCGGTGGAGAACGGAATCTATCTTCGATACAACTTCCTCGAAAAGGCGGTTTACTTATTGTTAGGGTCTTCAGTTGTAACTGACCTGCATGCTGCCTGTGTCGGCAGAAATGGAAAAGGCGTCCTTCTCTGTGGCGAGTCTGGCGCGGGAAAATCGACGCTCGCTTACGCATGTGCGCGTGCCGGCTGGACCTATACCTCGGACGACACCAGCTACCTCATCAATGATTCCGATGTTCCGCGGGTCATAGGGCATTCACATCGCGCGCGCTTCCGTCCTTCGGCTAAGACGCTCTTCCCGGAATTGGAAGAACGTGAGTTGACTCCTCGCCTGGAAGGAAAACCCTCGATCGAGGTGCCAACCTCAGAGCTTCCCATATCGGCTATGGCGCCTGAGACTAGAGTGGGTTCTATAGTTTATTTGAATCGGTATCCTTCAGCGGCGGGAAGGCTCATCCGTTTGCCAAACGGAGCCGCGACCCAGCGTGCATCCGAAGAGCTCTATTCCGCCGGAGAGATTCGCGCAAAGCACGAGAGGATTTTAGAGATTCTCTATGACGTTCCCACATACGAACTTCATTATTGCGACTTGGGCCAAGGCATCCGAGCGCTTGGTCTTCTGACGCAGAGCACTTGATGCCGTTTAAAGAGTTGCGGCGAATGCATTTCGGTCAGCGCTGCAAAACTTTCGCTCTGGTTCACGTCGATCGTCTGCGCTATGCCGGTCGAGAGCCTCCTCAATTATGTCCGCAGCACGCTCGGACCCTCGGATCGATTGAACGACCGATTGCATCTTCACAGCCGCATCGCGATATGTCTGATCTTCAAGAACCTTCATCACTGCACGGCGAATTCGTCTCGCGGAGAGCCGCATCACCGGCAGCACGACGGCAATTTTCAGCCGGGCCAGCCGCGCCGCTACTGCTGGTTGATCGTGCGCAAGAGGAATGGCAATCATCGGTTTTCCCTCCATGAGCGCTTCGAAGGCGGTGTTCGATCCGCCGTGGGTGATGACGATCTTCGCAATCCTCAGCAGCTCGAGTTGGGGAGCATACCGCACCACCACAGGCTTTCCTGGTAAGTCCGCAAAGAGCTCCGGTTCGAAACGGCCCCCAAGAGATATCACCAGCTGGAGATCGAGGTTCTGGCAGCCCTCAGCAATTATCCGCATAACCTTCGGCTGGACATTCCGCGTCGTCCCCAACGATGCGTAAATAATGGGACGGCCATCAAGCCGATTCCAGGGAAAGCCAATGGATGGCCTTGCGGTTCTACTTACGAATGGCCCGGTGTAGTAGAAGTTGCTGGGTAACTTCGTGCGCGGGAGATCGAGACATTGCGGCAGTTGCGTGAGCTGCGCTAAGCGGGGGAACTCTTTGTGAATACCTCGAGCAGGGCCCAGTCCGGCTGTTCGCCGATACTGATTGAGTGCTCTGCGTACCGGCCCATGCAAGCGATGCGTGGATAGCTCCAAAAACATATCCTGCATCCAGGAAAATGAGGAATTTGCATATCTGTACCCTGAAAACCATGGAAAGCTATTCCACCCAAAATTATGAGGCACAGAAGTCGAAATGAGGACATAAGGCAGACTCAGCAGCTGCGCGACCGTGGGACCGGTGAGTGCAATCTCGTCAATCAGAAGCGCATTGACTCCCGATTGTCTGAGCGCGCGAGGCGTTTCCTGAAGAAACGTTTCTACATCACGAATAAGTCGCTTCAGGTTGAAGCGGAGAGCAGAGATCTCCGACCAAAAGCCCGGCCCATTGAGTGGAAGTTCTTGCACTTTAGGAGAGTGTCCATTTGTCGCAATAGGGAAGAACCTCAACCCGGCCTGGCGCACTCTATCTTCTATCTTCGGCTTGTCAAAAAATGTGACCTCATAGCCGCGACGTTGTAACTCTTGAGACAGCGATATAAGCGGATTGAGATGCCCCGTACCCGTAGATGACAGCACTCCAAAGTGCCATTTCTTGTGTTCACCGGGTTTCATCATCGTTGGCTCCTGTCGGAGTACCCACACTTCTACTCCCTAGTCGCACCTCCCCGCTGCCCAGCAGATCTTCCGCTTTTTGCAACAAATCCTCCACGGGCGCACGCAGCCAACGCATTGTTCCATCGATCGACAGGGGCTCCAGACCAGGTTTTGCAGAGAGCGGGAGCCGCTCCATAACTGCCTCCGAAGCGAGCTGCACACGGCCGCCGATCACCACAAACTCCACATCGTGCATCGATAAGCTCTGTAGCCTATCTGCTGCGTCCTCTCCTGTATCTCGGATAGCAATCAGGTCAGCGGCGCCCGATTCTGTGATACAGCCATCGATATTTTCCAGCCGCAGGATTTTGGCCGGAGCTTCTGTCACCATGCGATAGGCTGACTCGGGCGAAACAGCGCAGATATCTATAGCAAACCTGATTTCATCCAGTAGGTCGCCTTCCGCTGTCAGTGGAGAGTCATTCCCAATGGCCACGCTATCAATTTCTTCAAGGAGGCACTTGCGGGGGACTTTCCCAAAAAGAAAGTGATTCGAGGATGGGCATACGACAAGCGAGGCGTTACGATCTCGCATGAGTCGAATGCCCTCATCGTCGATGGCCAGACAATGCACGAGGACAGCGCGTGCATCCAGAAGCCCAATCTGATCGAGTTCCCAAAGCTCTTTCCGTGCCTGCTCGTCAACACCTTCACACGCGTGCACAATAAATGCGCGTCCGTCGGGCGTCGCCGCGCGCGCCGCTGCAAGATCCCCGCCAAGTGCTACTGAATGAGCCCAGCCATATTTCTGGACGACTCTCACAGGAAAATCGCGTCTTTGCAATTCAGGCCAAAGAGGATTGTGATGACTTACCGTGGTGACCCCGCAAAGCAGGTTCCGGATGCCGCCCCACCATACACGCACCTCTTTGGGAACCGCCCGATGCTTCGCAATGACATCGGGAAATTTGCTGTGTATGTCCTCTCCCCATTCGATGTAATTGGCATAGATGGAATCCGACATCCTGGGAAAGAGCGCAAACTGCAGATGATCATGCGCGTTGATAAGGCCGGGCATCACCAGGAACCCGGTCAGATCGAGTTCCGTGCTGCCCGAGTTAGCGAAGCTCAAATGCGAGCCGTGCAGAATACGACTTATGCGATCTCCAGTTATTTCTATAGTGCCGTGCAGGCTCTCGTGTGCACCGCGAGCGTACCGCATTCCATGAAGAATCATACGGCTGTTCTGTGTGCCTTCAGCAACCGGCTCATGGCCTGTCATACTGAATCTTTCTGAGCCACATAGATGCGGAACTGTGACGGCTCGCGCTTGTTACGCAGCTTAGCCATAAGTGGACGCATGGCCCACTGGAAACCGTATCGGGGAACGTGGCTGGTCCACTGGATCGAGAACTTAGTTTCCAATCTCCGTAGCCGTTCGTCCGTCAGGTAATCGATACTTCGGATGGAGTCTGAAGCAGTGCCATAACTCTCGCGAAAGGCAGCGCGGCGTTCGGAGACCATTTGCCTGCCGTTTTCCTCGCAGGAATACCAGGGCGTATCGCTAATAACGACGATACCGTCTGGCTTGACGCATCGAAGCGCTTCGCCTAAAGCGGCTTTATCGTCTTCGGCGTAATGGAAGGAGGCATTGAAAACGACGGCGTCGAACTGTTCATTCTGAAACGGCAAACACGCGAGCTCCGCCTGGAAGCGAGGGAAAAGCTCGGCCAAATGATTTCGATAGTGCTCAGCGGCGCCCAGACCATCACGATCATTGATGAGAAGGTCCACGGCACATGGACGGTATCCGGCGGCCGCCAAACGGAAACTCATCCAGCAGTTCCCGGCACCCAGGTCCAGTACCCGGGCACCGCCCTGCAGATTCGGTTGTAGTATGCGTTCGATCAGATAGTCGTAACTACGTGCTCTAATCTTCCATTGCTTGCCGTTCCTTCCAGAAGCATCCGCGTAAGGAAGACCTAGATAGAACTCAGCGCTCTCGCTGCCACGACCCTCGGCAGCCCTAATTCGTTCATAGTCTTCCAAGAAGCGTGCATAGTGAGCGACTCGCTCCGGCGGCAAGGTATGTACGATCCCATCCTGATACCGCAAGTGGAACGAACATCCTGGACAGTGGAGGTCCTGAAGCTCAAGCCCGCAACGAGGACACTGCAGAAAGAGACCAAGACAGGTCACATCGGCGGCGACGGCAGTTGCCGGCGCGTATGTTGTTCGCGAGTTTCCAGCAGTAGATGCCCGCATCTAAAACTCTCTGGCAGACGTCAGGTTTGCGACAGGCACAAAGGCACTCGGAGTAACGGCGCCTATCTGTTCAGAAGATACGAACGCATCAGCATCCCGGCTCAGCGGCTCCAGTTCATGGACTTTGCGCCACAGGGCATCCACCTGGACACTAAAAGTATCCGAGTTATCAGATTTATGCCAGGAGTCGACTTCTGCGTGCAAAGCATCGCGCACTGCGCGATAGAAATCGGTTTTGTATGCCGCTTTGAACATGATGCAGAGATCATCGCTATCATTCCAGTTACGTTTCGTACCAAGCTGCATCCGTACGCGATCATAAAACACAGTTCCTGGTAGCGGATATGAGAACGAGATACCGATATCATCCGGGCGTGTCTGACGAACAAACGCAATCGTTTCTTGCAATTCTGTCCAGGTTTCACCGGGGTACCCAAATTGCAGAAAATAACAGGCGCGAATGCCGGCCTGCTTCAGACGGCGGCGCGCGGCAACTACGGCTGGAAGGCTCAGCCCTTTGTCCATTGCATTCAGCACGGCTTGGGAACCGGATTCGACTCCCATCCAGACTTCGGCGCATCCTGCGGCCTTAAGGTGCCGAACGGTATGTTCACTCATCAGGTCGGCGCGCGACTGAATTTTGAATGGAAGAGCCGCGTCTCTTTTGGTTACCTCCTCCGCGAACTCCTGCACCCAGCGATGATTCAACGCGAATACGTCATCACTAAACCAGAGATGGTCGACTCCCGCCTGCACCTTCAGCAGCCTCATCTCTTTAGCGACGCTTGCTGCAGGACGCAAATGAAACTTGTTACCGGAGATCGGCTTTGCACACCAGTTGCAGCGATAAGGGCATCCGCGGCTCGCAACCATATTCGTTGAAAAATAACCGCGAGCACTCTTCCATGCTGCGCGGTATGGTTCCAAATCGACTAAGTCGCGCGAGGGAAGGGAGATCTCGGTCCATGCGGGATTCCTTGCTAAACCCTGTGAAGCGCGAACTACATTTCCACGCTCATCACGTCTTACCAAACCGTCAAGCTCGGGCAGACCTTTGGCATCCAGTATGGAAGCACATAGCTTGACAAGCGTTTCTTCTGACTCACCACAAAGCACGAAGTCGAAGCCGTTCTCGAGAAAAAGTGCTGCGTTATCTGTTGAATCAGAGCCATGCGCAATGACGATTGCGCCCATTGCGCGTGCTGCCTTCGCAATCTCCCACGCCACTTCTCTCATGCGCGCGAGGCACATCTTCGAAAGGAAATTGAAATCATCCTCATAAACGGCCACAATCTGGGGCCGATGCTGCTCCAGTGTGCTAATGAACTTTGCTGAGGGCTCTTCAAGCATCGAGTCAAACACTGCGACCGATATGCCGTTGTCTCGTAGAGCCGCAGCTGCATAAAGCGTTCCGATCGGCAGATACGGCTGCATCTTGCGCAGTTGCTTCGCGTCGTACGGAAGATGATACGAATGCGTCAGCAGGACACTTGCCACGGTCACCTCAGAGTTTTGGCCCGCCCCCCAGAACGAATTGCATAGGCTTGCCGTTCGAAGCGGACTGATGCAACGGGAATGCGCTCTGTTCTTCAGGCTGTAGCGTATCGTTTGCGCAGCGATACAGTTGTTGCGCAATTGTCAACTCAATGTCATCCCTTTCCTATGAAAAGACTGCCCATCATTCCGTGCCTATGGGGGCCGTTGAGAGATAAAGAAGGATTGCCGCGGAGACGGTTCGATACGCAAACAGTCGGGTGTAGTGGGCTTACTTGCAATCAGGAGATAGGAAGTTGATCAGTGACTGACCGGGAAAATGGCCGAGTTTTTCTCGTTTGATCGCGAGATAGCGAGCCGAATGAGGATTACTGGGGACATCGGCGCTTATACGCTCGACAACTTCGATTCCCGAAGACGTCACAGCGTGGATCTTCTCAGGGTTATTGGTTATCAGACGGACAGAGCGAATCTGGAGAAACCGAAGAACTTCTACAGCAATCTTGTAATCACGCAGATCAACTGCATGCCCTAAGCGAAGATTTGCTTCAATCGTGTCGAGTCCCTGGTCCTGAAGTTTATAAGCGCGCAGCTTCTCCATCAGGCCGATGCCTCTGCCTTCCTGCTGTTCATAGAGCAACACCCCTGCACCTTCGTCCGCAACTATCTGCAAACCCAGATGAAGTTGGTCGTGGCAATCACACCGCAGAGAGTGAAAGACCTCGCCAGTTGTGCATTGAGAATGAATGCGGATAGCCGGTGGTGAGCTATGGATGTCTCCAAGAACCAATGCCAGCACAGTTTCCAAGCGGTCCGTTCCTGTTGTTGTGTTCGCACGAACACCTTCGAAGGCCAAGAGACGGAACTCTGCCCAGCGTGTAGGGAGAGTCACGTCAGTTATTTGTTTCAGCGTGATCAATATAGGTGACCTCTTATGCGAAAGCGTATCGCCCCGCTTTCAGATACGTGTATCTGTAATGTCTCGACATCGTCATTCCATTGTCCGGCGACGAGGCGAATATAGCTGTCAGCTCAATAACGCAGAGCACCTCCTGAGAGCAGCTTCACGTGAGATGTGATTGCGCATTTGTTCGGCGGAATTGATAAATCACATGATCACCCAGCATCGCCAGGGGGCGAGCCAGAACGCGGTCGAGTGCTTCCATTGCAGCCAGCAATCGCGGTTGCCTGGAGATCCACGGTTCTGCGGCGCTTGGTGGCACAGTTATGCCGATACCACGACGTTTCTCCAACACAAACCATGGCGCGAAGGCACGCAGCAATGCGGCGCGCCGGTGATAGACCATCTGGAATTCGTGTTTGGCGATACGTGCGGGAATTTCGCCGAGCGTGCAGCGGCGCAGTGCCAGACGTGGCCGGCCGCGTAGGATTTCCGTCGCCATTTCGCCGGCGCAGAAGGTACCGAACAATACCAGCATTGCCGGGGCGCCCGGCTTGAGCATTCGAGCAAGACCACGCGCCACAGGTCCTAGGTCGAGAACGCAATTGAGCGGCGCGAAATTGGAGAAAGCGCCGTCGAACAGCGCGCCACCTGCGGAGGCAAAGCGGGAGGCAAAGTCATCCAACTCCTCTCCGGCGGCGATTTCTGCTCTTGCGCCCAGGGGTTCTAATTTTGACTGTGCGAGTGCGACCATGGCAGGCGAGGGGTCTGTAAGTACTATGTCGAATCCCCGCTCTGAGAAGAAGGTTGCGTCCTCGCCAGTGCCGCCGCCCAACTCCAGGATATGGCCCCCGGGTGGGAAGACCTCGAGCAGGGCAGCACGCACAGCACGACGTTGTGCCGCGACGCTACGCCAGGGGCCGAAGCGCAAGTCAAATGTCGGCGCGATTGCATCGAAGGCAACGACTGAGGGACGCAATGTGTGTGTCATCTCGCAAGCCTGTTCACAAAGCGATGCCAACGATGTATCTCCCAACCATAACGGATACCCTCCACGACATGAAAACGCAGACGAAGCAGAATAAATCGGATTTGCATACGATATCGGCCAAGCCGCACAGATAAGGTCTCGTTCGGAAATGCCCGTATAACGGGAGGCGGCCAACGTGAAGGAAATAGTGTGTCCCGCAGAGACCGTCTTGCCGCAAAACCCGCGACTTCAAGCTCCCTTTGCAGAATGAGGTGCACTTTGCTGCCGGGAAAATTCCCGAAGACAACGCGGTATCCGTACATGTTTACCCACATCTGTACGGGCTGCGGAAGGCGCTCAACTGTCCAAATCGTTAAACCGTCGGGAGCGAAATCGCCCATGACATATGTGATCAGCAGAGTGATCACACCAAGTGCCAGGCTGGCTCTCGGATCTTCGCCGGCTGCGGCTTGAACTTGTATCCAGAACGCATCGTCATCGCGGCGAGTGAGCACATGTCGGCGAAACTCTAATAAGTGCGCGGTACGACTGAACTCACTGCATACGTGCTTGTATGCGTGTATCCCCTGGCCTATGAACAGATCGACGGGCGAGAGCACCGGCATACTAAGCCCGCATAACTCGCGCCTTTCAATGCGATCCATGACTGAAGGATGACCTGGGACGCGCGAATCAATATGCAATTCCACGGCGTGGGAGGGCTGGGCCTTATACAGGTCCTTCAGCGTAATGCCTGGTCTCTCGTTCAGTTTGAACTCCCAACTTCTGCCGCTTACTGCGTAGAGGCGGTAGCCACGCTGCTCGAGGATTCGCCGCGCTTCCGGCGCACTCTCTTCGGCCACTAAAAAATCCAAATCGAACTGGGACCGCAACTCGGGTTTCGCAACAGAGCTCGGCCAGAGTGACAATCCCTTCAGCTTGGCGTAGGAAAGACAAGCCTCCTGAAACTCCTTCTGGATTGCGATTGACTCGGCGATCATGCTGCGCGTTCGCTCGGCATTATCGATGAGATTTCGATGTAAGCGCCCCAGAACACTGGGGGGCAGCCAATGGCCCAGTTGCAGCTCGATGAGTCGGTCCAAAAAGTACAGCGCCAGCCCGCTAAGGTCCAGCCAGCGCAATAAGTGTTGCCACTCCCTCGAGGAAAGGTGCTGGAGTCGCGAGCATCGCTGGGGTAAAGGGTCGCAGAAGGTTAATAGGACGGCCTCGCGCGTCAATTGTTCGCCGCGCAACGGCTTTGATCGGAGGCGGGCAATCTGTTTGCGCGCAATCGCTAAACTTGGTGTATGCGCGGACTGTCCAAATTGCCGGTAAACAGCTGGTGAGGCACGCAGCTCACAAACGTCAGCCTCGCTTGAGAATCTTGAGCTGGAGAGCGGTGACAACGTAATGTCCTCGTTTATAGCCGTGGTCCAGGTACGAAGAAGGTGGCCTGCTCTGAAGCCTAGCCGGACTATGCCCTGCGAGTCGTTATGTTGATGTAAGTCGATTGTCACTATTTTGTCGTGCCCTCGCTCGATGACCCGTTTGAAAGCTGCCATCAATTGCAAATGACAATCAGCTGACAAGGAGAAGATGCGCAGGAGACACCGCGATTCAAGCGGCTAGATAAGTTGAGTGTTAATACAACGTGTGGGAGATCTGTTAACTCGTGAACGGCGCCACGTAGATAGTGGAAAGCAAAGTATTGAGCATGCCGAGGAGAACGACCGCGGCTTCTGATGTGGTTGGAGAATAGAAAATGAAACCCTTTCGCGAAGTCCACGGGTCTGAGCTCACCTCGGAGTCTCTGCGGGGTGAGATTGATTTGAAAGGTTATGCACTCATTCGAGATGTACTGCCTCGTGAGGCCCTTACTCAATTGCTCGACGAGAGCACGCAAATCCTTTCCGCCGCGGGGTGGCTGCTTAGAGGTTATGACCCGCTTGACCGTTTCGCAGATGTCTCTGCTGCCTGTGGCGATCCCGACCCGTCGTTCAAGCGAACTTACCAAGACGTCTTCAATCTCGAAGCATTTCACGCATTGCCACATCACGCCGCTCTACAGCGCGTCATGAAAATGCTTGTGGGCGACGATCTCTTGATTCACCCGAAGCCGATTGGCCGGTTGATTTTTCCTCATTGCGAGCGGCTCACGGTTCATGCCCATCAGGATCATCGATTTATGGGCGGAGATCCTGACTGCTTTACCGTTTGGATTCCTCTTCACGACTGCCCGCTCGAAGCAGGTCCTTTGCAGATATTGGACGGTTCTCATCGCTTCGGCTTTCAAGCTCATGATGATGTGAATCTCCACGTCCCGGAGATTCCGACGGAAAGAGTGGCGGGAGGTGATTGGGTTGGCGGCCGGATCAATGCGGGAGATGTGCTGATCTTTCACAGCCTGACAGTGCATGCAGCGGGTCCAAACCGGTCAAAGCAGCTTCGCATTTCTTTAGACTGCCGGTTTCAGGATTCCAGGCGAGTTATCAATCCTGCAAATCTGGCCTTCGCAGGAGAATCTGGCAAGTCGTGGGAAAAGACCTATGCGGGTTGGCGGTCAGGAAACCTGAAGTACTACTGGATGAAAATGCCTCTGAGCTTCGAGCCGCCCAAATCTGAAATCGAACGACTTTCGAAGACGGCGGAGAATCCGTCAATGCGTGCCAAGTATTCCAGGATTCTGAGCCAACTCCAATGATACTCGGCGCTCGGGCATGAGGTTCTGACCAAGTCGAGATCTGGCGAGCCTCGCGTGCAGTGATTTGATGAAGCATGCAGCTTCCAACCAGAAGCGGGTGGATCGAGATAATAGGATGCTTGCCGCATTTAATTCCAGTCTCAAGAGAGTTACTCCTGGCCTCCATAACCTACTCAAGGTTGGCGCTCGTCATATGGCGCTACCATTGCCGAGGGCGCTTTGGGGGCGGTCAGTCTGGACGCACCCTCGGCTGTGGAACCATATGACGTGGGACAAAAGTGTTCTCGAGTGGCTCACCGCGTATCTGAAGCCTGGCGACGTCTTCTTTGATGTTGGGGCACATCAGGGGTGGTTGTCGATGGCTGCGGCCTGGCGGACGGGGTCCCGCGGCAAAGTGGTGGCTTTTGAGCCTTCGCCCGTGCTGGTCAAATATCTTCGCTACCACAAACGGATGAACGGGCTTGCGCATATGGAGATCGTGCCCAAGGCTGTTACCAAAGCCAATTCGGAAAGCACGCCGTTCATCCTTAAGGGAAACGGTGATTCCGTCTTGAATTCTTTAGTAGACATTGGGGAAGCAGAAGATGGGCCACGAGAAAGCACTGTAATCCCGGTCGAAGCTATTACCCTCGACTCTTACTCGCAGCAGACGGGGCTTGTGCCCACGATGATCAAGATCGACACCGAGGGAGCGGAGATATGGGCTTGTGAAGGGGCCAAGCGGCTTCTCGCTGAATGTCGACCGGCGCTGATCATCGCGACGCATCCGGCATGGCTCCCGGCCGGCCAGAAGATAGAGGATCTGTTTGCGCTGTTGAGCACCTATGGGTATCAGGTCGTTTCTTCGGACACGTTGCGATATAAAAGAGATGAGTTTCGGGATTATCTTTTCCTTGCCGAGGAAAAGACTTGCATTCCAGGTAGCCCGTCGCGTGCTGCCAAAATGGTGTCATAGGACGGGCATGTGGTTTCTCAGTGTTAGCGTGTCGGTCTGAATGGACACTCACTCATCCATGAAGTGATCGAGTGATGGTCGCTCATCATGGAACCACTTTCCGGCGGGCAACGGCTGTAAACCACAGACTCCGACCACAGTCTGTGTTGTAGAGCAGTGTTTTAGAATCGTCTTCCCACGCAGGCTGCAGCTCGTTGCAGGGCACATCGCCGATGCGACGCGTTGTTCCTGTCTTTTGATCGCGTATCCAAAGGTTCCACGCGCCATAGTCAAAGTGACTGTATGCCATCCAAAGCCCATTCGGTGACAATGCCGGGTAGCGAGCGTCGCCCAGCGCAAGCGGCTCGTTTACGTGCGTAGCATCGGTCAGATAAATACGTGTTGCATGTCGACCGTCCGCGGCGGAAAATGCGTAACTGCTCTGGGAGAGAAATGCTGCCTCGTACACATTCAGCGAAACAGGAGTTAGTGCAAGTTCTGTCGCGGCATCAGATTGGAATGCTGCTCGCGCCATCAGACGTCCGCGGCCATCTCTGTCACGCACAAAGGCAAGTGTTTCTCCATCGGCAGAGAGTATTGGATCGCGCGCATCGAGAAGGACTACCTGTGAGGGATCCTGCGGGTCAACGATCTCGGAGTGCGGACTTTTCCCGCGCTCGACCAGCACATGGCCGAGACTGCTCGTAAAGGAAAGATCGTCAGCGGAATGAACCGAGGGGTCGGCCCAGACTGCATTCTCGCCACTCGTCATCAAGCGGTATCCACCAAGGGTAAATGCAATGTAGCGAATGCCCGTGCCGGCCGATCGTGGGTTGGCGTTGAGAAACCCTTGGGTCTGCAACGGCAACCTGTATGTGTATTCCAGCCGCATTGCGTTCTCCCGAAGAAGAGTGGAGCGCATGCTGATAACCACAGAGATGACCATGGCAGCGCTCCATGCATAATGGGTCCAATCTCGTGCTGGCGGCTTCTTTGGGATGTCGCGCCATAGCAGTCCATATATGCCCACCAGAATGCTGAGCATCAAGGGAAGCCGCGGCGTGTACAGCAAAATACTGAGGCCGGTTGCGCCGGGTGGGCTTGGCATCGGAAATCCTATGCCGATATAAGCAACGACTAGAGCTGCCAGCCATCCATATCGCTCGCGCCGGAGCAATATCGCGGCCAGTACGCACATGGGCAGCGCGATAAGAACGAAGTTATACGACGCGGGAATGGTGGAGATAGCGAGCGATGCGGTCAACAGCGCTGACCACTCCAGCAATATGCGGCTTCGAGTGCTGTCGGTTCTGCGGATCAGCAGGATTGCGGGCGCCAGAGCGAGCATTTGCAGCGATGGAAGGAGAAGTGAGTAGCAGAGCGGAGAGAAATGCCATGGATGCGGGTTCCACTGCGGCTCAGAAAGAAATAGACGATGCAACAGGCCGGCGATAGAGGCATTTGGCACATATGGCGGCATCGCTTCTCCGCGCACCGTCGAAGGCAAGATCTCAAATAGATAGGTGCGATGCACGTTCCAGCCAAATGCCATAACGGATATGGCAAGGGCACCAGCTCCCGCAATAGCTCCCCACAGCAGAGAACGCCAAGCCCTGCGCTGTAGAAAGAAAACAAGAAACAGAACCGGGAAAATCTTGCATGCCGCGGCGACTCCCACGAGCGCGCCAGCCAACGCGCGAAAGTTCCGCAGGTAGGCCCAGCATGCCGCAACCAGTAAGAACAGAAGAACGACATAGAACTGGCCGAACTGCAGATTGCGATAGAGGGGAAAACTCAGCGCAAAGGCCAAGGCGATCCGCCGATAACTCAAGCCCGTCATTGAGCGCAACATCCAGCTGATCGGGATCAGGGTCGCTAGACTCAGAAGTATCCAGGCGCGTTTAGCGGCCAGCGGCGAAAGCCCGGTGAGCGGCCACATGAACAATGTTGAGAACGGTGTGATGGGGAGCAGGCCGATGACGCGGATATCAACCGCGCGATGGTCCTTCTCGCGCTGCAGCCACTCCCATTCGTACATTCGGGAGGTGTCATTTCCCTCATGCGCGAGCCGCGCTGATAGGTAGTAATTGGGAAAATCAGTGACCAGACCATTCCATGCGCGCGGCATGGTGTGGGCGCACAGGTAAAGAACAAGCAAGAAAAGCGCAACGCGCTCGCTCCAGCAGAGGATCCGATGGTCTTGAGGTTCAGCCACCCCCTATCGTTTTAGGAAATCGTCCGGTGGTTGTCACGAGCTTGTCATTCCTGAATCATTCCATTGCTATGCCGTGCAATCCTCGAAAAATGTAAGGAAATCTCAGGTCTGGGAGCTGAGCCGCGGGCGGCCAACCAGAGTTTGCTGAACCTATGGAACCGGTAATGCTTGCCAGAGCTAAGAAGGCCAGCGGAGAATGCTGCAGGACATTCATGGACAGCACACGCCCTCGACGAGGACAAGCGGCCAGCTTTGCGCCCGCCCTGCTTTTGCTCTTCCTCGCTGTGGTCATCAACTACGTCGACCGCGGGAATCTGTCAATCGCCGCGCCCTTGCTGAAAGGTGAGTGGCATTTGAGCGCATCCATGCTTGGGGCGCTCTTCTCGGCATTCTTCTGGACCTACACCGCCATGCAGTTTGTCGCCGGCTGGGTATTAGATCGTTTCGATCCATGCCGCGTGCTGACTCTCGGCTTTCTTGTATGGTCGCTGGCAACGGCGCTTACCGGCCTCTCTACGGGTTTGGTGATGCTGATGTCCCTGCGTCTGCTGCTGGGTGTTGGAGAGTCAGTCATCTGTCCTACATCTTCACAGATACTAGCCTGCTTTCTGCCTGAGGAGAGACGCGGTTTCGCGAATGGAGTCGTGTGTGGGGCGATGCGCTGCGGGGCAGTCTTGGGAACCTTTGGCGGCGGATTGCTGATGGCGAGGTACGGATGGCGTCCGGTGTTTCTCGGTGTTGGCGCCTTGAGCCTGCTGTGGGTTCCCGCATGGTCGCGATGGAGGCCGCGTGAAGAAGTGATAGCCACGCCTGTAGCGAAGGGGCAGACACCCGGGTTCGTCGAGATATTCAAACAGCGCTCGTTCTGGGGCGCATCCGCGGGTCATTTCAGCAGCAATTATCTGCTGTACTTCATGGTTACCTGGCTGCCTTTTTACCTGGTCCGCGAACAGCACATGACGATGACTGCGATGTCGCGGATTGCTGCGCTGTATTACGTGACGGACGCCTCTTCCGCCTTCGTAACCGGCGCCCTTGCCGACCTGTGGATGCGACACGGGGGCACCACCACGCAGGTGCGCAAGACGGCGATGGGCGTGGGATTCGCGCTTGCCGCTGTCTCATTGGGTGGCCTCTCGTTCTCCACGCCGGCTACCTACCTCTTCTATCTGTTGCTTGCAGGGGTGGGCTGTGGCATGACCAGCGCTACCTTGTTTGCGTTCGGCCAGACGCTTGCCGGTCCCGCGGGCGTTGGCCGGTGGATCGGTCTGCAGAATGGCTTCGCGAACTTTGCCGGTGTTATCGGTCCGGCATTGACCGGCTTTCTCGTCGACAGGACCGGGCACTTCGCAGCGCCGTTGGTGATTTCGGCCGTCGTGTGTGTGGCTGGAGGATTTGCATGGGTTTTGATCGTCGGACGGGTGGAACCGATTGTTTGGAAATCGAGCACGTCGCTCAGGAAGATTCCTGAGGCGGCTTAAATCAGACCAGAAGGTCGCGTGGCTTCACGTGCTCGCGGATGAAGGTGACGGTCGCGTCGAGCGAGGTGCCGGGGCCAAAGATGGCGGCGACCCCTTGCTGCTTGAGGAACTCGATATCCTGCTCGGGAATGGTTCCGCCGACGACGACGAGAACGTCACTCGCGCCGCGCTCCTTCAGAAGCGTGGTCACACGGGGCACAATGGCGTTGTGGGCGCCGGAGAGAATGCTCAGACCCACGCAGTCCACGTCTTCCTGCAGCGCCGCGTTGACGATCATCTCCGGCGTCTGACGCAGGCCGGTATAGATGACCTCCATGCCGGCGTCCCGGAGCGCGCGCGCGATAACCTTAGCGCCGCGGTCGTGGCCGTCCAGGCCGGGCTTCGCGACCAGGACGCGGATGGGTGGTTGTAAAGATTCAGACATCGGACGGAGGAGAATATCACAGCCGGGCTGACGTCCGGAGCGCGCTTCGCGCCGTTTGAGCGCGAGCAACACCTCTTCGGTATGGTCTTAGTCGAGATCAGGCGGGACGCCCAGGGGGGCTTATCTTTCCCTCCGGCGGTCAGTTCAGGATGCCTATCTCGACCGTCTTTGCTGCCCTGGAACTCTTCACAAATTCTTCACAGCGCGCGCTGAATCCATTGGTCAGCGCGCGCATCTGTTCGATAGGCGTCGAAGTATCCAACAAATTTCTAAATGAGGTAAGAGAGATGGCAAAGCTGACGGGGAAGGTGGCCGTGGTGACCGGAGCATCGAAGGGGATTGGCGCCGGGATCGCGAAAGAGCTCGCGGCGCAGGGGGCGTCGGTGGTGGTGAATTACGCCTCGAGCAAAGACGGTGCCGAGAAGGTGGTTGCAGACATCACGAAGGCTGGCGGCAAGGCCATCGCGATTGGCGGCAGTGTGGCTAAGGCCGAAGAAATCGACCGGCTGTTTGCGGAGAGCAAGAAGGTTTACGGCAAGGTGGACATCCTGGTGAACAATGCGGGCGTGTACGCGTTCGCTCCGCTCGAAGCAATCACCGAGGAGGAGATAGATCGCATCTTCGACACCAATGTGAAAGGGCTGCTGTTGGCCACGAAAGCAGGCGTGGCGTTATTTCCGCCGGAGGGCGGCAGTGTGATCAACATCGGATCGCTGGCAAGTGATGTAACGCCGCCCACCTCTGCGGTCTACAGCGGCACCAAAGGCGCGGTGGATGCGATCACGCGCGTATTGGCGAAAGAACTGGGACCGAAGAAGATCCGCGTGAACGCGGTTAATCCGGGGCCGGTCCTGACGGAGGGGGTGAAGTTGGCGGGTCTGGAGGGCAGCGACTTCCTGAATCAGGCGGTGCAGCAGACTCCGCTCGGCCGTGTCGGAGAGCCGCATGATGTCGCGACCGTCGTGGCATTTCTGGCATCGGACGACGCGCGCTGGATCACGGGATCGCTGTTGCAGGCAGCAGGCGGTCTTCGCAGCTAATACATTCGGCGGCCGCGTGCTTGCATCGCGCGGCCGTTTTTGTGGCCAAATCTCCGCGTAATTCCGCGGCCTAAAACGACTCCTATTCACAGGAGTCGAGCATGAACAACACCCACCCAACCGGCCGATACGGCGCAGCTTCCGTGCCTTCCTGTCTCGCATCGTTTAGCCAATCTGGAATCGCGCGGTGGGCACCCATTCCGTTGCGGCTGATCGTGGGCTTCGGATTCATGCAGCACGGGTTCGCCAAGCTGGAGAAGGGTCCCGAAGCGTTCGCCGCAATTCTCGGTGCATTGTCGGTGCCGCTGCCCCACATGATGGCATGGCTGACCATTCTGATCGAAATCTTCGGCGGCCTGGCTGTGTTCACTGGTGCTTTCGTGGCGCTTGCCAGTGTTCCCATGGCCGCGGTTCTACTGGTGGGTGTGTTTACAGTGCATCTGCGATATGGGTTCAGTTCCATCAAGCTGATCGCCGTGACGGCCGCAGGAGCAAAGTTCGGCCCACCTGGCTACGAATGCGATTTGCTATATCTCGCATGCCTGGCGGCTTTGGCGTTTGGCGGATCGGGGCCGATGTCGGTCGATGGAGTAATCCGCGGGTATAAAGAGCGTTGCACACAAGGATCGGATACTAGCCGACACGCAGCCGTTGCTAGTTGTTCCGTCATCGGCTGAGCGGAGGCGTCAACGCCGTATCGGTAGAACGCGCTCCCAAACGAGCTTGCGGTCGTGATCCTCTCCCATCTCGTGAGCCTTGGCAAACAAGGTCAGGCGATTGTCATCCAGCATAAGGCGTCGCACTCCTTCTTCGCCGCGCTCCCCCGGATAAAGCGACTGCTGGATGTGGTGCGTCACTGTCGAACCGGATGGGTCAACGGTCCAGGTCCCGTAGTAGGCGTAGAAACCGTCAATTGCTGCCATTTTCTCGGCTGACGGCGCGGTCAGGAGGGCCTCTCGGGAGGTAGTTTTCGGCACGGTTGGTTCTGGGTCTGAAACAATCTGCACGCTCATCCAGCCACTGCGGTCATAGATCAGCAATCCCTGCGGGTGCTTGCCATAGTAAGGGTAGATAATCTCGCCGCTCGGCCGTTTCGTCTCCACACTGACCAGCCGCCACGTGCCAACCAATCTGTCGGCCACCGAGCTGCTCTTTGGGTTCGTCGTCTGAGCGCGCAGCGAGGGACTGCAATCCGGCATGACAATGGGGAGACAGCAGGCCAGAGTGAAAATGAGCGAGCGCATGTTTGCCTCCAGGGATCCCGTCGGCGCGAATCGTTGCACTTTAAAACTTTCTATTTATCGCGGGCAACGACGAAATCCGGCATCCAGAGCAGGGCTCTGCGCTCATCGCTCTCCGGCAGATCGGCGACCAATGCGCGCGCCAGGTCGGCGTAGCGGTAGGCGGAGGCGAGCGCGTAGTCAACCGAGCGGTGCCGTTCGAGAATGCCGAGAATTTCCGTGTGCGCTACCCGCTCGAAGGATTGGTCGAGAAGCACCTGGTCGATGAGTGCGCGCTCGGCCGGCGTGCCGTGATAATAGGCGTGGATCACGGGCAGGGTGGCCTTGCCTTCGCGCAGATCGCTGGCGACCGGCTTACCCAAAGTCTCTTCGCTGGCAGTGAGGTCAAGCACGTCATCGACGATCTGGAAAGCGACCCCGAGATTTCGGCCGTACTCGCCAAGCTGTTCTTCTGTTGCCTCGCTGACGTCGGCGAGCACCGCGCCCAGCCGCATCGAAACGCGGAAGAGGCAGGCTGTTTTGCGATAGATCAGGTCGTAGTACTCGGCTTCCGTGACAAGGCGGCCGATGGTCTCGGTCTGTAGCAATTCGCCTTCGACCATCTGCTGGGTGAGACTGATGAGTAGATCGAGCACCTTGAAGTTGCGCTCCTCGAGCGCGACGCGAAAGGCCTGCATGTAGAGCCAGTCGCCGGCCAGCACGCAGCGCGAGTTGCCCCAGGTGGTGTTGGCGGAGGGCCGGCCGCGGCGGGTGTCCGCCGCGTCGATGATGTCGTCGTGAACCAGGGTGGCGGTGTGGACCATCTCCACGACGGCGCCCAGGCGGACGCTGCCGCGCCCGCGATAGCCGAGAGCGCGCGCTGCCAGCAGCAGCAGCGTGGGACGGATCCGCTTGCCGCCTCCTTCGCGCAGGTAGCCGGCTATTTCGGTAATGGCCTGCACGGAAGAGTCCGAATCGCGCGCGAGCTCCCGCTCTACAGCGCGGAGGTCATCCCGCAGCAGCTCGAACACCTCTTTCGCTGTACCTACCGCCTGTGTGCTCACGTAGCCGGAGACTCCCTATGAAAGTAGTGTATCTGGTCAAGTGCAAGAAGCCCCAGTTATGCGACAAAGGTGTTCAGTTCGAGCGGTAGTTCGTGAACTGCAAATCGATGCCGAAGTCGTGACCGCGTAGCAGGGCGATGGCCTCCTGCAGCGTGTCGCGGTCCTTGCCGGTGATGCGCACGGTTTCACCCTGGATGGAGGCCTGGACCTTCTTTTTCGAGTCCTTAATTAGCTTCACGATCTCCTTGGCCTTCTCGCTCGCGATGCCCTGTTGGAGCGTGATCTTCTGGCGAACGCTCTTGCCCATCGCCGGCTCCAGCTTCTCGTACTTGAGCGACTTGAGGGAGACGCCGCGCTTGACCAGCTTGTGGGACAGGATCTCCTTCACCGCCTCGAGCTTGTATTCGTCGGACGAGGCGAGCTGGATGACTTTGTCCTGGTCCTCGAGCTTGATTTCGGAGTTGGAATCCTTCAGATCGAAGCGGGCGCGGACCTCCTTGATGGCCTGATCGATGGCATTGCGCACCTCCTGGATCTCCACTTTGCTGACGACGTCGAATGAATTGTCTGCTGCCATATGTCTTCCTTTCTTTCACTAGATGCGCGGTAAGGGACAGGGGCGCAACCGCTACGCAGCCCTTGCATAATTCTTGCGCAGCATGGCTTCCATGACTCTACTGCGACTTAGCTTGCGATCCGCATCAGCCTCTCAAAATTGCGCGTGGTGACTGCGGCGACTTCGTCGATCTCGATGCCGAGCAACTCCGCGAGTTTGGCTGCGGTTTCGGTTACATATGCGGGCTCATTGCGCTTGCCGCGGCGCGGCACGGGGGTAAGGAAAGGCGCGTCGGTTTCCACCAGCATGGACGTCAACGGCAAAGCCTGCGCGGCATCGCGGATGGGCTGTGCCTTGGGGAAGGTGATGTTGCCCGCGAAAGAGATGAGAAAGCCGAAGTCGATGGCCCGCCGTGCGTGTTCCACCGTGCCTGCAAAACAGTGCAGGATGCCGCCTAGGCCGGTCTGGCGCCAGTGCCGATCGAGCAGGTCGAGGGTGTCGTCCCACGCGGCAGTGTCACCGATGCCCGCGCGCTCTGCGGCGCGGCAGTGGATGACGATGGGCAGACAATGGCCGGCGGCAAGCTCCATCTGCTCGATGAAGGCCTCCTGCTGTATTGCGCGCGGCGCGGTGTCCCAGTAATAGTCCAAGCCAATCTCACCGCACGCGACCACCTCGGGCGCAGCGAGCAGCTGGTTCAGCTTGTCGAGCGCAGCGTTGTCGAGCGCGGCTGATTCGTCAGGATGAACACCGGCGGTGGCAAAGAGCTGCGGCACGTCGGTGCGGCCGACGTATTCGCGACATAGATCGAGCGCGCGGTGCATGGTGCCTGGCCCTTCACCAATGCCGATGGAGAGCACCGTGCCCACGCCCGCATCTCGCGCAGCCTTGAGCATGGCCTCGCGATCGGCATCGTACCGCGCGCTGTCCAGGTGCGCGTGGGAATCGGTGAGGACCGGAGCGCCAGCGGACATGCGGCTACTTCACCTTTGCGCCGAGCGGCACGTCTTCGAGGAAGCTGGCCAGCACAGCCTTGCCGCCTTCGATCGAGCCGGCCAGCAGCATGCCATTCGATTCGAGCCCGCGCATCTTGCGCGGTGCGAGGTTCGCGACCACGATGACCTTGCGGCCGATCAGCGCTTCCGGCTCGTAGGACTCGGCGATGCCGGCGAGGATCTGGCGCGTCTCCGTACCCAGGTCCACTTCCAGACGGAGCAGCTTGTCTGCCTTTGGCACGCGCTCGGCGACTTTGACCTGCGCTACGCGCAAATCGATCTTCATGAAATCGTCGATACTGATCTGACCGGGAACACTGAGAGCTGCGGATGCGGTGCTGGCTGGCGCGGCAGGGTTGAGTGGTGCCCCGACGATGGGCTTCGGCCCAGCTTCCGGAGCAGTCGTGTCGGCCCTCTCGGCGAGCTGGGCAGGTTTTTCCGGAGGCGCGGTTGCGGCCGATGGCTCGACGCGAACGGTCGGGATGGAGGACAGCGCCTGTTCGAGAGCGCTCTGCGGTCGGTTCTCTTCAATCTCTTTCATACGGGTGACTGCGTCCTTTTCTGCGCGGGGGAAGAGCGGCGCGGGTTCGCCGAGTTTCGTTCCAGGGTTGAGTGTTCCCCATGCGGTGTTTTTGAGGTCGGCCTGCGTGATGCCGCCGAGTCCAAGCTGCTGCCACACCTTTGCGGCGGCTTCCGGCAGCACAGGCGCGACCAGCGCGGTGATGATGCGGATGGCTTCGGCGCAGGTGTAGAGAATGTCGGCTAGCTTGTGCCGGCTGGTTTCGTCCTCGAGAGCGCCGAGTTTCCATGGAGTGGTCGCGGTGATGTAGCCATCCACGGTGCCGACGAATTGCCAAAGCGCTTCGAGCGCGCGCGAGAAGTCGAAGTCGTCCATGCGCTCGCGGAAGGTAGCAATGGTGCCCTCGGCGGCTTCGCGGACCTGTGCGTCTGCCGTACCCTCGGGGACCACGCCTCCGAAATAGCGCGTGATCATCGCGAGCGAGCGGCTGACCAGATTGCCGTAGCCGTTGGCCAGGTCGGCGTTGTAGCGCTGCACCAGCGCGTCGAAGGTGAAGTTGCCGTCCTGTCCGAAGACCACTTCGCGCAGCAGAAAGTAGCGCATTGCATCGTTGCCCAGCACGTCATGAATGGTCTCCGGGCGGACGACATTGCCGCGCGACTTCGACATCTTGTTCTGGTCGAAGAGCAGCCAGCCATGCGCGAAGATCGATCTCGGTAGCGGCAGACCGGCGGCCATCAGGAACGCGGGCCAGTATACGCAGTGGAAGCGCGAGATCTCCTTACCGATGATGTGCAGCGGGGCGCCGTTTGCACCCAGGTCATCTCCTGCCCAGAAGCGCTTGTATTTGGAGTCGTCTTCCGCACCCCAGCCGAGCGCCGTAATGTAGTTGGCAAGCGCGTCCATCCACACATAGACAACATGGTTCTCGTCTCCCGGGACTGGAATGCCCCAGGAAAAGCTGGTGCGGCTGATGGAGAGATCGCGCAGGCCGCCGCGCACGAACGAGATGACCTCATTGCGGCGCGTCTCTGGACGGATAAAGTCGGGCTGCTGCTCGTAAAGCTCGAGAAGTTTGCGCTCGAAGGCGGAGAGCTTGAAAAAGTAGTTCTCTTCGGTGACAGTCTCGGTGATGCGGCCGCAGTCCGGGCAAGGCTCGCCGGGACCAACGTCGACCCATGCCTCGTCCGTAACGCAGTACTGGCCAGTATAGGTGCCCTTATAGATGTAACCGCGTTCTTTGAGCAGTGTGAAAAGCCGCTGCACCCCCAGTTTGTGGCGCGGCTCGGTCGTGCGGATGAAATCGGTGTAGCTGAGGCCGAGTTTGTCCCACAGCGCGCGAAACTCGGCCGCCACCTTGTCCACGAACTCCTGCGGTGTGCAGTTCATCGCCTTGGCGGAGCGCTGGATCTTCTGGCCGTGCTCGTCAGTGCCGGTGAGGAAGAAGACGTCGAAGCCCTGCGCGCGCT
The DNA here is from genome assembly GCA_045808105.1 of Acidobacteriaceae bacterium. Classification (GTDB taxonomy): domain Bacteria; phylum Acidobacteriota; class Terriglobia; order Terriglobales; family Acidobacteriaceae; genus KBS-83. Next base: position 10,759 of record JBJMGC010000012.1, on the reverse strand, counting down.
TGTAGCGAGCGATGGTATCGGTGACGATGGTCGAGTACGCAGTGCCGAGATGCGGCCGCGCGTTCACGTAGTAAATCGGCGTGGTCAGGTAGTAAGGAGGGCGATCAGGCATCAGCAGGCTGGACTTTCCGGCAATTGCGTTGCGGCAGGGCGATCGAGACTACTGTTTATCTTAGGTGTGCTCCCGGGGTGCGTCAAACGGCGAGCCTATCGCGCTCTGCTAAAATCGGCAATAAAATCAAGGCTTTTCGGCCCTCCTGGTCGCTGCTGACTGGGGCCGCAGCCGCAAGGACCCTCCACTGTACAGAGACATGCAACGAGTTCTGCGCGAGCGGCTGCGCAGCATCCTGCTCGAACGCTACGGCGATGTCGCAGCTACTGTCGTCGCGAAACTTAAGCTGGAACAGCCGCCCCAGGTTGCCATGGGCGACTATGCCACGCCTGTCGCCCTGGAACTGGCGCGTCCGCTGCGCCGCAGCCCGGCGCTGATCGTCGCGGAGTTGCTTGAGTCGCTTGAAAGTGAGCCTCTGCCCGGCTTCGCGAGTTTTGAAGTTGCCGGTGCGGGATACCTGAACGCCCGGCTCGACCGCGGCTCGGCTCTGACGGCGATTGCGAAGGCCCAGGAGGATGCGAGTTTCGGTGCGGGCGTGCACTCCCTGGTCGAGCACACCAGCATCAACCCGAACAAGGCCGCACACGTCGGCCATCTGCGCAACGCCATCCTGGGCGACACCTTTGTGCGCATGCTGCGGGCAGCCGGCCAGCACGTGGATGTGCAGAACTACATCGACAACACCGGCGTCCAGGTGGCGGATGTGGTGGTCGGGCTGATGCACCTGGAGAACCTGTCCGGGGAGCAGATCGCGATTCTCTTCCGTGAACTCGCAGCGCGCAACGAGCGGCTCGATTACTACTGCTGGGATGTGTACGCCAAGGTTTCGGCCTGGTACGACTTAGGAGACGATCCGGAAGAAAAGGCGAATCGGCGCGCACTGCGTTTGGGCACGCTGCACGCGATCGAAGCAGGTGGAAATGAAATCGCCGCAGCTGCAGATACGATTTCAACGGCGGTGCTGCGGCGCCACCTCGAGACGATGCAGCGGCTGGACATCGAGTATGACTTCCTGCCGCGCGAGAGCGAGATTCTGCACCTGCACTTCTGGGAGCTGGCCTTTGCGCAGTTGAAAGAACGCGGCGTGCTGTATCTCGAGGCGGAAGGGAAGAACAAGGGCTGCTGGGTAATGCGGCGCGCGGGCACGGAAGGTGTTACTGCTGACGGTTCTGCGGATGAAGACGCCAAGGTGATCGTGCGGTCGAACGGCACCGTGACCTATGTTGGGAAGGACATCGCGTATCACCTCTGGAAGTTCGGCCTGCTCGGACGGGACTTTGGCTACCGGCGCTTCTTTCAGTATCCAGACCATACCTGCTGGATCTCCACCGAGCATGGCGAGCAGGACCATCCGCACTTTGGGGGCGCGCAGGCGATCTACAACGTCATCGATTCGCGCCAGGCCGATCCACAGGCGAACGTGATCGAGGCGCTGCGTGGCATGGGCTACACGGATGCCGCGGACCGTTACGTGCACTTCTCTTACGAGATGGTGGCGCTCACCCCGCGCTGCGCCGAGGAACTGGGCTACACGCTGTCAGACGAAGACCGCGGCCGTCCTTACATCGAGGTATCGGGCCGCAAGGGTTTCGGCGTGAAGGCGGACGATCTGATCGACCGGCTGATCGCCGCGGCGACGGCCGAAGTGAATGCGCGCCATCCGGAACTGAATGACGCTGAGCGGCTGCGCATTGGCGCTGGTATCGCCATCGGCGCGCTGCGTTATTTCATGCTGAAGTACACGCGCAATTCGGTGATCGCCTTTGACTTTCACGATGCGCTGAGTTTCGAGGGCGAGACTGGTCCATACGTGCAATACGCCGTGGTGCGCGTACGCAGCATCTTCCGCAAGAGCGGGACCACCAGCGCCGCGGCATTGGCGGCGGTAGATGGTGCTGCACTCAGCAAGTATGTCGAAGGTGAGGATGGTCGTGACATCTGGGAGTTGTGGCAGACCGCGTCGAAGACCTCGCTGGTGCTGGAGCAGTCAATCGCCACGGCCGAGCCTGCATACCTGGCCAAGCACGCCTTTCAGCTGGCGCAGCAGTTCAATAACTTTTACCACCGCTTCCATATCCTGACCGAAGCGGACGCCGCGCGGAAGCAACTGCTATTGGCAACCGCAGCGGTTGCAGAACGAGAGCTGATCCGCGTGCTGGGCTGGCTTGGTATCGATGCGCCTGAAGTGATGTAGCAGCGAGACAAGGACAGGCAACTTCAGACAGAAACAGACAACGGCAGATGGCTACTTGTGCCCCTCTGCCGTTTCTTGTTGGCTCTGCAGTTGTCTGAAGTCGTCTGGTTTTGTCTGACGTTGTCTGCTCTTCTGCCGTTGTCTGCCGTTGTCTGGCTTCTGCTCTATTGCAGCGGCTTTCCCTGCCCGGTCATCTGGTTCAGCACATTCAGGTCATTCTGCTTTATGCCGTCGGGCAGTGGGGCATAGTTCAGAGAGCTGGCTACGTTCTGGCCGTCGGTCACGATGTACTTGATGAAATTCTTCAGCGCTTGGCGCTTTTCGACATCGGTTCCGTCCCTGGGCACGATGAGGAACGTCAGCCCGGAGATGGGATAGGCCTCACTCGCGCCCGCCGGCGGGTTCACGATGGGGATCCGCGGGTCCTGCTGAAGCTGATTCAGGAAGCCATTGATCGCCGCCGTCGTGCTCGCCGGACTGGGCAGCACGAAGTGGCCGGCCTGATTTTCAATGGCCGCGATGGGCAGATTGTTCTGCTGGGCGTAGGTCAGCTCCACGTACCCGATCGATCCGGGCGTCTGCCGCAACTGGCCGGTCACGCCTTCGCTGCCCTTGCCGCCGTTGCCCGTGGGCCAGTTCACCTGCGTGCCCTTACCCACCTTGCTGGCCCAGTCCTTGCTGACTTCCGCGAGGTAGGTGGTGAAGATCGCGCTGGTGCCGCTTCCGTCCGCTCGATGAACGACCGCGATGCCGCTCTTGGGCAGGTCCACACCCGGGTTGGCGCCCTTGATCACGGGATCCTGCCAAGTCTTGATGGTGCCAAGAAAGATGCCGGCCAGCGCCTCAGGCGAGAGATGCAGCGGTTGCTTCACCTCCGGCAAATTGTAGGTCACGACGACGGGCCCAGCCGATTCCGGCAACTGCAAGACGGGCTTCATCTGCGCCATTTGCTGATCCGTGAGCGCGGCGTCGGAAGCGCCGAAGTCTACCGTGCCGGACTTCACCTGCTGGATGCCGCCGCCCGATCCGATGGACTGGTAATTGATGCGAACATCCTTGTGCGCCTGTTGGTAGTCCGCGGTCCAGCGCCCCATTGCCGGATAGACAAAAGTACTGCCAGCGCCGGAGATCGGGATGGTCTTGGTGGAGTTGCAGGCGGTCAGGGTGAGGAGTGCGGTAGCGGCGGCAAGCATCGCCTTCGTGCTGGGTGTCACGTTCAATCTCTCCTGGATATGGCTGTGTCCGGCTGGTGGGATGCACAGTCCGACGCACAGGCTAAGGTTCTCATACAAATGTCCGAAGGGGCTTCTGCGCCATGCGGACGGTGCTGGCAACGGCACGGAAATCCCCAGAGTCCTAGATAACAGAGGTGTATGTATGAGCGGTGAATTAAAGGGACGAAAAATCGCCATTCTGGCGACGGATGGGTTCGAGCAGGTCGAACTGACCGATCCCAAGAAGAATGTCGAAGCGGCCGGCGCTCAGACTGAGGTGCTGAGCGTAAAGGACGGCTCCATTAAGGGCTGGAAATTCACCGACTGGGGCGACAGTGTCCGGGTCGACAAGCAAGTGAGCAAGGCAAATGTAGACGATTACGACGCGCTGATCCTGCCCGGCGGGCAGATCAATCCAGACAAGCTGCGCATGGAAAAGGCGGCGGTGGACTTCGTGCGCAATTTTGTAGCCTCGGGCAAACCGGTCGCGGCGATCTGCCACGGCCCGTGGATGCTGATAGAAGCCGGCATGGTGAAGGGAAAGACCGTCACCTCGTGGCCGTCAATTCACACGGATCTCGCGAATGCCGGAGCCAAGTGGGTGGATCGGGAAGTGGTGGAGGACGGCAATATCATCACCAGCCGCAAACCGGATGACATTCCGGCCTTCAGCAGGAAGCTCACGGAAGTCGTGGCGAAGACTCCACAGCATGCCCACGCGATAGGGTAGGAACAGAATCAAGGCGTCTTCAGTAACTCTCAGCAATTTCAATCGCTTCCAAAAAGATCGTGGCGGTAGCCTGAAAAAGCGCCTTTCCGCCACGATTTCGATATTCGAGAAACGCAGAGATCAAGCGTAAGTCCGCACCCACTCCGTAATGGTGCGCACCGCGATACCCGTCGGGCCGCTGGCGATCCATCCCCTGGCATCATCGTTCCAGGCAGTGCTCGCAATATCCAGATGCAGCCACGGCGTGTCGCCGACGAACTCCTTCAGGAACATCGCCGCGGTGATGGAGCCGCCATAACGTCCGCCGGTGTTCTTGATGTCGCCGATCTGCGAGACGATCGACTCGCGGTATTCGTCCTCGAGCGGCAGACGCCAGAAGCGCTCGCCCGACTGCTCGGTTGCCTTCGCGAAATGTGCGTACTCCTCATCGCTATTGGTGAAGACGCCGGCGTTGATCTGGCCAAGCGCAACGGCGACCGCGCCGGTGAGCGTGGCGGCATTGATCAGGTGCGTCGCGCCGAGCTGCTGTGCGTAGTGCAGGCCATCGGCGAGGACCAGGCGGCCTTCCGCGTCGGTGTTGATGATCTCGATGGTCTTGCCGGACATCGCGGTCAGCACGTCGCCCGGCTTATAGGCCTTGCCGCCGGGCATGTTCTCGGTTGCAAGGATGACCGCGACGACCCGCACCTTCGGCTTCAACTGCGCAATCGCACGCATCGCGCCGATCATCGCCGCTCCACCCGCCATGTCGTATTTCATCTTCTCCATGTTGTCGGAGGGCTTGATGGAGATGCCGCCGGTGTCGAAGGTGATCCCCTTGCCGACCAGCCCAAGCACGGGTCCATCCTTCGGTGCGTCGACAGGCTCGTAGCGCAGAACGATCAGCGCGGGCGGCTCAGCCGAGCCCTGAGCCACGCCGAGGAAGGCGCCCATGTTCAGTTCTTTCAGCTTGTCGGTAGAGTGCACTTCGCAAGCCAGGCCGACCTCCTTCGCCATAGCGGCGGCGCGGCGGCCGAACTCAGTTGGGGTCAGAACGTTGCCCGGCTCATTGATGAGCCCGCGAGCAAAGTTCTGCGACTCCGCGATGATGACGCCCTCATCGAGACCCGATTTATAAACAGATTCCGCGGCGCCACCGGGCACCAGCAGCGTGACGTTCTCCACACTGCGGTCCTTGCGGTCGGAGCGGTAGGTATCCGAGTCATAGTCGGCGATGATGGCGCCTTCAATCGCCGCGCGAGCTGTATTGATCGCATTGAAATCTGTTGCCGTGGGAAGCAGGAGCGCGAGCGAGCGAATGCTGCGCGGCTTGGCGAAGCGGACGGCTGTCCCGGCCGCCTTGCGCAACTCGGCGAGCGTGGGCTTCGCGATACCGACGATGAGCAAGCGCCCGGCTTTCAGGCCTCCTGGCTGGTGCAGCAGGAGGGTCTCGCCACTGCCTCCGGAAAACTCGCGCCCGCTGACCGCCTTCGCCGCTGCCGCGGTGATCGACGGATCGGCAATGAGCAGCTCTATTTGGGGGGCTGCCTCCTTGTCTTTCTTATCGGCCTTGTTGACGGCAAATACGACCAGCATCTCGGTTTCAAACGACGCGGGGGCGAGCGATGACAACTCTGTCTTCATGGGTCTCCTGGGAATCGTGTGTAAAGGTTATGCAGTGGCGTTGCGGTGCTGGCTGCGGACGACGGCGGCCCGGGCCTCGCGGTCGGCTTCCCGGCGTTTTACGGTCTCGCGCTTGTCCCAGTCCTGCTTGCCTTTGGCGACCGCCAGCTCGCATTTCACGCGGCCATTGCGGAAATAAAGCCGCGTGGGAATGAGCGTGTGGCCTTTGATCTGCGTCTTACCCTCTAGCTTCCTCAACTCCTCCCGCTTCAACAGTAGTTTGCGCGTCCGCGTGGCCTCGTGATTGCTGGCGTTGCCATGGGAGTACGGACCAATATGCGCGTTCAGCAAGAAGGCCTCACCATTTTTGATCAACCCGTAAGCGTCTTTCAGGTTCGCTTTACCTTCGCGGATGGACTTTACCTCCGTGCCGCGCAAGGCGACGCCGGCCTCGTATTTGTCGAGCAGAAAATAGTTATGGCTGGCAGCCCGGTTCACCGAGGCGTCGCGTGCGCCGGCGGCTACCGGATCGCGTTCCTTGGCTTTTTGCGGGGCGGCCTTCTGCGGGGCTGTTTGCAGGGTATGGCTGGTCTGCCGGGACATAGGCGTAATCATCATCGTAAAGCATTTTCGGGGCCACCGTTCTCTGAGTGCGGCAGTGCAGCGCCGGCTCATGGCGCGGAAGAGCCGTGCAGAGAGCCTCTGCGAGCTGTGCAATTACGGGAAAATTGCCGTCGCATTCGAGCCCGCGGTGCTTGCCGCCTTCACTTGGGCGCGGCAGTGCTTTGTTATAATCCCGCATCAGCGAGCCAGCTTTCGTGAAAGTGACGCGCCAGCACGAGAGAGCGTCTCTGTGCAACACTGCCGGAAGTGCGGCTGAGGTCTGGGTGCGGGAACTTGCGCGCACCGTCGCTTCTTTTATCTGTGGAGTTTCATGAACCGACGCACCCTACACTGGACCCTCCCCATCCTTCTTCTGCTCTCCATGCCGGCTTTTGCGCCGGTGGTGCATGCGAAAGGCAAATCGGCCAAGGCGCTTTACAAGCAAGGTCTGGCGGCAGAGGCGAAGGACGACTATCTCGCAGCGTACGAGGCCTACGCTGCGGCCTACCAGAAGGACCCGAACAACCTTTATTACAAGACCTCGTATCAGCGGCTGAAGTTTACCGCTGCCGCGGTGCATACGCATCAGGGTGAGAAGCTGCGCGATCAGGGTGACATGAGCGGCGCCATGACCGAGTTCATGCGCGCGCTGGAGATCGATCCCTCGAACGAATTGACGCAGCAGGATATTCGCCAGACGAAGGAGAAGATCGCTGCCACTTCGCCCGGCGCGCCCGCCGAGACGCCGCAGAGCGAGATTCCGATGGCGGATGTTGCCGGACCGGCGGAGTTGAAGCCGACCTCCAACGAGCCCATCACCATCCATGCTTTCGAGGATTCGAAGGTGGTCTATCAGACCGTGGGGAAGATCGCGGGCATCAATGTGCTCTTCGATCCCGATTACACCGGCAAGCGTGTGCAGGTGGATCTGCAGAACGTTTCGCTGATGGATGCGCTGCACATCCTAGGCGTGCTCTCTAACACCTTCTGGCGGCCGGTCACCAACAACACAATTTTCGTAGCGCAGAACACCCGCGCGAAGCGAACGGAGCTGGACGCGCAGGCGGTGCAGACGTTTTATCTGTCGAACACTTCGCAGACCAACGACCTGAACGACATTCAGACTGCGCTGCGCAACGTGCTGACCAACGCGAAGCTGTATGCGGTGCCCAGCCAGAACGCCATCGTGATGCGCGCAACTCCGGATGAGCTGCTGCTGGCACGCAAACTGATCGATGATCTGGACAAGGCGCGGCCTGAGGTGGTGGTCGATGTCGCCGTGCTCGAGGTGAACCGCAGCCACGAGCGCAATCTCGGTATCATCCTGCCGCAACAGATTTCAGCCCAGCTGCAGGGCACCACCAGCAGCACATCGAGCACCTCCAGCAACAACGATCTGACGCTGAATAACCTCGGCAACCTGAACTCGAACAATGTTGCCATGACCGTCAGCACCGCGACCGCCAATCTTCTGCTGACCGACAGCGACACGCGCGTGCTGCAGAATCCGCGCGTCCGCGCAACCGACGGCCAGAAAGCGGACCTGAAGGTTGGCTCCAAGATCCCGTTTGCCACCGGCTCTTACCAGACCGGCGCCGCCACGGCGGTCGTCAGCTCACTCGTGAATACACAATTTCAGTACCAGGATGTCGGGGTCGAGATCGAGATCACGCCCACCATCCATTACGACCGCGACGTAACGCTGAAGATGAAGATGGCGATTTCCCAGCAGAGCGGCACGGTATCCCTCAGCGGCATCAACGAGCCGATCTTCAGCCAGCGCCAGGTGGAGCAGACGATCCGGCTGCGCGAGGGCGAGGCAAGCATCATGGGCGGCCTGCTGCAGCAGAACCTTACGAATACCTTTTCCGGTATCCCGGGCCTCTCGCAGATTCCGCTGCTGAAATATCTCTTCAGCAACAATGACAAGATCCAATCGCAGGATGAGATCGTCTTCATGCTAATCCCGCACGTAGTCCGCGGCGAAGAGCTGAGCCCGATGAACCTGAGGGAGATCGATGCGGGCACCGGCACCAGCGTCTCGCTGCGCCGCATCGGATCGGTCCGCCTTCCGGCCTCGACGGTCGAGCCGGCGGCGAAGCCGGCCAATCAGCAGCCTGCTCCTCGGTGATCACCTCCGGAACCATCGTGCACGTGCAGTAACGCGTCGCAAGTGAAGCTACCAAGGCTGTCCCCCAATACCGGCAAGTGATCCGATCCTGAGGAGAAGCCTCGCGTTCGCGCTTCGCCTGTTTCTCCTTACGCGCTTTCGTATCGAGCATAGCTATCGCTGATTTGACGCCGCTTCCGCCGCATCCCTATACTTCACCACGCTCGAAATGCGCGTCCAGGAAGGAAGTCTATGTTCAACCGTTTGCTGCTGCCCATTCTTCTGATTGCCACCGCCGCTACTGTCGGGCATGCGGAAGATGCATGGAAAGGTCATCAACCCACCCTAATTCCGCAGCATAGCGGCACGACGCAGCTGCTGATTGCTGTCAGTCCGGTGAACTCCAAAGTTGTCTGGGCGGCGGGAGCGGGAGGCACGTACGTCGTTACAACCGATGGCGGTTCGACCTGGAAATCTGGCGTTGTGCCGGGAGCCGAGAGTCTGCAATTCCGCGATGTGCAAGGCGTGAGCGACCGGGTTGCGTATCTTATGTCCATCGGGGACAACACCGGAGATTTTCGCATTTACAAGACGAAAGATGGCGGCGCGCACTGGACCATTCAGTTTCAGAATAAGACGGTGAATGCCTTTTATGATTGTTTCGCGTTCTGGACACCGGAACGCGGTGTCACGCACAGCGATTCGGTTAACGGAGTATTTCCCGACATTCGCACCACCAATGGCGCAACCTGGCATTCGATCGCCGGCAATATGCCACCCGCCTTGCCCGGTGAAGCGTCCTTCTCCTCGAGCGGAACCTGCATTACCACGCAAGGATGGCAAGACGCCTGGATTGCGACCGGCGGCTCAAGTACCGCACGGATCCTGGCGACTCGCGATGGCGGCGATAGCTGGACTGCGTACGACACTCCGCTTGTAAGCAACGCCGCCGCGGGCGGCTTTTCGGTGGCGTTCCGCGATCCTTGGCATGGCATTGTCGGTGGCGGCGACTTGACCTCGAACAGCTCTGCCCAGGCTGCAACCTCCGACAATGGCGGTCAAACATGGACGCTTACTAACAAGCCTCCCACTCCAGGAGCAATCTTCTGTCTCGCGTATGCGCGTGGCGCCAAACACCATGAAAATGGGCGCGACGACGATTGGAGTGATCAAGGCCGCTTCGGCCATGAACACGATCGCACTGTCGTGATCACGACCGAAACTCAGCCGAACTTCACCTCCGGCGCCGCCGCCTGGACTCCCGATGAAGGACAAACCTGGTTCCAACTACCGCAGGTGAGCGGTTACTGGGCGGTCGCTTTTGCCAATCCGGAAGCCGGATGGTTCGTCGGCAACAACGGCCAGATCCTGAAGATCCGCTTCTAGTCGTCACTCTCATCTAGATCTGACCGGATTAGTGAAGGCGAGACCGTAGACGGGCAACGTTCGCGTTGTGATCGAACTTCAACGCACTTCTACGGTCTGTCCTTCATGTAAGAGATCGCTTGGGCTTGCGACGAGTGCATCGGATGCCTGAATGCCGCTCAGCACCTCGACCTGTGTGCCCATGTCCCGCCCGATCACGACGGGGACGAAGTGTATCTTCTCGTTCTGTACGGTCACGACATGCATGCCGCTGTGATCGATGACGAGAGAACTCGTCGGAATGATGAGCGACGTCCGCTGGGTAGCGAGCGCGAATTTCACCTGGGCGTACATTCCCGGCAGCAGCGATCCATCGCGGTTCTCCACCTGCACCTCGGTCAGCATGGTACGTGCCGCACTGTCAAGCGAACCGGCGCTGCGGACGACGGTTCCTGTGTACTCGCGGCCAAGGCGCTCCTTCACAGCAATTGAAGCCTTTTGACCGTCCTGAATATTGACTGCCTCGGATTGAGGCACATCGATCTGGATGCGCAGTGTGCCGCTCTGCGCGATGGAAAAGAGCGGCTTGCCCGCCGCCGCGCTGCCGGTACTGACGAGATCTCCGCGCTCCACGTTGCGTGCTGTAATGATGCCATCGAAGGGTGCCACCACTCGCTCGAAGCCCTGCATCTGCAGCAGCCGCGCCACGTTCGCCCGGTTTGCAGCGACGTTCGCTTGCGCCGCGACGATGTTTGCTTGGGCGGCTGAAACGTCCGCTAGGCGCGCGTTGAGCGCTTGCACGGCCTCATCGACGGCCTGCTGTGAAATG
>JBJMGC010000011.1:0-20114 GCA_045808105.1 Acidobacteriaceae bacterium | reverse complement strand
TCTCGATCTGGTCAAACGAGGGGACACCCAGGAGATTGCCGACTGGGTCAAAGATGATCCGCAGATTGCAGAGAGCCGGGACGCCCAGGGCGTCTCGGCTTTGCTTTGGGCGGTGTACAGCGGGCAGACGCTGATACGCGATTTTCTGCGCTCCGGTCTGGAGCTGGACCTGGCGGAGGCTGCCGCAGTCGGCGACGTGGCGCGCCTGCGCGAGCTGCTTGGTTCCGATCAAGCGCTTGCCAAGGAGCGGGCAAACAGCCGCTCCGCCGATGGATGGCCGATGCTGCACCTCGCCGCGGCGTTCGCAGATCGCCAAACAGTGATGACGCTCCTGGATGCGGGTGCGGATGTGCGCCAAGTTTCCCAGACACCGATGCGCAATCAGGCTTTGCATGCCCTGCTGGCGCTTTCAAAAGACGCAGATGTGACGTGCCTGCTGATCGAGCGCGGCGCCGATGTCAATGCGGCGCAGACAGCTGGCTATCGTCCTTTGCACCAGGCGGCGGTGGCAGGACGTGAAGACTTGGTGCAGCTGCTGCTGGATGCGGGCGCTGACAAGTCGACACGCTGCGATCGCGGAAAGACTCCGGCAGAGTATGCGGCTGAACGCGGGCATGCCGCGGTAGCGGCGATGCTGGAGTGAGGACGCACCCTCTCTCCTTCGGCAGCAAACTCTTAACGGCTTTTCTTACGGCCACGCCTATTCGTAGGCGAGAGCGTCGATGGGGTCTTTCTGAGCGGCTTTCCATGCCGGGTAAAGTGCTCCGAGCAATGAGCCGATAAAGGCTAAGCCGGCGGTATAGAGCATCCAGGGGACTTCCACCGGGAAGGGCAAGGTGGGGAAGCGCTGGTTGAGAACGGCCTTGATCACGAAAGTGAGTGCGAGGCCGACAAGGATGCCGGCGATGGTGAAGAGCGAGGTTTCGCGCAAGACGACATTGACGATGTAGAGCTTTGACGCACCGAGCGATTTGAGAATGCCGATCTCGCGTGTGCGCTCGAGGACTGCGGTGTACATGGACTGGAAGATCACCAGGAAACCGACGATGAACGCGATGGCGATGACCACGCGGAGCGCGATGTTGAAGCCAGGCAGGCGCTCCGGGGTCATCTGCGAGAGCATTTCTTCAACGGTGTGGACCTGGTATTCGCTCAGCCCCGGAGTGTTGTGGATCTCATCGCGCACCAGATTTTGGTTCGCGGGATCATCGGTCTTGAGATAGAAAAACGAGGCGTTGTTCTCGGCGCCATTGAGGGCGCCGAGAGTCCGGATGGGGACGAATTTACGGCCGCCCTTGCCGTGCTCGACGATGCCGCAAATGCGGAAGGGGTGATTGAAAACCTGCATGGTCTCGCCGACGTGGTAGCCCTTGTCGCGACGAGCGGCGTAGTCGTCAATGATGACGTCGTTCGGCCCCTGGAAGGGCGTGCCGGCGAGGAACTTAAAGGGGCGGAGCGCGTTGTAGCTCGCGTAGTCGACGCCGAGGATGCTCTCGACCGAGCCGGCGGTATTGAGCTGCGAAATGACAGGGCTGACGACCGCGACATGGGGAAGTTTGCGGACGATATCCGCAACCTTGGCGGGAACAGGAGCACCCCCGATGGCAGTGAGGAAGCTGGCATTGGGTGGCTGGATGACCATGTCCGCGCCGACGCCGACGGTACTGGCACGGCTGCCGCTCACCTGGCCGATAAAAACGCCAGTGATGGAGAGGATCATGATGACTTCAATAGCAACAGCCAACACACTGATGGCAACGCGAATAGGGCGGTGAAGCAGGTTGCCGAGAACCAGCTTGTTCATAGGGCGAGTGTAGCAAAGCAGTTACGGTGAGCTGTACCTTATGGGGGATGGTGGGGATAACCGGAAAGTGGTGCTCCGCAGGCTGAGGAAAAGGCGTACGGTGATCGGAGATTTTGGTAATCGATTACTCAATCCGCCTTTGCATTCAAGAGACTACGCCGCGGGGCCCGGGCCACGATCATCAGCAATAGAGTGAGCTACGGCAGTCATGGAAAGGCGCCAAGGTGCAAGCATGGGCAGCTTTGGACAGGATCTGAAAAAGGCCAGAGAAGCGAAGGGCGTGGCGCTCGAGGCGATCGCTACCGCGACCAAGATCACCACACGCTACCTGCAGGCGGTTGAGCAGGAGCGTTTCGACGACTTGCCGGGCGGCGTCTTCCGCCGCAGCATCGTGCGCAGTTATGCGCGCGCGGCGGGGCTGGACGAAGATGCGTGGGTGCAGCGCTATCTGGAGCTCAGTCAGCCGGTAGAAACGGTCATCAGCGAAGAGGACCTCGCATGGGCGCAGTTTGCCGAAAATGTGGGTCGATCGCGCGGTCGCGACTCGCAGGCCGGCAGCTCGAGGGCGCGCTGGGCCGGCGTGGCGGCGCTACTCTTGCTGGTGATCGGCATGAGCTGGTTTGTGTGGGGCTACGTGCACAACAAAGCCGCTGCGGCCGCGAAGACCCCGGGCGTATCTTCGGCGCTGACTTCGGAGTCGGCTTCTACCGTCGCGTCTTACTGATCCGCGATCCTGCTCAGCCAGCCTGGCGCGACGTCCTCTCGCTAGGCACTGCGTAGTGGAGCTTGACCAATCCATCGGCAAACTTGGTTGATGCGATCAGCTTGAGCGACACGGTGCGATGGCGCGGCGCGAGCAGTGGAATGCCTTCGCCAATCAATACCGGAACCACGCTCAGAATGAATTCGTCGACTTCGCCTTCGTCAAGAAATGAGGCGATGAGCGCAGCGCCACCCATGATCCAGATGTCTTTCCCCTCAGCTGCCCGCAGGCGATCTGCGAATGGCTTGACTGGTTCGTCCACGAATTCGACGCCTTTTGGCACCGGGTTTGGCGGCGACGTGTGGGTGAAGACGTAGTTCTTTACATTGGTGTCGAAGGCCGACCCGGGGATGCCCTCCGCTTGAAAACGGAGCGCCATATCGCAGGTTTTTCTGCCCCACAGGACGGTATCGATGGATTTGTAGAACGCGTCCAGGCCGTAGTTGCCCTTGGGGACCGGCCGGTCGAGCCAATCGACTGAGCCGTCGGAGCGACCGATGAAGCCGTCAGCACTGGTGGCGACAGAGGCGATGATTTTGCGCTCGTGAGTCATAGCGGAAGACATAGTAGCGAGATTCTGTGTTGGTTCCAAGGTCCAACGCTTTCGATTGCGCTGATCGCGTCCGACGCGACGAGGGTGGAGGGTTTTCTATCCATAGCTCTCGACATAGGGACTGCTAGGCTGTTCCCAGCATGTCTGCCTCGCCGCCTGTCGCTGACGGAATTGCTTCGCCCAGCCGCATCGCTTCAGCGTGGTTGTGGCTGTTTGGTGGAGTATTGATCGGCTGCGCGATCGTGTTCGTCGTGATGACGCGCCACTGGCCGGTGGTGGGCGACGCGGCGCTGATCCGCTACTCCGTCTTCCTGATTCAGCATGGCTGGGCGCCTTATCGGGACTTTACCGACATCAATATGCCCGGCGCGTACCTGGCCACTGCTTTGGGCATGCACCTCGCTCCATCGCCCGATGCTAGCTGGCGGCTGTTCGACTTCGGGCTCATTGCGCTGGCGGGCGTGGGCTACTTCATTATCGCGCGGCCCTACTCACGATTTGCCGCCCTGTTCGCGACGGTCATGCTGCTGCTGGTGCATGGGCAGGATGGCGTGCAGCAAGCGGGGCAACGCGACCTGGTAATAGCCGTGCTGCTGGTGTTGGCACTGGCATTTCTGCTTGAGGCTGTGCGGCGGAACCGCTGGGCGTACTTGATTCCATTCGGCCTTGCCGTCGGGTTGAGCGCGACGATCAAGCCGACGGCTGGACCGTTAGGCGTGGTGCTGCTGGTGATGGCGGCGATCTATCGTGCGGGAGGGTGGCGGCGTGGCTTGGAGGCGGACCGAACGCAGGAGATACCGGCGACCGAAGCGGGAAGCTCTGGCGGACGGCTCGCTGAATTTCTCAGATGGGCGGCAATCGGGATCACAGCCATGGCCACACCCGTCGCTGGAATGTTGTTATGGCTGGAGCGCAAGCATGCGCTGGGAGCATGGTTCACAACGCAGCGCGTGCTGCTGCCCTCGTACGCGATGCAGGAGCGACGGCCCTTCGGCTTCACGCTGTCGCACAGCATCTCGCCGCTGCTACCGCTCGTCTTGTTGTGGCTGCTTTGCGTGGTACTGCGCGCGCCGTCGTGGCCGCGGTTCGAGCGGTTGCTTCTGGCGATGGGCGTCGTCCTGAATTTGCTGGCGCTGCTGGCGCAGGGCAAGGCACTTCCCTACCAGCGGTATCCCATGCTCGCGTTTTTGCTGCTGTTGATAGCGCTTGATCTGATGACCGCGTCACGCAAGCGGGGTGTGGTGCGGGCGTTAGCATGGGCCGGAGTTTGCTGCGGCTGTCTCGTGCTGGCAACGCTTGCTCTGATCAAGGTTCACCACTTCGTTGCGGAGCCGCAGGAGTTTGACACGATGCTCGCGACAGACTTACGCAATATGCATGTCGGAGATCTGAGCGGACGCGTGCAGTGCCTGGACACCATCCAGGATTGTTTGCCGACGCTTTACACGCTGCGCTTGTTGCCGGCCACCGGCACGCTCGGCGACGTGAACCTGTTCGGCCCTTCGGGGCGGGCGGTGGTCGAAGCATCGCGGCGGCAGTTTCTTCAGCAGATCGAAGCGAAGCAGCCGCTTGTGTTCGTCGTGGTCAGCGGCTTGTTTCTCGATGGCACAAGCGGCTATCGAAAGCTGGATACGTGGCCGGCATTCGAGCAATGGTTGAACGCCAATTACACGCTGGAAGTGGAGCGTACGCCGCCGCACCCGGTGCGCTGGTGGTCCCGCCCGCAGCCGCCTGCCGGTTATCGAATCTATATATGGTCCCGGAGCAGACAGCCAACTTCATGAGCAGGAGTGGACCCACACACCGTTACTCCCACTCGATGGTTCCGGGGGGTTTTGACGTGATGTCATAGACCACCCGGTTGATGCCGCGAATCTCGTTCACGATCCGGCTCGACATGCGCTTCAGCACTTCGTAGGGCAGCGGTACCCAGTCCGCCGTCATGCCGTCTTCCGAGTGCACCGCGCGAATCGCGCAGGTGTATGCATACGTCCGCTGGTCGCCCATCACGCCTACGCTCTTCACCGGCAGTAGGACCGCGAACGACTGCCATATCTGCCGGTAAAGTCCCGCGGCTTTGATTTCGTTGACCACGATTTCATCCGCTTCCTGCAGCAGCGCCACGCGTTCTGCAGTCACTTCGCCCAGGATGCGCACCGCAAGCCCCGGGCCAGGAAACGGCTGGCGCTCCAATATCTCTTCAGGCATCCCCAGATCGCGGCCGATGCGACGGACTTCGTCTTTGAAAAGATCGCGCAAGGGCTCGATCAATTTCAGCTTCATTGTCTCCGGCAGGCCGCCCACGTTGTGATGGCTCTTGATGGTCTGCGATGGCCCCTTCACCGAGGAGCTTTCAATCACATCGGGATAGAGAGTGCCCTGCACCAGGTAGTCCACGCCGCCCGTGGTCTGTGCGATGCGGTGCGCTTCATCGTCGAAGACGGCGATGAATTCATTCCCGATTGCCTTGCGCTTGGTCTCCGGATCGGTGACCCCCGCAAGTTTGGCGAGAAAGCGCGTGCTGGCATCGACCGCCACCAGATTCAACCCGAGCTTCTCGCGCATCGTCTGCTGCACCTTGAAAAACTCATTGCGCCGCAGCACACCGTTGTTCACAAAGACACAGGTGAGCTGATCACCAATTGCGCGCGCAACCAGCACTGCCGCTACTGAAGAATCCACGCCGCCGGACAGCGCGCAGATAGCGTGAGCATCGCCCACCTTCTCTTTGATCGCCGCGACCGTGCTCTGTACAAAATGCGCCGGCGTCCAGTCTGCCTTCGCATTGCAGATACGAAAGAGAAAGTTGCGCAGCAGCGCGGTTCCCTGCAGCGTGTGGTGCACCTCAGGATGAAACTGCACTGCCCAGATGCGCCGCTCCGGGTTCGCAATGCCCGCAACGGCGTTCGCCGTCTTCGCCGTCAGATGAAATCCTGGCGGCAGCTCGAGCGCCTCATCTCCGTGTGACATCCACACCGTGAGATCCGCAGGCAGGCTTTCGAACAAGGGGTTTTTCGCATCGACGATGCTGACCTCCGCGTGGCCGTACTCGCGCTTCTCCGCGGAGCGCACCTTGCCGCCGAGATGGTGCGTGATGAACTGCAGGCCGTAGCAAATGCCCAGCACCGGCACATCGAGCGCAAGCACCTTCGCGTCGGCGGGTGGCGCATCCGCGTCGTACACCGAGCATGGGCCGCCCGAGAGCACGATACCGATGGGCTTGTAGGCTTGAATTTCTTCGATCGACGCGGTGCACGGCAGCACAGCGGAGAAGACGTTCTGCTCGCGGATGCGGCGCGCAATCAACTGGGTGTATTGCGAGCCAAAGTCCAGAATGACAATCGACTGGGTGTCCACATTACACATTATCAGCGGATCGACTGCCTGCGGTGCCAGAATTCCACGAAAGCGGCGAGCCGCGCCACCTGGAAGAAGTCCGAAGCCGCGAGATACCAGACGCCGACCGCGGCCCACCAGATGTAGAGAGCCGTCCCGTTCATCTGCGCCTCAAAAGGCAGCGGGATCGCGGAGAAGACCATTGCCAGTACGATGAGCGCGAGCTTCACGATCCCGAGCACCAGGTTTACTTCGACGAGCTGCATGGTCAGCGGCCCCTGTCGCACGCTCTCCGCAAGCGCAGAGGCCACGCCGCGATCGCCGGAAACAATCAGCACGCTCGCGATTGATAGTACCCAGGTCCACAGCGCCCACACGATGAAGCTGCCCAGCGAGAGACAGATCAGCCAGGCCGCGAACGCAACCATGTTCGGCTCCGTCCCTTGAGGCACATGCGTCACCTCGCGTGCGGCGGCCCAGCGCACCAGCACAAACCACACGTACCAGCTCAGCGCCAAGGCGCACACCCGCAGCAACTGCAGCACGCAAAGAGAAGCCGCACGGAATTGGCTGTGCGGTGATTGGATCTGCGGTACAAGGGCGCGTAGAAGAAATGCCCGGCCAACACCCGACGCGATAGCCCAGCCTACGATTAGCAGCGGCGCAACCCAACGTGCGAGGGCGAGCGCTGCGGGCAGAATTTCGTGATAAGACGCGCGAATAATCTGCGCCGCCAGCACCGGCTGCTGCAGGGAAAAATCGTCTATGCCGGTGTGAGCAGCAAATAGGAGCGCGAGCAGCCGTTGTGCACAAGCCAACAGCAGCAGCAGCGCGGGGATCCCGAAGATCCAGCGCCATGCCAGCTCGCACGCGATCAGCCCAGGACGCCGCCAGCACCGCGCCTGGATCTCGACCAGCGACTGCGTGCCGCGTACGTACTCCGCATCTGTAACAGGGCGCGGGCGACTGGTCGGACTTCTCTCCACTTACCGGACCACCTACCGAACCACGAAGTTGATCAGCTTGCCCGGCACCACGATCACTTTCACGATGGTCCTCCCCGCAAGCGAGATCTGCACTTTCTCATCCGCACGTGCAGTCGCTTCAAGCGTCTCCCGTGTCGCATCCACCGGCACCTTGACCAGCGAGCGCAGCTTGCCATTGATCTGCACCGGCACCTCGATCTCGTCCTCCCGTGCCAGCGCTTCATCGAACTTCGGCCACGCATGGCGCAGGACCCCATCTTTGCGGCCGATCTGCTCCCACAGCTCTGCGGCAAGATGCGGCGCGAACGGCGCTAGCATCAGCACCAGCGATTCCAGAATGCTGGCGACAGTCGCCGGCGGAATCTTCCCGTCGGCAATGGCCGCGTCAGCCGCGGTGAGCTCGTTCACCAGCTCCATGATCGCGGCGATCGAGGTGTTGAAGTGCCAGCGTCCGCCAAAGTCCTGGGTGATTTTGCGGATGGTCTGATGCAGCTTGCGCAGCAGCGCGGTTGCGGCCGGCGATGAGTCGACCGCCCCAGGCGATGCACCGCGCGCCAGCGCTGCATGCCGCATCACAAAGCGATACACGCGTGACAGGAAGCGGCTGATGCCAGCAACACCGTCCTCCTGCCAGTCCAGATCGCGATCTGGCGGTGCGGCGAACAGCGCGTACATGCGCGCTGCATCGGCGCCATAGCGCGCAATCATCTCGTCGGGCGACACCACGTTGCCCTTGGATTTCGACATCTTCGCGCCATTTTTGATCACCATGCCCTGCGTGAACAGGCGCGCCGCGGGTTCATCGTTCTTGATCAGTCCCAGGTCGCGCATCACCTTGGTCCAGAAGCGCGAGTAGATCAGGTGCAGGATGGCGTGCTCCACGCCGCCAATGTACTGGTCAATGGGAAACCAATACGCCACCGCAGTGGTATCGAATGGCGCTGTCGCGTCCTTCGCGCTGGTGTAGCGATAGAAGTACCACGACGAGTCGACAAAGGTATCCATCGTGTCCGTCTCGCGGCGAGCCGGGCCGCCGCACTTCGGACACGTGGCATTCACAAAATCCGGCAGCTTCGCCAGGGGCGAGCCGCCCTCCTGCGTGATCTCTACGTTCTCCGGAAGCAGCACCGGTAACTGATCGTCCGGCACCGGAACAATGCCATCCTTCTCGCAGTAGAGCATCGGTATCGGGGTGCCCCAGTAGCGCTGACGGCTGACGCCCCAGTCCTTCAGGCGAAACGTGATCGTTGCCTCACCGAAGCCCTTTGCCGTCGCGAAGGCGGTCATCTTCTGCTGCGCTTCAGCGCAGCTTAGACCGCTCCACTCGCCCGAGTCGACAAGCACGCCGTCTTCTGTTGCAAATGGCAACGCAGCGGGTGTCTCGCCGGGCGATTGCTCGCGAACAACCTGCTTGATGGCCAGTCCGTACTTGGTCGCGAAGTCATAGTCGCGCTCGTCATGGGCCGGAACGGACATGATCGCGCCCGTTCCGTAATCGAGCAGCACATAATTCGCAGCCCACACGGGCACGCGTTCCTGCGTGAATGGATTCACGGCATAGTGTCCGGTGAACACACCATGTTTTTCGATCCCGCCTACATCATTTGCTTCCCTGGCCAGGTTCTGCTGATCTAGAAGTGCTGAAACATCCTTGGCCAGTGCGGCGTTCTCCTTGGCGAGTGCGCTGATCAGCGGATGCTCCGGCGCAAGCTGCAGGCTGGTGGCTCCGTAAATGGTGTCGATCCGCGTCGTGAACACCTTCACCACATCCGCACGGCCCTCGATTGCAAAGCCAACCGTCGCGCCTTGGCTACGGCCAATCCAGTTGCGCTGCATGGTGCGCACGCGCTCCGGCCAGCCATCGAGCTTGTCGAGTCCCTCCAGCAACTCCTGCGCATACTCGGTCGTGCGCAAGAACCACTGCTCCAGCTGGCGTTGCTCCACCAGCGTGTCTTCGTGCCGCCAGCAGTAGCCGTTGATCACCTGTTCGTTCGCAAGCACGGTCTGGCACTCCGGGCACCAGTTCACCTTGCTGTTCTTGCGATAGGCCACACCGCGCTCGTACATGCGCAGGAAGAACCACTGGTTCCAGCGGTAGTAGTCGGGCAGGCACGTAGTGACTTCAGTCGCCCAGTCGTAGCTCAGGCCGAGGCGGTCCATCTGCACGCGCATCGCAGCGATGTTCTTCTGGGTCCACTCGCGTGGCGGCGTGTTGTTCTTCAGCGCGGCATTCTCCGCCGGCAGTCCGAAAGCGTCCCATCCCATGGGGTGCAGCACGTTGTAGCCCTGCATCCACATGTAGCGCGCCAGCGCGTCGCCGATGGCGTAGTTGCGCACGTGGCCCATGTGCAGCTGGCCGGAGGGATAAGGCAGCATCTCCAGCACGTAGTACTTCGACTTGCTGCTCGATGCGGGCTCGGCCCGATAGAGCTCCGGATGCGCAGCCCAGCGAGCCTGCCAGCGCGTCTCGATCTCCGCCGGGTCGTAACGGACCTCCGGGCGTACTTCGGTGTGGGCCGCAAACTGCCCGCTGTTGGTGTGAATCTCCGCGCTCGCGTCCGCGCGGGGCGTTTCTTTCTCAATTGCCATGTGTAGTAACGATTGTATCGCTCGGGCTCGAGCGGCTTTGAGCTTGGTCGCAGCCTATTTCGCCACGGCAGTCCGCCCCACCAGCGACTTCAGCACGTTCACATTTCGCGCATCATCCCCCGGCTCGTCCACCGGCGTCTCGGCAATGAAGGCGCAATGGTGGAAACGCGGATCGTTCAGGATGCGCCGGAATGCCGCCACCCCGATCGTCCCCTCGCCAATATGCTCGTGGCGGTCCAGCTTGGAACCTCGCGGAGCCTTCGCGTCATTCATGTGCCACACCCGCACGGTATCGAGGCCAATGAGCCGCTCGATCTGGCCGACCGTCTCCTCAAAGCCGCCGCTGGTGACAATGTCATAGCCCGACACGTGGCAGTGACAGGTGTCGAGGCATGCCCCGACAGGCGCAATGCGTCGCAGATGTTCCACCAGCTCGCCTACCTGCTCAAAGTTCGAGCCGAGCGAAAACTCGGCACCCGCCGTGTTTTCGATCAGCACGCGGAAGTCGCACTCCTGC
Organism: Acidobacteriaceae bacterium; assembly: GCA_045808105.1. Taxonomy (GTDB): domain Bacteria; phylum Acidobacteriota; class Terriglobia; order Terriglobales; family Acidobacteriaceae; genus KBS-83. The sequence continues at coordinate 9,566 of JBJMGC010000011.1, read as the reverse complement.
CACGCGAGCCCCTCCAGCGCCCGTTCGATAGCTTCCGCCGCGCGCAGCAAACCCTGCTCGCGTGTCATGCCGCGCCACGATCCCGGATGCAGCACCAGGAACTCCGCGCCCAACGCCAGCGCGCGCTCGATCTCGCCGCGCAACGCAGCAACCGAGTTCTTCCAGACAGTTTCCGATTCCGCCGCCACATTGATCAGGTAGCTCGCATGGATCACCAGCGGACTTACATCAAACTGATCGCGAAGCTCCCGCATGCGTGCGCAGTGATCTGCAGAAATCTTCCCTGGCCGCCACATGCGTGGGCTCGATGAAAAAATTTGAAAGGTGTTCGCGCCAATCTCGTGCGCGCGCTCCGCCGCCCGAAACACCCCGCCAGCGGTCGAGAGATGCACCCCAATGCGTGGCGTGCCGCGTGGTCTCGAAGCCAGGCCTGCTACCGGGTTCACGTGCTCCTCCGTCACGGGGCTTCCTGCAAATTTTGCCGCGCACGCCACAGCGCGCCCTCGACGGGATCGATCGCATCAGGCAATATCTGCGCACCTGGATGCTCGCGCTCGATCTCGGCGAACATCGCGTCGCGCACGGTTGCGATGTTTTCAAGCACGCTGCCCGTGAAGGCCACGCGCCGCGGCGCCGATGGCTCCAGTGCCAGCACCTTGCGCAGCGCCAGCGAGGCATCTTCTCCCAGCGCGCGTCCCCCGCCGAGCAGTACTGACTGTGCCAGGCGATTCCCTTTCGCTGCTACTTCCACCACCGTCCGCGTCAGCGCGGCAAAATCCGGCGGCGGAACCTTGTGTGCAATCTCGACCGCCTGCTCCAGAGTGTTCACCTTCCACTGCGCCGCGAGGGCGGTCAGCAAGTCGCTGCTGCCGCGCTCATCGTGCTCACGAATGGCCGCGCGGAGCGCCCTCAGCCCGATCCAATGCCCCGATCCCTCGTCCGCGAGCATCGGACCCCAGCCGCCCACGGTTAATAGCTCGCCCTTCGAGGTGCGGCCCAGCGTATTCGAACCTGTGCCGGCCATCACCAGCACGCCCGCTTCGCCAGGAAACGCCGCATCGAGGGCAATCTCTACATCGCCGCAGACGACCAGGTCTCCGCGCAGCATCGGTCCCAGCGTCTGCCATATCCATCCCGTCACGGTAGATATGGTGTTGCCAGCCGTTCCAACACAGGTCGACGCAACTTCCGTGATTGCCACGCCGCTGGTCTTCGCCACCTCATTCAGCAGTGCGCGCAGATTTGTCTCCGCCACCGCGGCCAAGACGCGCATCACTTTGATACTGCCGCTCTTGGCACGCCCCAGAATGCGCTCGTTATCGGCCAGGGCCGCGCGCGTGCTGGTCCCCCCGGCATCCAAGCCCAGAAAATATGTCATGCGGTTTTCATCATAGCGGCTTGTCCGTTCATGGATGCGCGGACGTGAGCACCGGCTCGAGCACAGAAGCATTGCCGTCGGCCGCAGGCGCATCCAGGCCGAGAATCTCCGCCAGAAAGGGATAGACACTCACATTTTCGAACGGCTTGAAGACAGCGCCTTTGCGAATGTCCGGTCCCTCCGCATAAAAGATCGCACGCATCTCCGGCACTAGGCGCGGATCAAAGCCGTGCACTCCTTTATTCGGAGGATGGTCGCGCGCCGGATCGGCCGGTGCGTGCACCCGGATCGAGTAAGGCCCCGTCGCCACCACCACCGGGTCTCCGATGCGCGGCTCGCCCGTGTAATCCAGCTCCGCCGGCATCCTGCTTCGCCGGTACACCTTGAATTTGTCACTCTGAATGCGCAGTTTTGCGTAGAGCTTTGCCGCCGCCGCTTCCGAATCCGGATAGATTAGCGCGCCTGCCGTCTGCACTCCGCTAAAATCGGCATACTGGTCCAGATCGATCCAGCCGCCCTGCTCGGTTGCCATCCCGTGGTCGGAGACCACGACCAGATCGATCGGCAGATGCAGCTTGGCCAGATGCGCTCGCAGCGTGCCGATCACGCTGTCGACGTGCCGCACCGCCGCGCGCGTCTCTGGCGCATCCGGGCCATACTCGTGGCCTGCGTGATCCACTTCGCCGAAGTAGAGCGTGATGAAATGCGGACGCTTGGCTGCAGGAAGCTTCAGCCAATCGATCACCTGATCGACTCGCTCCTCATCCGGCACAGCGTCGTCATACTTCAGGTAGTAACTGGGCCGCGCACCGGCTATCTCCGCCTCCGATCCCGGCCAGAAGAAGCACGCAGCGCGCATTCCCTGCTTCTCCGCCAGCGACCACAGCGGCACTCCGCGATACCAGCTTCCGTCGGTGACAGTCTTCGCATCATTGAATGCATAGCGTTCCTTGCGCGCGGGGTCGTAGAAGCTCATCGCCACAATGCCGTGATGCTCCGGATAAAGCCCTGTTACCAGCGTGTAATGGTTGGGAAAGGTGACGGATGGATACGCGGGAATCATGCCCTCAGGCGCCGTCGCGCCCTCCTTCGCTATCGCATCCAGATGCGGCGCGCCATAGAGCTTCGCATAGTCATAGCGAAAGCCGTCGAGCGAGACCAGCAAGACATAGTGCTTCGCAAGCTGCTCCGCGCGATTGTCTGCGTTCGGCACCTCGATGACCGCGGGCTTCGTATGCGAAGCCGCGTGTACCAACGTCACCGAAGCGATAAGGAGAAACAGCGCAAGCAGCAGGCGACGCATGCTTTGAAACTACATCAGGAGCGGAAGGCCCGGCAGATCGCTTAGAAGGAAAGCTGCGATGCACCCGCCGCTGCCTGGCAGAGATAGATATCGGCATCGATCCCGGCGCGATCCAGGTATGCCTTGTGAATGTTCTCGCGGAACGCCTCAGCCTGCTCGGCTTCGACCAGGTTCACCGTACAGCCGCCAAAACCACCGCCGGTCAGCCGCGCTCCGAGGACACCGAGCTGTGCCGCCGCCAGTTCCACCAGCAGATCGGCCTCCGGACAGCTGGCGGCAAAATCGTCGCGATAGCTGGCATGTGCTTCGTACATCAACTGGCCCATGCGCTTCATGTCACCGTCCGCGAGCGCCCGCGCAGCTTCTTCCACGCGCGCATTCTCCGTGATGATGTGGCGACAGCGAAGGAACGCGTTCTCCGACATCGAAGCGCGCGCCTTCTCCAGGTCGGTCAAGGTTGCGTCGCGGAGCTCATGAATTGCCGGGTTTACCATGCGCACTGCCCGGCTCCCTTCGTCTACTTCGGCGCGGCGTTCGTTGTAGCCGCCGCCTGCATGCGAATGCTTCACCATCGAATTGCAAATCACCAGCCGCACATCGCCCGGCAGGGGGACCGCCCGGGAGCTCAGGTCGCGCGTGTCGATCACCAGGGCATGGTCCTTCACTCCGCAGCAGGCAATGTACTGGTCCATGATGCCGCTCTGTGCGCCGACGAATCCGTTCTCTGCCTTCTTGCACGCAAGCGCTATATCGGTTAGCGCCATCGACTTCCCTGCCAGCGCGAGCGCAGCGAAGGCCACAGCAACTTCGATCGACGCAGACGAGCTCAACCCGGCGCCCAGCGGCACATCGCCCTTCAGGGTCATGGTGAACTGCGGCGCGACCACGCCGGATTGCCGGAGACTCCACAGCACACCAGCCGGATAATCCGTCCAATCGCGCTTTGGCTTCTCCGGCGGCGCTCCGGCATCGAACTCAAATTCTTTCTGGAAATCGACCGAGCGAAGGACGCTCCTGCCGTCCTTCGCAACTCCCACCACGGCTACGGTGTTGAAATCGATGGCGGCCGGCATCACCAGACCGCCGGTATAGTCGGTGTGCTCGCCAATCAGGTTTACGCGTCCCGGCGCCTGGAAAGCGCACTCCGCGGTTCCAAAACGTTCAGCATGCTGGCGCAGCAGCGGCTCAATCGCGATCATTGGGCCCTCCTCGCGCGCGCTTCGATTTCCTGACGCTTGCCAATCCGGAAGCGAAGGCTCCATGCGCGCCTTTCTCCTGGCCCGAGCCTCCACGCCGTTTCGTCCCGCTCGGCATCGGCGAGGCTGTCATTGGGCGAACTCGCGGGCTCAAATGCAACCGTGTACTGCTTCGCCGCACCGGAGTCGGGCCATGCCGCACGGCATATCCAAAGCCCCAGGTACGGAAGCACATCGCTCGTGAACGTCAGCTCCAGAGCTTCATCGAGCGAGGGACGCGCCAGGGCACACCAGCCATCCCTTAGGGGGCCGGCAAACACCTTGTCCGCCTGCAATCCATCGGGCGGTCCCATCACGCTCAGATCGCAACCCTGCTTCGGTACCGGCCATGCTATGTGGTCCCCGCGCTTTCCCAGCCGGTCGCCGGCGGATCCCTCCAGCAGCACCTCGCGCACCTCAGCCGGTAGCAGAATGCGATCGCCCGGCTCTACGCGAAGCAGCGGATGCGCGGAATAGAGCAAAGTCTGGGGCGTATCACTGCGGTTTTCGACGGCATAGTCCAGCAAGAGGCTCGAGCCCTCAAGACGCGCACAGCGTTCCACCACAATCGCGCCACCGAGAGCCGTGGTGTGCAGCGGTACCTCGTTTTCCGCTGCCTCTTCCTGCCACACGTACCGCCAGAGCTCGCCATGATCGGGCGCAGTCTCGGTCTGGGCGACCGTAGGTAGACATTCATCGAAGCCGCCACCATCCCAGCCCTCAAAACCGCCCGTGGTTTCTGCCTCGGCATGGGGCCTCAATGGTGGCAATAGCCATTCTGTAGAGGTCCGTTTGCTGTACAGGGAAATGAATTTCCCGCCCAGCGCAGGCACGACTTCTACCCGGATGTCAGCGCTTTCAAGAACGCGCGCAGTTTGCTCCGGTGCGATCTGAATTTCCTCTTCCGCTCTGGCTCTGTTCATCACGAGCGGCTCCCCAGGTAATGCGCGGACGGCACCTCACGCAACCGCGCCGCCGCGTCTTCCGGCAGGATGTCTCGTTGCGGCATGCCCAGCATCTCGAAGCCGACCATGAACTTCTTCACTGTCGCCGAGCGCAGCAGCGGCGGATAAAAGTGCGCGTGGAAGTGTTGCTCCGTCCCCGGCCCCTGGTGGAAACCCATGGTGTACGGAAAGCTGGTCTGGAAGAGGTTGTCGTAGCGGATAGTCAATTGACTGAGAATATCGGCCAAAGCGTGGCGCTGCGCCGCGTTGAATTCGGGCAATTCACGGAGTGGCTGCCGGGCCACCACGAGGGTCTCAAACGGCCACACCGCCCAATAGGGCACGACCGCGACAAATTCATCGTTCTGGCAGACGATGCGCTCCTTCTGCTCCAGCTCGAGCGCCGCATAATCCGCCAGCAGGCCGCGTCCATGCGTCTCGCGCCACAATTTCAGGTTCACGCGCTCCGCGGCGGGCTCATCCGGAACATGCTGGGTAGCCCAAATCTGGCAGTGCGGATGCGGGTTGCTGGCCCCCATCATCGCGCCGCGATTTTCGAAAATCTGCACGTGCTGTACAAATGGCGCTGCGGAGAGCTCGACATATTGGGTCGTCCACGCCTCCACGACGGCTTCGATCTCCGGCAGTGTCATACGGGCAAGCGTCAGGCTATGGTCGGGATGGAAGCAGAGCACGCGGCAGAGCCCCCGCTCCTGCTCGGCGCGCAGCAGCGGCGATTCGGTGGGAGCAGGCGCAGGTGCATCGGGCAACAGGGCCGCGTAGTCGTTGTCAAAGGCAAAAACGGACAGGTACTCCGGGTTCCGATGGCCGCAGGCGCGCTCATTTCCGGGGCAGAGATAGCATTTCGGATCGTAATGGAGCGCGGCAGCCGTCTCTGTTTTCCCGGTCTCGCCCTGCCATGGACGTTGGGTCCGATGGGGCGAAACTAGCACCCAGTCGCCACGCAATGGGTTGTAGCGGCGGTGCGGAAAGGCATTGCGCTCAAAGGACATGACGAATCGGGCTCCGGCTACGGTGATCGCCGTGAGGATTGTAACCGATTACAACCAGAACAGTGCAACTTCTTCTGAGCGTTCACAATAACCCGAAAACTCACAGGGCAGGTTATTCTCTGTCTGAATCGCGTTCGTCCGGGGCTGAGCAGCCTGCGGACCCTCGCTGGGGGCAAATGAACATCCAGGCAGTCGCAGATCGGGCACGGGTTTCCACCGCCACGGTGTCGCGCACCATCAACGGGTCCAATAAGGTGGCGCCCAAGACGGCGGAGAGGGTGCGCCGCGCCATCGAGGCGCTTGGCTATTACCCCAATACCAACGCCCGCGCCCTCGGCTCCGGACGCAGCCGCATTTACGGCCTCATTATTTCGGACATTACAAATCCCTTCTTCCCTGAACTGGTGAAGTCCTTCGAAGATATGGCCGTCCGCAACGGCTACGAGGTCATCGTGGCCAACACCGGCTACAGCCCGGAGCGTACCGAGGTCTGTGTCCAGCGCATGCTGGAACGCAAGGTCGACGGTGTTGCCGTTATGACCTCCGAGATGGGCTCTCACCTCATCGACCGCTTCCACCGGGGCCAGATTCCGATGGTCTTCCTCGATACCGGCGACCCGGCCAACGGCATCAGCAACATCCTGGTGGATTACGCGGCGGGCGTGGACGACGCCGTCGAGCACATCACCTCACTGGGCCACACACGTATCGCCTTCATCGGCGGTCCCATGGATCTGGCATCCGCGCGCACCCGCCGCCAGGCGCTGCTCGCGTCACTGAAGCGGAAGGGCGTCAGCGTCAATAAGTCAATGATCGAGGTGGGGAACCACCGCATCGACGGTGGACGCGCCGCCATGGACCGGCTCCTTACTCTGGAAGAGCGCCCCACAGCCGTCATCGCCTCGAACGACCTCACCGCCATTGGGGCCATCGGTTCTCTGCACCGCCACAACCTGCGAGTGCCCGAAGACGTTTCCGTTGTCGGCTTCGACGATATCGAGATCAGCGCCTTTCTGCACCCGGCACTGACCACCGTGCGCCTCTCTCGCGCCGCCATCGCCGATCGCGCGTTTCAGGCGCTCTTCCGCGCCGGCAAGCGCGAAGAGGGACCGCTTCCCGCTCTCGAATACAAGATCCGGCCGGAGCTCATCGTGCGCAACTCCACCGCGCCCGTGGCAACGGAACAGCGGGGCTGATTTCGCTCAAGAAAGCCTTGATTCCCCGGCGTTACCGAACAACAGTGGCTGCGACAAACTCGCTTGACGATCGTGTCCTCAGAGGTAGAGCATGGCTGCCACGTATGAGCGACCTCTCCCTCAAGCACATTCTTGCGTTCGTCGTTTTCTTCATTGCACTGTTCGCGATTCTGTTTGCTGGTGTCGTCCAGGTGCACAGTCGCAACATGCAGCGGCACGCCACCGCGCGGTATGCGCCAGCGACGCAAGCAGCCCCGACGAACTAACCAACTACTTTGATTTGCCAGCAGGCGAGTGACCTGTCACGCCCTTGCCCTCTTCCATGGTGAAGATCCGGTCGACACCGGGCAATTGCACCTTCTCCACCGCGCCGTCGGGCCAGTGAATCTCGACTGCATCCACCTTCGTGGCATCGCCAAGGCCGAAGTGCACACGCTGGTCGCTCGAAGACGCATAGCTGCCGCCGCTGTACACATCGCCGCGCTGCCGCATCCCGCCTGAAGTCAAATACACGGTCGCGCCGATCGCATCTCGGGGTCCCTTGGCTCCGCCTGCCAGCTTCAATCCCACCCAGTGATGATGGTCAGGATTCACGTTGCGCAACAGCGTGGGCGGTGAGTCGACATTGTTGATGACGACATCCAGCTTGCCATCGTTAAACAGATCGCCCACTGCGGCCCCGCGGCCGGGACGCACCACGGCCAGACCCGTTCCCGTGACCGCCGGCTGCAGCTCAAAGCGCTTTCCCTGTAGATTGCGGAAGAGCAGCACTCGCTCCGCGAATGTGGTTCCCCAGTCGTTCTTGTCCACTGAGGGATAAACGTGCCCGTTCGAAATGAACAGATCCTTCCAGCCGTCGTTGTCGTAATCCATGAAGGCGTCGCCCCAACCAAGAAACGGCACGGTGGGCTCAGCCACGCCTGCGGCATAACTCACATCTGTAAAGTTCGCGTCCCCATCATTGTGATAGAGAACGTCGTAATCATCGGAGAATGTCGTGTTGAAAAGATCGATGCGGCCGTTGTTCTGGTAATCCCCAAGCGCAATCCCCATCGATGCCGTCTCGCGGCCATTCTCGTTCAGGGCATAACCCGAGGCGTAGCTCGCATCCTCAAAGGTGCCGTCGCTCTTGTTGATGTACACATAGTTTGGCGTCGAGTCATCGGCCACCACCAGGTCCAGCTTGCCATCGTTATTCAGATCGACAAAGACACTCGACAGTCCGTAATAGCCCGACTTATCCGCAACCCCGGCTTTTTCGCTCACGTCAGTAAAGGTGCCGTTGCCATTGTTGTGAAACAGATGATCGCGCTCGCCCGGCAGACCGCGCGGTCCGCACATCACCGGCGAGCCGCGAAACTGGCAGAAGTTTTGCGCCAGGGTCGCTGCAGAACCCGGCGTCGGCGGTTGATTCTTGTCGTAGTGCACGTAACCCGGCACAAACAGATCCAGTTTGCCGTCTCCGTCATAGTCTCCCCAGGTTGCGCCCGTCGACCAGCCACCCACCTCCACGCCGGCCTTCTCCGCAACATCGGTGAAGGTGCCATCGTGATTGTTGCGATAAAGGCGATTGGCGCCCATGTTCGTGACATACATATCCGGCCAGCCATCGTTATCGAAATCGGCGATGGCGACACCGAAGCCCCACCGGTCGTTGGCCACACCCGCCTTCGCGGCGACATCGGTGAACGTCCCGTCGTGGTTGTTGTGGAACAACGCCGCATGTGGCGCCTCCGCTTTGCCGGCGAGTGCATCGTAGGTGGTTGCGTTTACCAGATAGATGTCCAGCCAGCCATCGTTGTCATAGTCGATCAGGCCCACGCCCGAGCCCGGCGTCTCCAGGATGAACTGCTTCTCCGTGGTGCCATCATGGTGCGACCACTTCGAGAGTCCCGCCTTCTCCGCGACATCGACAAAAATCGTTGGCCCGTGGTCGACGAATCCGCCGGCCGTAATCGGCCGCTTCTGCGCATCCAGCACCGGTGCGAAAGTTCCACCAGTATTCACGCCCCCGCTCATTCCTTGTTGCGGACCATTCGCGGGCGCCTGCGCGCGCATACAAACCGGTGACGCGCTCAGAAACAAAGCAAGCGCGCATAGAAAAACGAGATGTGATGGTTTAGGCACGGACTCACGGTTCCTCGCGTCGAAGAATACGCGATAGAGTTGCACGCTGCCATCCATCCACGGGTGGAGACTGCCTCGCCCGCTCACCAGCCGAGGAAGGCCGGTTAGAATCAACCCGCGGATTGCAGTGCACCCACATTCTCTGGAGTGCCCATTGTTCAAGATTTCTCGCCTGCTCTCGCTGTGGCTCGTCCTTTTTCTCACAGCGATTTCTGCCCTGTGCGCCGAGCGCCAGAAGATCATCCTAGACACCGACATTGGCGATGACATTGACGATGCCTACGCTCTTACCCTGGCCCTGCACAGCCCGGAGTTCGAGATTCTTGGTGTCACCACAGCATGGGGCGACACCGCGCTTCGTGCAAGGCTG
>JBJMGC010000010.1:0-5300 GCA_045808105.1 Acidobacteriaceae bacterium | reverse complement strand
GCCGCCACCCATCGCCGGACCCTTGGGCGCAATCGGACGGAAGGGCGTGATGTCGATAGCCGCCATCTGCGGCTTGGGAGGCACCGGCTTGGGATGCATCCGCGCCTCGATAATGAGGAAGATGATCAGCCCGATGATCGCAACGTGCGCGCCTATCGACAGCGACGACGATAACGGGCTGCGCTTCACCCGGAACGGATCCGGCACCGCCACCGGATGCGACGTCAGCACCAGCGGCGGCAACTTCTCCTGCACAAATAATCCACGCAAATTCCCCAGCCAGGTCCGCCATACCGGCTCATCCACCACCGGATTGAACAAGTGCGGCTCGAGCGGAGCTCTGCGTGTCTGTTGTGCTTCCATGTCGGGCGGGGGCAGGACCTGATTTGTCATAGGCTACTTGTTGACCTGGACCAGACGGTAGCCTGCGGCCCACCGTCTGTGATGTGTTGATTATCTATGAATGCGTTCTGCTCTGTCTCCGGTTCTGCTGGATCCACCACACCAAATGGCCACCGATGAGTAACCACAGTCACGTGAAAGGCCCTACCGCAACACGATACTTACTGAGACGACTGGCTGGCCGGATTGGTCACACGGAAAAATGAAGGACCTGCGCGGTCTACAATAGATCATTCCAGATCATGACTTTGCGTGACCAAACACCCAACCCAGATCCCAATTCAGACCCCAAAGGCCGGCCGGAGCTGAAGTCGACCCTGCTGCTGCCCCGCACCGGCTTCCCCATGAAGGCCAATTTGCCGGAAAACGAGCCAAAAAAGCTCACAGACTGGACCCAAACAGGCCTCTATGAGCGGATCCGCGAGGCCCGAAAAGGCGCTCCGCAGTATATCCTGCATGACGGACCACCCTACGCGAACGGCCCTATCCACCTGGGCCACGCCCTGAACAAGTGCCTCAAAGACTTTATCGTCAAGTCAAAGACCATGGCCGGCTTCGACTCGCCGTACGTCCCAGGATGGGACTGCCATGGCCTGCCCATCGAGATCAAAGTCGACGAGCAGCTTGGCCGCAAAAAGCTCGAAATGAACCCCATTGCGGTCCGCGCTGCCTGCCGCACCTACGCGCAAAAGTACATCGACCTGCAGCGCACTCAGTTTGAGCGCCTCGGCGTCCTGGGCCGCTGGCAGGACCCGTATACGACCATGTCCAATCAGTACGAGGCCACCACGCTCAAGGCCTTTTACGAGCTTTTCGAACGCGGCTTCGTCTATCGCGGGCTCAAGCCGGTCTACTGGTGCTGGCACGATCGCACTGCCCTGGCCGAGGCCGAGGTGGAGTACGAGATGCACACCAGCCCCAGCATCTACGTACGGTACGCGCTTACCAGCCCAGCCGACGCGCTCGATCCGGCACTTGCTGGCAAGCCGGTCTACGCAATCATCTGGACCACTACCCCGTGGACGCTGCCCGCCTCGCTCGCCATCGCCTTCCAGCCGGAATTCGAATACGTCGCGCTCGAAAACGTAGACGGCAACGTCTACCTGGTCGCCGCCGCGTTGGCCGATGCGGTCAAGCAGGCGTGCCATCTTGAATCGGCGCACGAGATCGCGCGACTCCGCGGCGCGCAGCTTGAGCGTGCCACCTTCCAGCATCCCTTTCTCGACCGCTCCATCCTTGGCGTGCTGGCAAACTACGTCACCGCAGACCAGGGCACCGGCGCCGTCCACACCGCACCCGCGCATGGCGTGGACGATTTCTATACCGGCGAGCGCTACGGCCTAAACCAGACCACAAAAGTCGACGCTGCGGGCCGTATTCAGGACGGGCTGCCCGAGTACAACGGTCTGAATATCTTCAAGGCGAATCCGGAGATTATCAAGCTGCTCGAAGCGCGCGGCGCGCTGCTCGGACGCAACGACATCTATCACTCCTACCCCCATTGCTGGCGTTGCCACAACCCCGTGATCTATCGCGCTACCGAGCAGTGGTTCATCTCTATGGAGACGCCGATCCAGCGCGCCGATGGTTCGACCGTCAGCTTCCGCCAGCGCGCGCTTGACGAAATCAAGAAGGTCAAATGGGACCCCGCATGGGGCGAAGAGCGTATCTCCAACATGATTGCCACCCGGCCCGACTGGTGCATCTCGCGCCAGCGCATCTGGGGTGTGCCCATCGCGCTCTTTCTCTGCAAGAAATGCAACCAGCCGCTGCAGGTTCCGGATGTCTACGCACGCGTTGTCGAGCTTTTCCAGCAGCACGGCGCAGATGCCTGGTACGACGGTTCGGCGGAAAAGATGCTTTCGCCTGACGCAAAGTGCGCGAGCTGCGGCGGTACGGAGTTCCGCCGCGAGACCGACATCCTCGATGTCTGGATCGACTCCGGCACCAGTTGGGCCGCCGTCCTCGAAACTGAGCCCGGGCTGCGGTTTCCCTGCGACCTCTACACAGAAGGCGGGGACCAGCATCGTGGCTGGTTCCACTCGTCTTTATTGTTCTCCGTCGGCCTGCGCGATATCGCGCCGTATCGGGTCGTCGCTACCTCGGGCTGGACGCTCGATGAGCAGGGCCGCGCCTTCTCAAAATCACTGGGCAACGGTGTCGATCCGGTAGACATCGCGAAGCGCCTCGGCGGTGAAATTGTGCGCCTGTGGGTAGCATCGGTCGACTTCCGGGAAGATGTTTCGGCCAGCGAGAACCTGATGCAGCGCGTCGCTGCCAACTACAAAGCGCTGCGCAACACCTTCCGCTTCCTTCTCGGCAACCTGTACGATTTCGATCCCGCACAGCACGCCGTCCCGTGGGACAAGCTCGAGCCACTCGATCAATACATGCTGGCTCGCGCACGCGAGCTCACGACCAAGGTGCTCGGCTGGTACGAGGAGTTCGAATTCCACCGCATCTATCACGCGGTCAATGAATTTTCGAACGTCGATTTCAGCAAGCTCTATGCGGATGTGCTCAAGGACCGCCTCTACACCTTCGCGCCCAACAGCCCCGCCCGCCGTGCGGCGCAGACGGTCCTATGGAAGATTACCGACGCGCTGGCGCGGTTGGTCGCACCCATCCTCAGCTTCCTCGCCGATGAGGTCTGGCAATATCTGCCTTCGGACGCGAAGTGCGACGGGAGCATCCACACGACGCTCTTTCCCAAGGCGGACGAACTCGCTCCGTCGGGCCTGGAACCATTCCTTGCCGATTGGAGACAGTTGCTGGCAATCCGCGATGTTGCGCTCAGCAGCCTCGAAGACGCGCGCAAGGAGAAGCGCATCGGCAAGGCGCTCGAAGCCAAGCTCACTCTCGAGCTTCCCACGGCTGCGTTAGAGGTTGCGCACCGCTACGACTCTTCCCTCAAAGAACTGCTCAATGTCTCGCAGGTGGAACTTGTCAGTTCAGCCGGAGACGCGGTTCGCGCCACAACAGCAGACGCCGACGGAGAAAAATGCGCCCGCTGCTGGAACTACCGCACCGACGTAGGCATTGATCCACGCTGGTCGACAGTCTGCGGGCGTTGCGCCGGTGCGCTCGATGAAATCGGCTTTCCGCCGCTCAACGAAGAGGTCCACGCCTAATGTCTGATGTCATCACGGCGGCGCGTCCTCCGAGCAGTGCAACCTCCGCTCGCCGCGGCATTCTCTTTCTCGTCTCGGCTCTCATCGTCGTTCTCGACCGCGTCACCAAGATCGCGGTCGCGCACACCATCCCTCTGGGTGACGCGCGCGTCGTAATCCCGAAGGTCTTTCGCATCACTCATGTGCTCAACACCGGGGCGGCCTTCTCCCTTTTTGGCGACTCCGCATCTCCCGAGCGCGTGCGCTGGCTACTGGTCGGCTTTTCGCTGATCGCCGCGGTTGTCGTAGCCATCGTGCTCGTGCGCCTGGGCCGCAGCATCACCGCAACCACCTTCGGCCTGGCGCTGATCCTCGGCGGAGCCATCGGCAACGCATACGACCGCATCCGCACGGGCGAGGTCATCGACTTCCTCGAGGTGCATATCGTCCACTACCACTGGCCCGACTTCAACGTCGCCGATTCCGCCATCGTCTGCGGAGGGATACTGCTGGTCCTGCACTCTCTAATGCCGGCGCGAGAGCAATAAGTCGGAGGCAGCGACCAACGGGACTGGCCAGCACACCACGCACCTGAGTGCGTCCGCGCGGGCTGGCAAGCCCTATACTGAAGAGTGCATCCCGAGCCCCTGAAACTCACTACGGACAGGCCAGAAGTGAACGACGCCATCGTGATCCGCGGCGCGCGGACCCATAATCTGAAAGGGATCGACTGCGAGATCCCCCACGGCAAATTGACCGTGATCTCCGGGGTCTCCGGGTCGGGCAAATCGTCGCTCGCCTTTGACACCATCTATGCCGAGGGCCAGCGCCGCTATGTCGAATCGCTCTCCGCCTACGCGCGCCAATTCCTGGAACGCATCGAGAAGCCGGATGTCGATCTCATCGACGGCCTCGCCCCCGCAATCGCCATCAAACAGAAGAACTCCACTCGCAACCCACGCTCCACCGTCGCTACCGCCACGGAAATCTACGACTACATGCGGCTGCTCTACGCCCGCTGCGGCACCATGCACTGCATTGTCTGCAACAATCTGGTCCGGCGTGATTCTGTCGATGAGATCGCCGCGGCCATCCTGGCTCTGGGCGAAGCCACGCGCCTTCACGCGCTCTTCCCTGTCGAGGTGCGTCGGCCCCCTGCATCGGAGGACCTCGCCGTCAGCGAGCATCCGAAGGACGAGCCGGAGAAGCCGAAGCGGGGCGCGAAGAAAGCAAAGCCTGGGGCACAATCCGGTGCCGAGCCAACGCGTGAGCCCCTTTCCGAGGCGCTACGCCAGCGCCTCACCGATCTGCGCGCCCGCGGCTTCAATCGTCTCTACCAGGCGAATCGCATCTTTGAGTTTTCCTCGCCCGAATCGCTGCTTGAGGTCGACTTCACCCAACCAGTGCTTGTCCTCGTCGACCGGATTGCTGTCTCAGCGGAGAGCCGTGCCCGCATTGTCGATGCTGCCGAGATTGGCTATCGCGAATCCGGCGAGATCATTTACGAGGTAGTCCCTCGTGAAGAAGACAGCAAGCCGCGCGAGCGCCTCCGCTTCTCGCGTGAGTACGAGTGCAAGCATTGCCATCGTCTCTACCGCGAGCCCGAGCCGCGCCTCTTTTCCTTCAACAACCCATACGGCGCATGCCCGCGCTGCCAGGGCTTTGGCAATACCATCGACTTCGATCTTGACCTGATCATCCCTGATAAAGGCAAGACGCTCGATGATGGCGCCATCGATCCATGGACCCGGCCCAAGTACCGGCCGTATCACACCGAGCTCCGCCGTG
>JBJMGC010000009.1:0-12194 GCA_045808105.1 Acidobacteriaceae bacterium | reverse complement strand
TTGGCGAAGAGCACGCGGCGCGTCTGCGCAACCGCCAGGGGCGATGCGCCGATGTGCTGATCGAAGAGGCGGCGGAGCTGGCGCTCGCCCACACCAAGCGAGTCGGCGAGTTGCTCGACGGATGCGCCGGGGCCGTCGAGTGCGCCCTCGGCAATGCGGGCCATCGCGCGGCTGACGGTGCTTGCTGTCCCACGCCATGCGGGGGATTGCGGCGCGATCTCCGGGCGGCAGCGGAGGCTGGCACGAAAGCCGGCCTGCTGTGCTGCCGCGGCCGTCGCGAAGAAGCGGCAGTGCTGCCGCATCGGCGTCCGCGCGGGGCAGATGGGGCGGCAGTAGATCCCGGTCGAAGTAACGGCGGTAAAGAAGCGCCCATCAAAGCGAGCATCGCGCGTCTGAAGGGCGCGATAGCAAACGTCGTGGTCCAACAGAAGAGGATCGAGTCCGAGGACGCCGGGGGAAGCGGAATGGCCGAGTACGGAGTGCATCACTTATTCAGTGTGCTCCCGCGTGGTGCGCTGTGTCTGGCCATTTTCGGACGTGATGGATGGACCGCGCGGATTGCGATGGAGAGCGGGTCGTTAGATGTTTCCCCGCGTATTCAAGTGCATACGCAATTGCACCTCCAATCAGGCTAGGCAATCCGAGGGGATTGCACTAGAATCGGACACCACACATGGACAATCCCGCGGTCTCTGTCAACGAAACGCCGGCCAAAACGTTCCCTTCTTCCTCGGGGGAGATGTTCGATCAGTACTTCACGCAGGGTTCGAAGTGCGGCTTCAAGAAGAACGAGCTGCTCGATCCGCGAGCGCGCCGGCTATTTGAGACGACGGCGTTGGCCTGTTCGGTGGATGCGTACCCCTTTCAGATTCCGCTGGAGGGCCGGCCGGGGCCGATGGTGATGGCGGACGGCCATCAGATGCTGATGCTGTCGTCCTATGACTACCTGGGGCTGATCGGGCATCCGCGGGTGCAGCGGGCAGCGATGGAAGCGCTGGACCAGTACGGCACCGGCACGGGTGGCGTGCGGCTGCTGACCGGCACGCTCGACCTGCACGCCGAGATGGAGCGCGCGGTGGCCGAGTACAAGGGGACAGAGGCGGCGATCACCTATAGCTCCGGCTACCTGGCGAATGTGGCGGTAATTGCATCGTTGTTTGGGCCGGCGGATCGCGTGATCATGGACACGCTGTCGCATCGCAGTCTGCTCGATGCGTGCCGGATGGCAGGCGTGCAGATGCAGCGCTTCCGACATAACGATCCGGAGAGTCTGCGGCAGGAGATCCAGAACGGGCCGGCGGCGAACCGCACGCTGATCATCAGCGACGGCGTGTTCTCGATGGACGGCGACATCTGCATTCTGCCGGAGCTGATTGCGATCAAGAAAGAGTTTGGCTGCTTCCTGCTGGTCGATGAGTCGCATGCCTCGGGAACGCTGGGGCGGCATGGGCGCGGTACAGATGAGCACTTCGGCGTGGATACGAATGACGTGGACATCTGGACCGGGTCGCTGGCGAAGGCGATTCCCTCGAATGGCGGCTTCGTTGCCGGGTCGCAGCAGTTGATTATCTTCCTGCAGCATGCTTCGGCGCCGTTCATCTTTTCCGGCGCAATGGCGGCACCGTCGATTGCGGCGGTGAAGGAGGCGCTGGCGGTGCTGAAGGATGAGCCGGAGCGCGTCTCGTGCGTGCAGCGGAATGCGCAGTTCCTGCGCTCGGGCTTACAGAAGCTGGGGTACGACACTGGGTTGTCGGAGACGGCGGTAATTCCGGTGATCTATAAGGATGAGCCCTCGGCGGCGCTGACAGCTCGGCGGCTACGCGACTTCGGCATCCTAGCGACACCTGTGCTCTTTCCGGCGGTGGCGCAGGGTTCGCCGCGGCTGCGGCTGTGCGTGACGGCCGGGCATACGCGCGAGCAGCTGGAGTTTGCGCTGGATGTCTTCGGGAAGCTGGCGAGCTGAACGAAGTTGGGGACTGGGCGTCCGGGCAATTGCGCCAGCAGCGCGGATCATTAGGTTCGCTTCCTTTGGTCGCTCACGTCTGACTTTGTGGGCGACTCGATGAAATGCGGTCCTTAGCTGCGCTCAGGATGACAATCTTATTAGCGACTTCTATGACTCTTTTCACGAGAGGTCTGCGGTGAGAATCTTTGTCCTCTGATCCCACGACGGTGCTGGTAACAGGGGCGAGCGGCTTCCTGGGCGGGCGCTTGGCCCAAATGCTGGTCGAGCGCGGGGAGGCGGTTCGGGTGCTGGCGCGGGCGTCGTCCGATTTGCGGCATTTGTCACATCTGCAGATCCCTACTGTTCGTGGCGACCTGGGCGATGCGGCGGCGCTGGATTTGGCGATGCGCGGTGTGCGGGTGGTCTACCACTGCGCTGCCTGTTCGACCGATTGGGCGCCGCTGGCGGCCTACCGCACAGCGAACATTGCAGGCACGCAGAATATGCTGGATGCGGCGCTGCGCGCGAGGACGGTGGAGCGGTTTCTGCATGTGAGCACGACGGATGTGTATGGGTATCCGCGCGTGCCGTGCGATGAGAGCGGTCCGCTGCAGGATGCCGGGCTGCCCTATAACCGGACGAAGATCCAAGGGGAAGCGGCGGTGTGGCGCGCGCACCGCGAGCATGGACTGCCGGTGACCGTCGTACGACCGGCGACAATCTATGGGCCGCGCGGCAAAGATTTTGTGGTTGAGATCGCAACGCTTCTGCGCCAGAAGCTGATGCTGCTGATCGATGGCGGACGAGCGCGCGGCGGGTTCACGTATGTGGACAATGTGGCGACAGCGGTGATGCAGGCGGCCATGCATCCGGCCACCTTGGGCGGCGCCTACAACATCAGCGACGGCACGGGTACAACATGGCGCGACTACACGCACGCACTGGCGGATGCACTGGGCTATCGGCGGCCCTGGCTTTCGCTTCCCTTTCGCGCGGCTCTCCCGCTTGGCGCAGCGATGGAGGTTCCGTTCGGATTACTGCGACTGAAGACACGGCCATTGCTGACGCGGCATGCGGTGCATCTGCTGGGGCAAGATCAGGAGTTCCCCACAATGCGCGCGCGGGAGGAGTTTGGGTTTGTGCCTCGAGTGTCGTTCGCCGAAGGGATTGCGCGGTCGGCGGCCTGGGTGCGCGAGTTACGCAGCCGTTAATAGGCCAATATGCTAGTTCCGCTTCGGTCCCGGATCGAAATTACGCCGGAAAGAGCAGGCCTGCGCAACTTCATCTTCCTGAGCCGGTTTGGAGGTGTAGCCCCTTACACATTTCAATGGCGGCCAACGTATGACTTCCCTTTTGGCGATCTCGAAAAATATCGCTGGCGCGCTGGCGTTGAGTCTCGTCTCGCTCGCGCTTCCCTGTGATGCGGGCGCGAAGACGCATGCTCCGACGAAACCTGCTCCGCTGAGCAAGCGTGAACGGGCCGAGCATGTCGTCGATCGATTGAGCTTCGGTGCGCGGCCGGGCGATGTGGAGCGCGTGGAGAAGATGGGGGTGGAGCGCTGGATTGCGCAGCAGCTTCATCCGGAGACGCTTGACGATTCGGCGCTGGACGCGAAGCTCAATGCGCTGCCGGCAATGCGGCTGAGCACGGAGCAACTGATCTGGAGATATCCGCCTCCGGCGATGATCCGGCAGGTAGATGCGGGATCTTTTGGCTTGTCTGGTGATCCGGTGGAGCGGGCGATTTACGCCAATGCGCTTGCGAATTATCGGCAGCGCAAAGAGATTAAAGCTGCGGGCCAGACGGAGACATCAAGAGCAAAGTATGTTACGAAAAATCAGCCGCTTACAGAAAAACTTAAACCCATTAATCAACGTGGAAAACCTGCTGCGTTTAACCCCGGCCGCGCGCTGGAACGCTGTGCTGGGCATGCAGCCGGGGACGGTGCGGCCCCTTGTGCAGCGGCTGACTCCGGCGGAGCGGCAGCAGCTTATTTCCGGCATGACACCGCAGCAGCGAGAGGTGCTGCTCGCATTGGTCGAGCCGAACCGCGTGGTTACGGAGGAACTCCAACAGGAAAAACTGACTCGCGCGGTCTACAGCGAGCGGCAGCTTGAAGAGGTGATGACGAACTTCTGGTCGAACCACTTCAACATTTATCTGCGTAAGAACGGCGAGATGCCGTGGTACCTGGCCAGCTACGAGCGCGACGTGATTCGTCCGCATGCGATGGGCAGGTTCGAAGACCTGCTGGTTGCGGTCGCGCATAGTCCGGCGATGCTGGTGTATTTGGACAACCAGCAGAGCATCGGGCCGCGTTCGATTGCTGCGAGGCGAGCGGCCGCGAATCCGAATCAGAAGAAATCATCGCCCGGACTGAATGAAAACTATGCGCGCGAGCTGATGGAACTGCACACGGTTGGCGTGAACGGCGGTTACTCGCAGCAGGATGTGGTGGAAGTGGCGAAGGTGCTGACGGGCTGGGGCATAGAGAACCCGCAGCAGAGCTATGGTTTCGAGTTCAATGCGCAGCGGCACGAGCCAGGGACGAAGGCGGTGCTGGGGCACAAGATCGAGGAGAACAGGGAGCATGGAGAAATGGAGTGCATGGAGGTCCTGCATATTCTGGCGAACAGTCCGGCGACGGCGCGCTTCCTCTCGACCAAGCTGGCGATGGAGTTTGTGAGCGATACGCCGCCGAAGCCGCTGATCGATCGCATGACGAAGACGTATTTGAAGACACACGGCGATATACGGCAAGTGCTGAGCACGATGTTTCGCTTGCCGGAGTTCTGGTCGCGCGATGCGTATCGCGCGAAGCTGAAGACGCCGCTGGAATTTGTTGTGTCGTCGCTGCGGGCGACGGACGCTGATGTTGAGAATGCGACGGCGCTGGCCGGGGCGCTCGACCGACTGGGAATGCCGCTCTATGGCGTGCAGCAGCCGAACGGGTATTCGCTGAAGGCCGATCCGTGGCTGGGGGCGGAGGCGCTGCTGGCGCGCATGAACTTTGCCTTGGCGCTGACGGCGAATCACATGCCGGGAGTGACTGTCGCGATTGCGCCGAGTGCGCGAACGGCAGAGCAAAACGAACAGCAGCTCGAGATGACGTTGCTAAATGGGCAGGTTGCGCGGCATACGCATGAGGTGGTGCTGAAGCAGATGGAGTCGGCGGAGGCTTCGCCGGTGATGGTCGCCGCGTTCGCCAAGGGAGCGAGGGGCAAGGGAGCCGACCCGTTTGTGGCCGCGCCGCGCGGGGCTCCGGTGAGTGAGCCGGCGCTGGCCGCGGCGTTGTTGCTGGGCTCGCCGGATTTTCAGCGGCGATAGTGATGACCGAACAGGTGAGCAGGTGGAGACGATGAGAAGCCGTCGAGCATTTTTGAAGAACGGAGCCTTGGCGCTGGTGGGAACGGCGGCGATCCCAAGCTTTCTGACACGCGCAGTGATGGCGCAGGCAACCGCGGCGAGCGCTAGCCGCAAGAAGCTGGTGGTGATCTTTCAGCGCGGCGCTGCGGACGGACTAAACATCGTTGTGCCGCACGCGGAGCCGTCCTATTTCCAGATGCGGCCGACGATTGCGATCCCGCGCGGACAGGTTCTCGACCTGGATGGATTTTTCGGATTGCATCCGGCGATGGCGGCGCTGAAGCCGCTGTGGGAGCAGAAGCATCTGGCGATTGTGCATGCGGCGGGCTCGCCGGACATGACGCGCTCGCACTTTGATGCGCAGGATTATATGGAGTCCGGCACGCCGGGAGTGAAGGCGACAGAAGACGGTTGGCTGAACCGCGCGCTGCAGGCGGAAGACGAACGGAGGCGAGCGGCGGAAACTCCGTTTCGCGCGGTGGCGCTGACGGCACAGATGCCGCGCACGCTGGAAGGCAGAGTCCGCGCACTTGCGTTGAACAATCTGCGGGATTTTCACATTGGAGGCGCAGCTGCTCCGGCGAACACAAGCTTCGCGAGCGGTTTTGAAGGTATCTATGACGAATCGAGCGATCGGGCGTTGCGCGGTGCCGGCGCGGAGATGTTTGAAGCGGCGAAGATGCTGAAAGCAACAGACCCCGCGCACTATGTTCCTGCGGCGAACGCGGCGTATCCGAGGGGCGCATTCGGAGACAGCATGAAGCAGATTGCGCAACTGTTGAAGGCGAACCTGGGTGTGGAAGCGGCGTTCGCGGACATTGGCGAATGGGACCATCACCAGAACGAGGGCAGCGTAGACGGGCAGCTTGCCGGCAGGCTGAGAGAGTTTTCCGAATCGCTGTCGGCGTTCTGGATGGACATGGACACGCAGGCGGAAGACGTGGTGGTGGTAACGATGTCGGAGTTTGGCCGCACGGCACGCGAGAATGGCACGCGCGGCACGGATCACGGCCACGCGAATGTGATGTTCGTGATGGGCGGACCGGTGAGGGGCGGCCGCGTTTACGGACGCTGGCCGGGGCTCGCTCCCGAGCTGCTGAATGAAGGACGCGACCTGGCAGTGACAACGGATTTCCGGCAGGTGCTGGCGGAGGCGGCGTTCCGGCAGATTGGCGCGCGAGACCTGAACCTGACCTTTCCGGGAGCGGGGCTGGAGCCTCGCAAATTCCTGAACCTGATCGCGTGACGATGAGGTTTCGCGTCATCCACGTGGGTGGTGCGGGCTGTCCGAATCTGAACGCGGAGTTGCGAATCTGGACATCGAGTTGCCGCGGCAATTCGCGAAGAACAAGCAATCTTCAGCAATTGAGGTAATACGAGCGTGCTGCCTTTGGCCCCGCGCTTGCAGTTGCAGAATGCCGGAAGTTCTCCATTCGATTCGGAGGCAAGGATGACTGCACTGTTCCCCGCGCTCTTCAATGACCTGCGTTATGCGATCCGCCAACTGAGAAAGCGGCCGGGCTTCACGCTGGTCTGCGTGCTGACGCTGGCGCTGGGCATTGGCGCGAACACGGCGGTGTTCAGCGTGATGAATGCGGTACTGCTGCGGTCGCTGCCGGTGGCTGATCCGGGCCGCGTCTTCTATCTGAGGAAATCGAATCCGCCGCGGGGCACCGGGACGATCGATAGGAATCAGACGCTCTCGTATCCGGTGTACGAGGCGCTGCGGCGGCAGACGGGGGCGATGCAGGTGATGGCCTACGTGCCGCTCTCGACGCAGAAGGTGGCGGTACGCTACGGAGCGCAGCCGGGCGTGGCCGAAGGCGAGATGGTGAGCGGGAACTTCTTCTCCGGACTGGGCGTGAAGCTGGCGCGCGGCCGCGGCTTTACCGCGCAGGATGAGGCGAGCCATGCGCCGGTCGGGGTGATCAGCTACAGCTACTGGAAGCAACGCTTCGCGCGGAGTCCAGAGATTCTGGGGCAGACGTTGTATGTGAACGGCACGCCGATCACGATCGTCGGCATTGCGGCGGAGGGGTTCGAAGGGATCGAGTCGGGCGCATCGACGGACTTCTGGATTCCGCTGCAGAGCCGGCCGGAGCTGAATGCGTGGGGCAATCCGCCGGAGAATGGCAAGACATATATCAATAATCCAACGTGGTGGTGCCTGCGGCTGATTGGACGTCTGGCTCCGGGTGTGACGACAGCGCAGGCGGTTGCGCAATTGCAGCCTACGTTTCAGCGGGCGGCGTATGTGGGGCTGGGGAGTCCGATGGCGGGCGAGAAGCCGCCCACGCTGAGCGTGGAGGAGGCGAAGAGCTTCCCCGGATACGATGCACAGTACGGACGCCCGCTGCGCATGCTGATGACGATGGTGGGACTGGTGCTGCTGATTGCGCTGAGCAATGTGGCGATGCTGCTGATGGCGCGCAATGCAACGCGGCAGCGGGAGTTCAGCCTACGGCTGGCGCTGGGTGCGGGCCGCAGGGAGTTGTTTCGACAGCTGCTGATGGAGAGCCTGCTGCTGGTAGCGATTGGCGGCGAGCTGGCGTGGCTCTTTGCTGCGCTGGCCACGAAGGCGCTGGGAGCCTGGGCACAGATCGAGTCCAGCCTGGCGCCGGATACGACGGTGCTCTTCTTCACGCTGAGCATCCTGGTGCTGGCGGCGTTGTTGTTTGGGCTCGCGCCGCTGCGCATTGCGCTCTCTGCTGGGCCGGGGCTGGCGCTGAAGACCTCTGCAGCGACGGCCAACACGGATGCGGGCAAGACGCGGACGGGCAAAGTCATCGTGACGCTGCAGATGGCGTTCTGCGTGGTGCTGCTGGTAAATGGCGGGCTGCTGGTGCGTACCTTGCGCAATCTGCAAAGCATTCCGTTGGGCTTTCCCACGGATGGGCTGGTGGTCTTTGGGGTGAGTCCACATAGTGAATCGGTTCCGCAGGGACGGGCCTTTTATCAGGAGCTGATCGGCAAGCTGCGCGCGCTGCCCGGCGTCGAGTCGGTGACGATCATGAAAGAGCGGCTGGGTTCGTGGTGGTCGGACAACAGCGACATGACGGTGGACGGCAAGCTGCCGGAGGTAGCGAACGGCGGATCGCGAACGGTGCGAAGCAATGTGGCGGGACCGGACTTCTTCCGCACGCTTGGGGTGCCGATACTTGCCGGGCGTGACTTTGCCGACTCCGATACTGCGACGTCGCCGCCCGTGGGGATTATCAACGAGGAGTTCGCGAAGCGTTTCTTGCCGAACCAGAATCCGCTGGGACATCACATCTCGCCCACCGGGGTCGACTTCCAAATGACGGTTGTCGGCGTGGTGAAGAACCACAAATATCGCAGCATCGATGAAGAGCCGATTCCGATGGCCTGGAGCATGTACGATCAAATTCCGATCGTCGGACCGATGAATGCCGAGCTGCGGGTGCATGGCAACGCGCTGGCGATCCTGCCCGCGGCACAGAAGGCGCTGCAGGAGTTGGATCCGAATCTGCCGCTGCTGAAGCCTATGGCGCAGCGTGCGCAGTATGAAGAAACCATCTCGCAGCAACTGCTGTTCGCCCGGCTCGCGGGGTTCTTTGCGATTCTCGCCGTGGTGCTGGTGGCGACGGGGCTGTATGGAACACTAGTCTATCGCGTGAACAATCGCACGGTAGAGATTGGTATTCGCATGGCGGTGGGTGCGCAGCGCGGACAGGTGGTGTGGATGGTGCTGCGCGACAGCCTGGTGTTGACAGCCGTTGGCGTGGCGATTGGCATTCCTTTCGCGGTGCTGACGGGGAGGGCGTTGGCATCGTCACTGTATGGAGTGAAGCCGCAGGATGCGGCGACCTTTGCGTTCGCGGTGCTGGGCATCGTGTTGGTGGCAATCGGCGCCAGCATGATCCCCGCGCGGCGCGCTGCGAATGTGGACCCGCTGACCGCGCTGCGTTCGGAATGACGCAACCGCTACTCCCAACGCAATGCGGCTACAGGATTCACACGCGTCGCCCGGCGTGCGGGCAGGTAGCATGCGGCCATGGCGACGACGGTCAAGATCAGCGCCAGTAGAGCGAAGGTCAGGGGATCGGTGGCACGTACACCATAGAGCAAGTCCGACATGAGGCGGGTGAGAGCGAGTGCGCCAGCAATGCCAATGGCGACGCCCAAGAGTGCCAAGCGTGCTCCCTGCCACAGAATCAAACCAAGTACGTTCCTGCGTTGTGCGCCGAGCGCCATGCGTATTCCGATCTCCTGCGTGCGCTGCCCTACGACGTAGGCAATCACGCCATAAATACCGACGGCGGCAAGGCCTAGAGCCAGAACCGCGAATGCTCCGAGGAGAACCATTGCGAATCGACGCGCGGCAATGGAATCGGCGATGATGCTGTCCATTGTTTGATCGCCGAAGATCACCTGCTGGCTGCTCATTTGCCGGACGGTGCGGCGGATGGAGTCGGACACCGGCGCCAGATTTCCGTCGTAACGCAGCGCCACACTCAATCCTGACGGCGTCATCGCTATGAAGTCATCGGGCATTTGCATGCATGGGATGTAAATCTGGGCGCGCAAAGATTGTGTGTCGTCGAGATCGAGCCCCCACTGCTTTACGTGGCCAACTATACCGACGATCTCCAGCTTTCTGCTGGAGTTGTTCATCACGATGCGTTTGCCGATGGGGTCCTGGTTAGGGAAATATTTGCGGGCGAAGACTTCGTCGATGACAGCGACGAGCGGAGAGTGCTCATCGTCCTGCCGCGTGAAGAAACGGCCGCGGGTGAGTGGGAGGCCCATGACCTTCAGATAGTCAGGTCCAACAATGTAGTCCACCGCCCAGCTCATGCCGGTCTCATTGGCTGGTTTCGGGTGGCCATCGAGCCAGAACAACTGCTCATCGTCGTTCGACATCGGCAGCGCACCCCAGACCTGTGACACGGCCTTGATACCAGAGGTCGACGTTAGCTTGTCATCGACTTCATGAACCGCAGCGCGAATGCGTTCCGGAGACGCATGCATCATCGAGGGCGGAAGAGACAAGTTAAAAGTGAGGACGTTATGCGGGTTGAAGCCGGGATCGACGTTCGCGAGCCGCGCCAGCGTGCGGACCATCAGTCCGGCGCCAATCAACAACACGAGGGCTACCGCCATTTCCGTGACGACAAAAGCGCTCTGGGCGCGATTGTGCGTTCCGCTCGCGCCGCGGCCGCCCTCTTTCAATGCCGTTTGCGGATCGGCCTGCGAAGTCTTCCATGCCGGGATGAGGCCAAAGAGGGTGCCCGATAGCAGTGAGATCCCCATGGTGAAGGCGAGGACTCGGAAATCGAGCCCGATTTCGTTCACACGCGGGAGAGCCATGGGCACGAGTTTGAGCGCCGCATGCGTTCCCCAAGCGGCCAGGAGCAATCCGACTCCTCCGGAGGCGATCCCCAGCAAAAGGCTTTCCGTCAGCAACTGACAGATCACACGCGCTCGGCTGGCGCCGAGGGCCGCGCGCACAGCGAACTCGCGCTTCCGCCCCGCGCCGCGTGCCAGCAGCAGACTGGCGACATTCACGCAGGCAAGCAGCAGCAGAAAGCCGACTGCCGCGAGCAGGACAAGCAGGAATGGCCGCACGTCGCCGACGATCTGTTCTTTCAGTGGAACGATGCTCGCGCCGATGCCCTTGTCCGCATCGGGAAAGGCGGAGGCCAGATTCCGCGTGACCTGCTCCATATCGGCTTTGGCCTGTGCCAAGGTGACACCCGGCTTGAGGCGGCCGATTCCGTGGAAACTCAGGCCTGCATCCCGATTCATGAGAATGGAGTTGTTCCACTGGCGGATGGGAGCGTAGATTTCGCGCTCGCGGAAGCTAGGCAGGCGCAGGTGAAAGCTCGCCGGAACCACGCCGACGATGGTGAAGTCTCTTCCGTCCAGTGTGACGTTCTGGCCTAAGACATTGGGCGAAGCACTGAACTTCCGCTGCCACAATCCTTCGCTGATGAGCGCGACCGGCGCAGCGCCGCCCTGCTCTTCCGCGGCCGTGAAGGTACGTCCGAGAATGGGATTGACACCAAGCAACGGAAAGAAGCTGCGGGAGACGAATTCGGCATTCACCTGCTCGGATTCACCTTTCCCCGTGAGAATGAACCCGTAACCGCGAGCGACGGCCATGGACGAGAAGGTGCGGTTGTCCTTCTGCCAGTCCAGAAAGTTGGGATAAGAGATCGAGCCCTGGTCGAAGTTCGGCTTGCTTTCGTGCAGTGCGACCAATTGTTCGGGATGCGGGAATGGCAGCGGATTCAGCAGTACTCCATTCACGATGGAGAAAATTGCAGTGTTGCCACCGATGCCCAGCGCCAGCGTGGCAACGGCGACGATCGTGAAACCGCGGTTCTTCCACAACACACGCGCGCCGAAGCGGATGTCGTTCCATAGCATTTCGAGCCAATGCAGGCTTGCGCGCTCGCGGTAATGTTCCTTTGTCTGTTGCAGGCCGCCGAGCCTGATGAGCGCCTGCCGCCGCGCCTCTTGGGGATTCATGCCGGAGCGAAGGTTATCGTCGGTATGCATCTGGAGATGAGCTTCGATCTCTTCAGCGAAGTCGCGACTTCCCTGCTCGCCGCTGAGGAAGCCGCTCCATCGCAATTTCCACGCCCGCAGATGTCTCACGAAGACCTCCCAGAAGCAGCATCTTCTATTGGTTTCCCATAAGACGGTAACCGAAGTCTCTATTGGTTAGCAATAGGAGATGTGCCGAGATCGCCGAAGCGGCCGGAGAGAGCAAGAGCCGTTCCACCGAAATATGACGCAATCTCATGCGGCCAGAGCCTGGCGTCAGCCTATGCTGCGGTCCACGACGCGTCTTCGGCGGGCGGCAATCACTGTGGCCCAACGCTCCGCGATCTTGTCTCCTTCGAAGCGCCAGAG
>JBJMGC010000008.1:0-13739 GCA_045808105.1 Acidobacteriaceae bacterium | reverse complement strand
CTGTTACATGGACACGCGCCGCTATGACGATGCGCGGCGGGCGTTCGCGGCGCAGTATGGTTTCCCGCCGGACGGGGCGGAGGCATATCTGCTTTCATCGCGACTGCTCTTCCGTAGGGAGTATATGCCGGCGGCGACCGAGGCGGCGCAAAAAGCTCTGCAACTCTCGCCGAAGTTGCCGTTAGTCCATGAGCTGCTGGGTGAGATCGCGCTGGCGCGGTCGCGAGAGACAGATGCCATCGCGGAGTTTGAGCAGGAGCGTGCCATCAATCCACTCTATGGCGGCGTATATGACCGGCTGGGAGACGCCTACCTGCGCGCCGGAGAGTATGACAAGGCGCAGCAGGCGCTGAATCGCGCGGTGCTGCTGGAACCGGCCTCGACGGGCCCATACATCCTGCTGGGCAAAGTGCTGCTGAAGCAGAGAAATGCGGCAATGGCCAGCATGTATCTCGAGCGAGCGCGCAACATGGATCCCAATAACTTCATGACGCACAGTCTGCTGGGCCAGGCGTACCGCGCAGCCGGCCGGACTGAAGACGCTGAACGGGAGACGGCGAAAGCGGTGGAACTGCAGGCGGCAACCGCGCCGAAGCTTTCGAAGCCATGAGAGCTTTTATAACAATCTCTCCTGCATTCGCCGCGCTGCTTGGCGGCCTCCTCTGCTTTTCTCCTGGAGCGAATGCTCTGGCGCAGGCTCCGAGCTCCGGTCAAGCTACCGCGACGGCGAAGCGGGCGAGCGTGGCATTCCGGGCGGGATTCGAGGCGGCGAATGCCGGTGATCTTGAGAAGGCGCGGCGCTCCTTTGCAGAGGTAGTACGACTGGAGCCGAAGATTCCGGAGGGACATGCGGCTCTGGGCTCCGTGCTCTTGAGTTTGCAACAGCCGGAGGAAGCGGCGGCGGAACTAAAGCGTGGCCTCGTACTGAAGCCGGACGATACCAATATGAAGATGAACCTGGCGTTGGCGGAGGTTCGTGCAGGGCAATCGGTGGAGGCGCTGAGCCTGTTCAAACAACTGGCAGCACAGGATGTGGCCTTGCCAGCCGAAGTGGAGATTGGGTATGCGCAGGCTCTGACGCAGACGGGTCAGCGCTCGTTGGCGGTCGAACGAATACGCGCCGCAGTGGCAGCGGCGCCAGACAGCGCGGCATTGCATGACGCACTCGGGTCGCTTCTGGCGCAGGAGCAGCAATGGACCGGGGCGCAAACGGAATTCGCGCGGGCAGTGGAGCTGGATCCAAAGATGCTTGCGGCGCGGCTGCACCTGGGGACGGTCCTGATGCAGTTGAACCAGCCGACGGATGCGGCGGCAACTCTTGAGCGTGCACGCGCCGAGCAGCCGCAGGATATCGCCGTGTTAAATGAGCTCGCACTGGCGTATGCGGCGCAGGGAAGTTATGGGAAGGCGCTACCGCTCGCGCAGGAAGCTATGCGGCTGGCGCCGGAGAGCACTGCGGCTGCCTATCAGGCCGCGATTGCGTTACAGGGTCTCGGGCGGGAGCGTGAAGCGATTCCGCTGTTCGCGCGCGTTGTAGAGGCCGAACCGAAGAATGCGAACGCGCTGACTAATTACGCGCTTGCGTTGGTGCAGCAGGGACAGGCAAAAGAGGCGGTGCCCCTCTATCAACGCGCCGCCAAGCTGACGCCCGATGACCCAGTGGTCCATGAAGATTTCGGGGTAGCGTATCTGCAGCAGAGCGATATCGACGATGCGATCCGCGAATTCGAGACTGGGCTGAAGTTGGACAACGATAACCAGCAACTGCACTACAACCTGGGGCTCGCCTACAAGCTGAAGGACGACACGGCGCACGCAATCCCGGAACTGGACCGGGCAGCGCGGCTGGACCCGAGCTCGCCGGATCCCGCATATACGTTGGGCATTCTTTATATGCAGGCGGGGCGGTTTGCGGATGCGGAGACGCAACTGCGTCACACCCTGGAACTGCGTCCCCAGAATGGCGACGCATGGGCGGTGCTGGGCAGCGTGTACAAGCAGGACAACAAGCTGCCCGAGGCGGCGGATGCGCTGCGGCACGCGATTACGATGCTGCCGAACCAGCCAGGACCGCACATTACGCTCGCGGGTGTGCTGGCGGACCAGGGGCAGAAGCAAGAAGCGGCGGCGGAGCGCAAGCAGGCCGCGGAACTGACGCGAGTTGCCGTGAACCGGCAGCGCGCAACCTTTGCGACGAACACCGGCAATATGCTGCTGGCGAAGGGGCAGGTGGCCGATGCGATCACGCGCTATCAGGACGCGGTGAGCAGTGATCCCAGCTATGCAGATGCGCACACTGGACTGGCAACCGCACTGGCGCGGCAAGGGCGCACGGCCGAAGCAGCTGCGGAGCGTGAGAAAGCAGCCGCCCTGGCGAAGCCAGCCGAATGATGGAGGCAATCCGGCTAATTCGATCGCTATACTGGCATCGCTCTTCCGCTGCCTGAATACTGGAGGTATTCCTCATTGAGCTGGACCCGCCGACGTGTGCTTGGCTCGTTGAGCCGAACGGCACTGGTGCTGCCGTTCGCCGATGTCTTAGCCATGGCGGTGCCGCCGTGGGCCCGCGCGCAAGGCCAGCAAGCTCCGGCGGCGGCGCAGCACGATTACGAGGCGAAGCCAATGCCGCCGCCTCCGGGTGCGGTATCGCCGATTGCGGGTACACCATTGGACGTGAGCTTTGTGGACGTGGCAAAGCAGAGCGGGCTAAATGCAGAGACGATTTTCGGCGGTGTGGGGAAGAACAAGTTTTTGCTGGAGACGACCGGCTGTGGCGTGGCCTTTTACGACTACGATGCCGATGGCTGGATCGATATCTTCCTGGTGAACGGCTGGCGCCTGGAGGGATTTCCCAAGAGCGAGGAGCCGATATGTCACCTGTTCAAGAACAATCGCGACGGCACCTTCACCGATGTGACGGCGAAATCCGGCCTGGGGCGAAGCGGCTGGGGACAGGGCTGCTGCGTCGGCGATTACGACAACGACGGGCACGATGACTTGTTCGTCAGCTACTACGGGCAGTGCGCGCTCTTTCACAACAACGGCAACGGCACCTTCACGGACGCGACGGCAAAGGCCGGGCTGACGCAATCGAAGACGCGCTGGAACTCCGGCTGCGCCTTCCTGGATTATGACCGCGATGGACATCTCGATTTGTTCGTGGCGAATTACATCGATCTCGATCTAAAGACGGCCCCTCTACCGGAGTCCGGGCCCTGCACATACAAAGGCATCATGGTGGCATGCGGACCTCCGGGCCTGCCGGGCGGGAAGAACATCCTGTATCACAACAACGGCGATGGGACCTTCACGGATGTATCGCAGAAGGCGGGTATGTGGAACACCATCGGCAATTACGCATTGAGCGTGGCGGTGGCAGACCTGGACAACGATGGCTGGCCCGACATCTACGTTGCGAACGATTCGACTGCGGCGACGCTCTACCAGAACCAGAAGGACGGCACCTTTAAGGATGTAGCGATTGAATCGGGCGCTGCGTTTTCGCCGGATGGTAAGCCGCAGGCGGGTATGGGCGTTTCGGTAGGCGACTACAACCGCGACGGAACGTTGGATGTGGTGAAGACGAACTTTGCCGGCGACACCGATTCGCTATACACCAATCTGGGCGATGGCACCTTTGAGGACCACACCTACATGTCGGGGCTGGGCATCAATACGCGCTACCTGGGTTGGGGCGTGGGATTTTTCGACATGGACAATGACGGCTGGCTCGATCTGTTCATGTCGAATGGGCATGTGTATCCCGAGGTGACTGGGTCAAAGACCGAGGCGCCCTACGCGGAGCACAAATACCTTTATCGCAACCTGCACAATGGGCGGTTTGAGGATGTGAGCGCGAAGGCCGGGCCTGGCATTATGGCAGCGGTCGCGGCGAGGGGCTGCGCCTTCGGCGACTACGACAATGACGGCGATGTGGACATTGTCGTGAACTGCGTGAATGCGTATCCGCAACTGTTACGCTGCGATGCGACAGTGAAGCGCAACTGGATCAAGATTAAGGCGATGGGCGTGAAATCGAACCGGACCGGCATTGGCGCGCGCGTGACGGTAATAGCCAAGACCGATCCGTCAGCAGCAAAACCGCTGGTGCAGGTAGACGAGGTACGCAGCGGCGGCAGCTACTACTCGCAGAATGATCTGCGGCTGCATTTTGGCCTGGATAGAGCGGAGGCGGTCGAATCCATCGAAATCCGCTGGCCTTCCGGCCAGCTGGATACATGGAAGAATCTGCCGGCGAATAAGCTCTATGTGCTGGCTGAGGGCGGCAAGCTGGTGAAGACAGAGACGATGAGTGGCTGGAAGAAGTAACGGCCACTCATGCGTCTACCAGCCGCCTCTACTCGCTTGATCTGCATCGGCAGATTCGTTATTTGGCGAGCGAATACGGGAAGGAAAAGCGGCCGATCTGAATGACAGAGTGTGGCTCGCTGCTTGTGTCGCGCGGAGGCCAGATGCGGAAGCTTTCTACGCGACTGATGGTGGGGTTCCGCACCGCGTCGACTTCCCCCACCTCTTTGCCAGTTGCAGCCTGATAGAAGCTGACTTTGAGCGCATCCTGAGAGCGTGTCCATCCGAAGACATAGTCGCCGGGCGTGAGATCGATGGTGCCAACACGCACCGGAGCCTGCACCAGGAAGTAGTGCGAGTATTTGCCTTCGGCAGAGTAGCCGGCGGTGATCATGACGACGCCGGCGATGAAGTGGCCGCTGCCATCGGTGATGCCCGAAGCGGTGCGGAACTCGGTTTCGATGCGCTCAGAGATCACCGGAGCGCGCGCAGGGATCACGGATTTGAGCTCGTCCGGAGTGGCGGCGCGCCAGTTCTCCACGGGCTGCGCATAGAGGGCAGCGGGCATCAGCGAAAGCGCAATGGCAGCGGAGAAGGCAAGATGCAGGAAACGGCGACGCGCGCTGAAGTTAGTCAAAGTGGACAATGCCTCGCTGCAATGCAGTGGTGGCGGCCTGCGTGCGATCGCTCACTCCAAGCTTGCTGAGCAGGCTGTTGATGTGGGTCTTGACTGTTGCCTCGGAGATGAAGAGTGCCGCAGCGATCTCTTTGTTGCTGTTGCCGCCGACGATGAGACGCAGCACCTCAGTTTCGCGGTCTGTCAGCGAGGGGGTATTCATGCGCTCGGCGAGGCGCTCCGCGACCGGCGCCGGTATCCGGGACTTGCCACTATGGACAGTACGGATTGCCCCGAGTAACTCGTCTGTATCCATTCCCTTGAGCAGATAGCCGCGCGCGCCGGCCTGCAGAGCGCGGTAGATGTCCTCATCGCCGTCGAAGGTGGTGAGGACGATGATCCGCGCATTGGGAAACTCGGCGCGGATGGCACGAGTGGTCTCGACCCCATTCATCGCGTTCATGCGCAGGTCCATCAGGGTGATGTCGGGCTGATGCTGCCGGTAAAGCGCAAGTGCCTGTTGGCCATCGGAGGCCTCGGCGACGACCTGCATCTCGGGCACGGTGGCGAGCAGCGCGACCAGTCCCTGACGGACGATGTGGTGATCGTCGACAACGAGCAGGCGCACGGGTTTCACAGCGGAATCAGTGGTCACAGTCAAGCGTCCTCATGGTATATCGACGCGGAGAGAAATGCGTGTCCCTTTCGCGGGTTGTGTGTCGATGCGGAGGGTACCGCCAATCTCGGCTGCGCGCTCCTGCATCCCTTTCAACCCAAAGTGGCCACCTTGCACGAAGCCTGCCGGATCATAGGCGAAACCGCGACCGTCGTCATCAATCGAAAGTTCGACAGCGCGCGTGTCGTAGCTGAGAGTGACATCGATGGTAGACGCGCCCGAATGATGCACGGCGTTGTTAACGGCCTCCTGGGAGACACGGAGAAGCTGATCTTCCACGGCAGATGGCGCAGCGCGATAGGTGCCGCGGACCTGGAAGCGCAGCTTGGCCGGACTATTGGCGGCGGCCTGGGTGACGGCGCGATTCACGCGTGCCGGTAGATCGTCTGTGCCGGCAGAGGCGGAGCGCAGGTTCCAAATGGAGCTGCGCGCCTCAGTGAGGCTGCTTTTCACGAGAGTGCGGGCGGTGTCGAGCTGAGCGCGGGCGGCATCGACGGAGGAGCCTAGCAGGCGTGACACTAGTTCGAGCTGCACGCTGATGCCGACGATGTCCTGCGCCAGTGTGTCGTGAATTTCGCGCGCGATGCGGGTACGTTCGGCGAGCACGGCGTTGAAGCGCAGCTCCACATTGCGGACCCGCATCCGATAGATCTCATAGCCGACCAGCAGCACGGCGAGGCCGAACAGAGTGCGGAACCACCAGGTCTGCCAGATGTGCGGCAGCACGCGGATTTCGAGTGTAGCGCCCGTCTCATTCCAGACGCCATCATTGTTGGCGGCCAGAACGTGGAAGGTGTAGCGGCCGGGCGGGATGTTGGTGTAATAGGCCATCCGGCGGGCGCCGGCGTCGACCCAGTTGGGATCGAAGCCGTCCAGACGATAGCGGTAGCGGACGCGCATCGGCGCGACGAAGCTGAGGCCGGCGTAGTGGAGCGCAAGCCGGGTATGGCCGGGGCGCACCTTGACGACTCCAACGTTCTTATCGACCTTCGACAGCGGCGGGAGAATGGGCGCTGGCTGATCATCGACGGTGACGTTTTCGATGGCCACCGCCGGCGGCAAGCGATTCTCCTGCTGATGCTCCGGGTTGGTGACGCTGATACCGCGCAGGGTGGCGAACCAGAGCGTGCCATCCGCTGTGCGCACGGCGGCGGGATGGCCGGAGGAGCACTCGTTGATACGCATACCATCTGCCACGCCATAGGCGGCGACATCGATATGCGTGGCGGTGTGGTTCGCGAAGCTCTCGAGCTGCTGCCGGGACACGCGATAGATGCCGGTCGCGGCACTGAGCCAAAGATTGCCGCGAGCGTCCGCCACGATGTCATGAATGAACTCGGGGAGAGCCTCTGCCGGACCGGTGGCGGCGGAAGGGAACGCGGTGACCCGGCCGTTGCGCAGCAGATTGAGGCCGCCCCCGTTGGTGCCGATCCATAATTCGTCCGGGAATTCGCCGGACTGATCCTGGTAAAGCGCCGTGATGACGTTGGAGGAGAGGCCATCACGTGTGGTGAGGGTGGTGATGTGTCCGTTCTCAAGACGGCTGAGCCCGCCACGCGTGCCAATCCATAACCCTCCGGGGTGAGCGTGATCGAGCGCAAGAGCACCGACCAGATCGCTGCCGAGTCCATCGCTTTGCTTCCAGAGAGCGAAACCGTTGACGGTCTGGTGGGCGAGGCCACGACGGGTGCCGATCCATAATGAGTTGTCGCCGGGGTCGTAGAGCAGCGAGCGAACGAAGTCGTCGGGCAGCGTGTCGCTGTGCGGCGCGGGCGTGGCGTGGCCGTTCACCAACCGGCTGAGCCCATCGGGGGTGCCGACGGCGAGCGAGCCATCGCGCTCGGCAGCGAGCGCGAGAATGGTGTTGCTGGCGAGGCCCTGCTGCGTGGTGACGGTCTGCCATGCCGAGCCCGAGCCGGAGAGGTGAGCGAGGCCGCTGCCATCGGTGCCGGCCCACACGCCGTCGCTGCCGGCGAGAATGGTGCGCATCACATCGCCGGGAAGACCGTCGTCTGTGGTCAGAGTGGTGAAGCGCTGCTGGCGTAACTCCAGCAGCCCAGCGGCATCTGTGCCGAGCCACAGGTTGCTCTCGCGATCTTCGTAGAAAGTGTCGATACCGGCGGTGCCGCTGCGCGCGCGCAGAGTTTCGAAACGGCCTTCGGCGTATCGCGCGACCGTGTTCTCAGTGGCGATCCAAAGCGCTCCCTGGCGATCTTCGAAGAGACGCAGGATTCGGCTGGCGGGAAGTCCGTCGGCGCTGGTCTTCCAGGTGATTGTGCCGGCCCGCGAGAGAATGCCGAGCGCGCTGGCGGTCGCGATGTAGAGATCCCCACCTCGCGCGGGGCAGAGGGCATGGATCGGACTGTCTGTTCTGATCACACCGCCGCGGGCGCTATTGCTCAAGTTGCCGTGGGTGCTATCGCGCAGGTAGTCATGAGCGTTGTTCGGGGTGCTCTCTGGGTGAAGCGCAACCGGGGTAAGTGCGCCGTGCCGATAATGGAAGAGCGCGGCTTCGCGGCTGAGCCAGAGCGATCCGTCGTAGGCGATCGCAAGCAGATCAGCAGATGAAGGCAGGGCGGTGACGACGCGGCCGTCGCGCAATTGCACAACGTTGTTTGCGGTCGCTAGCCAGAGCGATCCGTCGGGTGCGCCCGTTGCGATGGGAGCGCCATCGCGGCCGGTGAGCGGTGCGTCGAGGCCGCGTATGAGTGTGAAGTGGTCTCGAGTGCCAAAGGCAACCCCCTCCGAAGTGAGCACCCAAAGACCGCTATTGGCGGCAGGGATTACGCCTGTAATGGGTCCGGCGCCCAGGCCATTCGCTGCGCCGAGTACTTGCAAGGAGCCACGATCGCGGCGAACGAGGCCATCGGCAGTCGCGGCCCAGAGCGTGCCGTCGGCGGTTTCGGCAAGCGCGCCGATCAGGTTGCTGCGCAGCTGAGGCGTAGAGCGTCTGTCGAAAAGGGTGAAATCGATACCGTCGAAGCGTACGAGGCCACCGTCAGTGGCGAGCCAAAGATAGCCGTCCTGAGTCTGGCGGATGGAGTGAACGGTGTTCTGAGGCAGGCCATTGTCGGTCTGCCAGAGCTGCTGTCCGAATTGACGAAGCGGCTGTGCTGGATCGAGCGCCCACAAGCGCGGCGTGGTGAACGCTAGAGACATCAGGGTCAGGAGCGCGGCCGGCGCGCGCAGGCGTGCGCTGCTGAGGCTTGGACGCGTCATTGACCGGACGAACCGAGAGCGGACAAAGGCATGGAGTTTGTGAGTAAAAGGATACAGCCGAGAATCCCCCTTGAGCGGAGGCGGGAATCACGATCGAGCAGGTGCGGGGATCGGCTCGATGCGGCCGAGCAGGAAAATGTATCCGGCGATTCCGGCGAGCAGGTAGATAACCGGAACGCTGAAGGCGATGGCAAAGGAATGCGTGTGGGCGTAGAGATAGCCGGTGATCACGGGCGCGGCGATGGCAGAGACCTGGCTGGAAAGGTTCATGATACCGGCGACCCGGCCCACGGCACCGGGTGGCGCCACGAGTGCCGGCAGTGACCAACTGACCGGCGCGGCCGCTGCCAATCCGCCGATCGAGACGCTGATCCAGAAAAGGGCGGTACTCGGCGTGGTGGAGTGCACAGCGCCCAGCAATCCCATGCCCAGCAGCATACCGGCGATGAGGATGGTCTGGCGCACGAGTGTGGACGAGAAGCCTCGGCGCATGAGCGCGTCTACCAGCCAGCCACCGGCGATCAGGTCCGTCGCGGTGGCGATCAGCCATGGCACCCCGGTGTAGAGGAAGGAGCTCATGAGATTGACATGCAAGGTGACCGCGAGATAGGTGGGCAGCCAAGTAAGCAGGAGATAGAAGACGTAATTGTAGGCGCCATAGCCGATAAACAGGCCGTAGAGCTTAGGCTGGCGCAGCAGATAAGAGAAGGGCACGGGCGCGCGCCGAGACTGGGCGGTGTCGCCGTAGCGCTGGCCGGAGGGTGGATCGCGATAGACGAAGTAGAAGATGGCGAAATAGAGCAGGCTGGCAACCGCGGTAGCGGCAAAAGCGAGCCGCCAGCCAACGTGCAGCAACAGGATGCCGATGATAGGAACGCCGACGGCGGTGGAGAGCTTTGCGGCGGCGTCGAACATCGCGGTGGGGAGACCACGTTCCTCTGGCGGAAACCAGAGGCCGATGGCTTTGGCATTCGCGGGGAAGATCGGCGACTCGCCGATGCCGAGCAGCATGCGTGAAGCGAAGAGCGTCCCGTAGGTGGGCGAGACAGCAGCAGCGAGGGTCGCGAGGCCCCAGAGAAACGAGCCGATGCGTCCCACGACAGCGACGCCCACTGCATCGAGTAGTGCGCCGATGGGCAGCTGGCAGATTGCGTATGTCCAGTTGTATGCGCCGGCAAGATAGCCAAAAGCGACTTCATCGATGTGAAACGTACTGCGCATAGCGTCGTGTGCAACGGACAGGTTAACGCGGTCGAAAAAATTGATGAGCACACCCAACCCGAGCAGAAAGGCGATGCTCCATCGCGCGCGATTGTGCGGCGGCGATGGGGCGGAGCGATGCGATGCGTTGGTGAGATCGGAGGTAGCCATGGCGGGAGAGTGCGTTATGCTGAAGGTATGGCTCGATCAGGTGCGTGTGCAAGGCGAGGCTTTATGAATTGCCCGCGCCGCATGCTGAGGGGTGCGGTTCTGCTGGCTGCGGCCGGCACACAACGCGTTTTCGCGCTGAGCGACAAAACCAGCATCTTCGCACCCGCATCGACCCCATCCCAGTCCATCTTCAGCCTGTCGATGTTTGTCTTAGCCATCACTGGCGGCATCTTCGTTGTCGTCGGCGGACTGATTTTTTACGCTGCTGTGCGTTTCCGGCAGCGCCCGGACGACGACGGCAGCGAGCCACCGCAGATCTTCGGCAGCAATCAGATCGAGCTTTCGTGGACCATCATTCCGGTGCTGATCGTCGTAGTGCTCTTTCTGGCGACGGCACGTATGATTTTCGCCATCCAGGACGCACCCAGGCCCCCCGCTGCGCTCGAAGTCACAGTAGTCGGGCATCAATTCTGGTGGGAGTTCCGCTATCCGGCGTTGCACATCACAACAGCGAACGAGTTACATATTCCAGTGAGCGATACGGGTGCCTCTCGCCCGACGTTCATGAAGCTAACTTCCGCGGATGTTATGCATGCTTTCTGGATTCCGCGGCTAGCCGGCAAAATCGACGTGATCCCAAACCGCATCAACGAATTGTGGATGGATCCGCATACGCCGGGGCTGTATGAGGGACAGTGCGCGCAGTTCTGTGGCCAGCAACACGCAAAGATGCTGCTGCGCGTGTATGTGGATACCCCGGAGCAGTTTGCAGACTGGGTGAAACGGGAGCAGCAGCCTGCCGCGCAGGCATCGGAAGTTGCTGCGGGCCGCCGCGAATTTGAAACGCAGGCATGCATGAATTGCCACGCGATCGCGGGAACCGCCGCGCATGGACAATTTGGTCCTGACCTGACGCACCTGGCGAGCCGGAAGACCATCGCTTCCGGCGCGGCGGAGAATACGCCGGAGAATCTAGAACGCTGGATTGCAGATCCGGACCTGATCAAGCCGGGAGCGCTGATGCCTTCTATGCACCTGACTCCGGACAAGGTGCATGAGATCGCGGCTTATCTGGACACTTTGCACTAGCAGTTCGGGAGGGAGCGGGACGCAGATGGCAGAGGGGAGCATACCAGTACCAGGTGGCCTGGGCGGCGGCGCGACAACGGAAGTCTCGCGTCCCGAGGCGTTTGGAGGTACGTGGCTCGAGATACTCCACAGCTGGGTGGTCACGGTCGACCACAAGAAGCTGGGAATCATGTATGTCCTCTACGCGCTTCTTTTTCTTGTCGTGGGTGGAATAGAAGCGATGATTATCCGGATTCAGCTCTTCTTCCCGGATAACCACTTCGTCGGCCCAGAGACCTTCAATCGCGTTTTCACGATGCATGGCACCACGATGATTTTCTTCGTGGCCATGCCGATCGTCTTCGGCTTCGGCAATTACCTGATGCCACTGATGCTGGGCGTACGGGACATGGCGTTTCCGCGACTAAATGCCTTCAGCTTCTGGATGTCTGCATTCGGGGGACTGCTCCTTTATTACAGCTTCATCGGCGGCGTGGGACTGCAGGGGGCGGGCAGCGCGCCGGATGTCGGCTGGTGGGCATATGCACCGCTGACCTCGCGCGCCTTCTCTCGCGGGCACTCGACGGACTATTGGGCGCTATCGTTGATCGTGTCGGGCTTCGGCTCGATCGGAGCGGCAATCAATTTCATTGCAACGGCATTTTGCATGCGCTGTAAGGGCATGACGCTCTTCCGCATGCCGCTGTTCGTCTGGCTATATGTGGTGTCCTCCGGACTCGTGCTCGTTGCCATAAGCCCTCTCACTGCCGCACAGATCATGCTCATGATCGATCGCTATCTGGGTGGGCACTTCTTCGACACGCAGGCAGGCGGCTCTGCAGTCATCTGGGCGCACTTCTTCTGGATCTTCGGCCATCCAGAGGTCTACGTGCTGATATTACCGGTGTTCGCCATCATGAATGAGGTGATCCCGGTCTTTTCGCGCAAGGCAATCTTCGGTTATCCAGCGATGGTAGCGGCATCGGTGGGTATCGGGTTTGTCAGCTTAGGCGTGTGGGCGCATCACATGTTCACGATCGGGATGACCTCGATCTCCAACGCGTTTTTCGTGCTTTCGACCATGCTGGTAGGGATCCCGACCGGGATCAAGATCTTCAACTGGATCGGTACGATGTGGGGCGGCAAAATCCGTTTTCGCACGCCAATGATCTTCGCCGTTGGATTCCTGGTGCAGTTTCTGATTGCGGGATTGACCGGCATTATTCTGGCAATCGCGCCATTCAATTGGCAGCTACATAATTCGTATTTCGTGATTGCACACTTTCACTACGTGATCGTAGGCGGGATATTATTTTCGATTTTCTCCGGCATCTACTACTGGTTTCCCAAAGTGACAGGGCGCATGCTGGATGAGCGGTTGGGAAAATGGCATTTCTGGCTGTTTCTGATTGGCTTCCATGTCTGCTTCGACGTGATGCATATTCCCGGCATTCTGGGCATGCCGCGGTCCATCTACACATACGAAGCGGATCGCGGATGGACCACGCTGAACCAGATCGTGAGTGTGGGCGCGTTTATTCAAGCGATCGCGATCCTGGTCCTTGTCTACAACCTGGTGCACTCGGCCCTGAAGGGACGCGAAGCTGGACCGGATCCATGGGACGCCTGGACGCTGGAGTGGGCTACGCCCTCGCCTCCGCCGCCGTATAACTTCGCCACCGAGCCGGTGGTCGCGAGCCGCCGCCCGCTGTGGGACCTGAAGCATCCGAATGATCCGGACGAGCCGTTGGAAGAGCAGATCGGAGTGTCACAAGCATGAGTACGATTCCCATGACGCACGCGGGTCATGCCGTCGATCCGGACTGGCAGCTGCCGTCGCGCGGCAGCGTCGGGATGTTTTCTCTGATTGTTGCCGAATCTGCGATCTTCGTGATCTTCGTAGTTGCGTATGTCTACAACATCGGGAAGAGCACCTATGGACCTCAGCCAATACAGGTGCTGGAACTGCCGATCCTGAACACGATCTTTCTGCTTTCGAGCAGCGCCACAATCATGATGGCGGAGCGAGCGCTGGTGAAACGCGCCATGGCCGCCTACAGCGCGTGGTGGGGACTGACGATTGCCATGGGCGCGATTTTCCTGCTGGGCACGGCACAGGAGTGGCGCAAGCTCATCGTTGTAGATCACCTGACGATCAGCACGAATCTCTTCGGCACGACGTTTTATTCGCTGGTCGGCTTGCACGCCTCCCACGTGATCGTCGGGCTCATCATGCTGACGGCGGTGCTGATCTTTGCGTTGACCGGCGCGCTGAAGCCGGAGCATACGGAGAAGGTGGAAGTCCTCGCGTTGTACTGGCACTTCGTTGACGCGGTATGGGTAGTGGTCTTCACCGTCGTGTACGTGATTGGACGATAGCGGATGAGTACGGACGCACAGCACGAACATTCCGGCACGCCCGGTCATCACGCGGAGAACGCGATTCACCTGCCTGCGCCTACGCAGTGGCCGCTGATTATG
>JBJMGC010000007.1:0-6084 GCA_045808105.1 Acidobacteriaceae bacterium | reverse complement strand
GCCACTGCCGTAGGGGTTTCTGGCGTTTCCGGAGCAGCCGTAACCGGCGGTGCTGCGGGAGGAGCGACGGCTGCCGGAGGAGGCGTAACTGGCGGTGCAGCAGCGCTGGCTGCTGGCGGCGGAGCGGCGGCCACTACAGGGCGCGCTACGACGGGATTTGTGGGCGGCGCCGAGGCAATCGCCGGACGCTGCGCACTCGGCGCGGCAGCGGGCGGTGCAGCCGTCACCGGGGGCCGGGCCACGACAGGGCCGGACGGCGGCTTCGCGGCAATGGCCGGAGCCGCTGGCGGAGGCGCGGTCACGATCGGGGGCGCCTGCCGCGGCTGCGGCACGACGATGCGGCGCGGCGGCGCAGGAGGTTCAGGCTTCGGCGCGACGGGTGCTGCACTGGCAGGCGCAGCAGTGGGCGCTGCCGAAGCAGCGGCCGGCGTCGCCGGAGGGGCAGGCTTGGCCGCAGCAGGAGACGCGGCCTGGGGCCGCGGCGCTGGCCGTTCTGCCTCTTCCTTGCGCTGCTGGATCGCCTTGAGAACATCGCCGGGCTTCGACACCCGCGACCAGTCGATCTTCTGAGTGGCGCTGCTCTCGCTCTTCGCAGAGGCCGAGCCGTTGCGGCCGTTGCCACGCTGGAAATGCGCGCGCACACGCTGCGCCTCATCACCTTCGAGCGAGCTGGAATGCGTCTTCGGATCCGTCACTCCAACTTCTTGAAGTACGTCCAGAATCGCTCTGCTCTTGACTTCGAGCTCTCTTGCTAAATCGTTGATGCGAACTTTACTCATCCGTCCCTTTACGTGGCACTCTGCCTGCCGTTCCCTCAGCTGTTCATAGCAACCTCTTGGTCTGCGGGTTCACATGCCGTTCTATTTGATTATCGCCTGAAAATCGGAAATTCGTGCTGTGCTGATGTGAAGATGCACAGCACGAATTTCCCGGTACTATCCCGGATACGCCGCCTTTACCGTTACACACCCTCATCGTCACGCTGTGGTTGGGCATCGGGAAGAACGGATTCTTCCTCCGCCTCCCCCCCCGGAAGTGGGCTGTTGCTCGGATTTTGACGCCGCAGGCGCGCGCTGGTGTCGTCATTGCCGGCATCCTGCGGCAGGACCCCCACCTCCCCGGCCTCGGGGCCGGATTCGGTAAGTTCCTCGATCCGTTCCCTGGCTATCTCATCGACCACATGGCCGGAGCTATCCCGGTTGTCCGGATCCTCGTCGGTACCATCCGCGTCGTCCACTCGCAGGGCGTCCAGCTCCTCGCCCAGCTCGGCATCGGCCTTCGCCCGCTCTTCATCGAGCGCCGCATCGGATTCGAGTGCCTCTAGGTCGGAGCGGTTGGGCGCCCGTTCATTGTCCTCACCCGCGCCGGTCACTACATCCTCGCCTTCGAGCACCGATGCCTCGATCACGTCGTCCCCGGCTGGCCGCATACCCACCAGATCCTGCTCCGCCTGACTCGGTTCCGTGCTTGCGTTTTCGTTGGCTCGCATCGCATCTCCCTCTCCCGATTCAGATGCGCTTCCCGCAGGCCGCTCCTCGCCTTCTTCGTACTGGCCGAAGTAGTGGCGTACCGCGGTCGAGATCTTCTCCAGAGTCTTCTCGCCGATACCCGGGATTTCTTCGAGCTGCTCGGGCGTCATATCGGCCAGCGACTCGACTGTCGTGATGCCCGCAGCCACCAGCTTCTGGATAATCGTCTCGCCCAGTTCGGTGACCTGTTCGATCGGCGTCGAAGGACCGCCGCTCAGCGCCTGCATCTGCTGCTCGACTTCCTGGCGCTTCTCTTCCTCGCTCTTGATGTCGATCTTCCAGCCCAGCAGCTTCGCCGCCAGCCGCACATTCTGCCCCTTCTTGCCGATGGCAAGCGAGAGCTGCGTGTCGTCGACGATGACTTCCAACTGCTTCTCGGTCAGATCGGTGATGCTGACGCGGCTTACCTTGGCTGGCTGCAGCGCCTTCTCGGCGAAGGTCGTCACTTCGTCGGAGTACTCGATGATGTCGATCTTCTCTCCGCGCAGCTCGCGAATTATGGACTGCACGCGCATGCCCTTCATGCCGACGCAAGCTCCCACCGGGTCCACATCCTTGTCGCGCGACTGCACGGCAATCTTGGTACGCTCGCCAGCTTCGCGGGCGATGGCCCGCACGTTCACCGTGCCGTCATAGATT
Source organism: Acidobacteriaceae bacterium (assembly GCA_045808105.1). Lineage (GTDB taxonomy): Bacteria > Acidobacteriota > Terriglobia > Terriglobales > Acidobacteriaceae > KBS-83. The sequence goes on along the minus strand of JBJMGC010000007.1, from coordinate 3,916 downwards.
TCCGGCACCTCGCTCTGGAAGAGGCTCTGCACCAACTCCGGCGCGGCACGCGAAACCACCACCTGCGGCCCCTTGGCGGCACGGTCCACGCGCAGCAGGATGACGCGCACGCGCTCACCAACGCTGAACTGCTCCAGGCGGCTCTGCTCGCGGCGCGGCATGCGCGCTTCGGCCTTACCCAGGTCGAAGATCACGTCCTGGAGCTCCAGCCGCTTCACCATCGCGGTCATCACTTCGCCCGTACGATGCGCGTACTCATTAAAGACCGTATCGCGCTCGGCCTCGCGCACTTTCTGGAAGATCACTTGCTTTGCCATCTGCGCAGCAATGCGGCCCAGCACGTCGGTCGGCTTGTAGTAGCGAATCTCGCCGCCCACTTCCACATCCGGTGCCAGTTCCTTAGCCTCTTCGAGCGCGATCTGGTTCAGGTCGTCTTCGATCTCGTCGTCGGTCGCGGTCACGGTCTTGTACACGTACGCGCGAATCTCGCCCGTCTCCTTGTCCAGCTCCGCACGCATGTTTTCCTGCGTCTTGTAGTACTTGCGCGTCGCCAGGGCGATCGCATCCTCGACCGCGGTCACCACGATCTGCGGGTCTATCCCCTTGTCGCGGCTCAATCCTTCAATTACCTGATACAGCTGACTCGCCATCTGTCTCTGTCCTTCTCTCGTTCAATCTCGCACCGCGGCATACCGTCACCCGGCCATTCATTTGTTCCGGCTGCTTCGTTTACAGCTCGGGGATGAGCTGCGCCTTCTCGATGTTTGCCAACTCAATCTCGACCAGCGCATCGCCAGTCGCGGCCTTCTTGGCCTTCCCCTTCGCTTGGATGGCAGAACGATCGAGCGTGATCTTGCCCCCATTTGCTGCATTCAGGTCGAATGCGGTCAGCCGGCCCTGCCAGTGACGGTTGCCTGCCACCGGTTGAAAGGTCTGCAGCTTCACCAGACTGCCACAGAACCGCTCGTAGTCGGCCGGCCGGCTCAGCTTGCGATCCAACCCGGGCGAGGAGACCTCCAGCGTGTACTCTGCGCCGGGAACTAAATCTTCGACATCGATCACGGTGCCGAAATCGTGACTGAACCGCTCGCAATCCTCGTGCGTGACGCCGGAAAGGTGCTCGGTGCTCAGTTCCCCGCGCAGCACTGCCGCCGGAACAACACCGTCTTCGTTCCCGGCGCCTCGTTCCGCGGCAGCTTTGGCTTCGGCTGCCAGGCTTGCCCGTCCCGCTGCGTCCTTCTCAATCGATACCCGCAGCACGCGATGCTTGCCGCCGCCGACAAATTCGACATCGACTGCGTCCAGCCCGTAGCTGGATGCCACGCGTTCCGCCGTCGCACGAATTTTTTCCAGGTCCGCCGCCATTCCCGCCTGCGCCACGTTTGCTGCAATAAAAAGGTGGGCTTTCGCCCACCCATCTCCTCCGCCGGTACGGTCACGAGCGGAGCAAACGCGTCTATTTGCTATGATACGCCGCGCTGCGGCGCTTGCCAACTGAATGCTTGGTCAAGCCTTCGGCGGCTTGAGCGGCCTGCTTGCCGCTTCAGGGCTGTTTCGCCGCTGCCTGCTCCGCCGCGTCCACTGCCTTGCGGAAGACGTCCACCGCAGGCACGGTGTGCGGCTTGAGCGCGTTTTTTGCCTGATATCGCCAGACCGGCGGCGCGTCCGTGGGGTTGTCGATCTTGCCCTGATAGACGATAAAGCTATCTTCGGCAGCCGAATTCCCAATCTCCGCCTGTGGGTGTGGACTCCGGTCGGTCGGGTCGTTCAAAGGCCCACCCAGGGGGCCATTCACCGACCCTTGCGATGCGTCCGGCAAGTCGCCCGCATAGGGAGGCGCGTGGCCACGCTGTGCGCCGGCGTCGATTCCCGTGTCCGTAGGGTCGATTGACACCGGGCGCCTGCCCTGTCTGGGGTCATGAACCGTGCCGCTGGCCAGCTTGCCGGTGCCACGGCGAACGAAGATGATCAGGTCGGCATTCGACCCGTCGAGGATGGGTTGATACCGGCCCCAGTTCAACAGCGCCGTCTCAACATCCCGCTGCGCTACCTGGTTCGCCTGCGGATTCTCCAGCGACACGCCGGCATCGCGGTCGATCACAATTGAAACCGTATGAGCCTGCAGCACGTAGGTTGGCAGCGTCGACTTCTGCTTGTCCTTCGCAAGCATGAGCGCTGGCAGCAGCAGAGCGGCCGACAATGCAGCGGCATACGCGTGTTTTTGCATGGGAGTCACCCCGCGAACATCCTACGCCGTTGGACGGAGCGCGGTCGCCATTTCCCGCCTAAGCGCGCGAGGCAATCAATGTTTCTGGTCCGTCAATTATCGTCATTTTCATGGCGTGTGCTTCCTTAGAAAATTGGATCCGAATGGAAGATGCGCCTGCTGGGTAGAACACATTCCCGCCGAGATGAAAAAGGGGTCTGCCCATCGTTCCAGTGCGCGTCCAGTTGAGTTGCGGCGGGTAGGTGTACATGGGACTGCCGGCGTAGCTGCGCACATCGTCGCTGACGTCCACATGCAGCGCGGGTTCATTCTCGAAGTGGTAGCCGCCGCATAGGCTGCTCCGTTCCCGTTCGGTCATGGGAGCAGGCTGAACCATATCCGCGTCTCCGATCGAACGGAGATATGCAAGGACGTCCTCTGACCGTGACCCACCCATCCGAGCATGCGCCAGCAAGCTGATACTGTGCGGCCCCGCGATGCGCTGAATTCCAGGCTGGCTCTCTACGATCTGCCTAGCGCGATCGACATCTCCCAATAGCACAAACGAGAAGAGCGAGGGAGTGGCCCCTTGCGTGAGCAGAAACTCGGCAATGTCTCTCCTTCCCATGTGGCAAGCGGCCCCCAGAGGTGTCTCCCAATCGCCAAAGCCCCAATCCCATGCCGCTTTCACGAGATGAGGCCGAGGCGCCAACAGGTCTTTCAGCTTATTCAAATCGAAGTGAGCAACCGTAACAATCTGTTGGATCAACTCGGCCGGGTACGCCGGATAGTGTTCGCTGAAAACCATCGAACTCCTTTTGGAGGCACGTTGTGTGTCGTTCAGCAACCAATCGGTGCCGGATAAGCTACGGACCGACAGAGCCACTGATGTCCACTGCAGAAAATCGCGTCGCGAAAGCATCGCGCGTTCCACCTCCACCTGAGCGTCCACTTTCGTAGCAAAGGATCACTGACCGCTGCATCTTGGACAAGCCAGACGCGAGCAAATGCCTGATAGAAATAGGAGAGGAGATTAACCGTTCAGATTCAGCAGTTTGCAAATCAGAATGAGGCAGCTCGGTCGGGCTGATGCATCATTCTGTTGCTGAATTGGGCTGCGATCTGTGAAGCCGCGTCGGACACAAACGACAAGCCACCGTCCGGATTGCACTCGAAGCGCACCACCCAGATGTGGGTCAGATCCGAAAGACGAATCAGGTGGGCCAGTATCAGGACCTTATTGTTCCCCTCGGAGCGAACCTGGCCGAGCACGGCGTAATCGCTGTGAAGCGATGCGCCGATGGCCCGCAGATCTCGCTGCTCTCTGGGTTGGCGAAGAATACTCGCGTTCCCGATCACCCGGTACCGCCCATCGCTAGCAGCGGTCAAACGTATAACGAGGTCGTCCGTAATGCTGTCTGCCATGGCCTTCATAGCAGGCGTATCTGTCTCCGTGTCAAAGCGAACGACCGCCAGATTTGGAACGCTTCGATCTCTTGTTCGCGACAGAGACATCCCAGCGAAGATCGCCAGAGCAACCAATCCTGAAGTTACAACCGCAAGCGGAATCCAAAGTCTTCTCTGAGCCGGGGGAGCCGGCTCGGCCAGCGCTCGATCGGCACCGCCCTGTTCGATGATCCGCACAGGCGCGATGAACTGATATCCCTGTTTCGGGATTGTGCTGATGTACAGAGGCCGGGAAGCATCATC
>JBJMGC010000006.1:0-8979 GCA_045808105.1 Acidobacteriaceae bacterium | reverse complement strand
TGCGGTGAGGGCTGCCCGGTTTTCGGCTAGCGTGCTGCCCTCGGTGACGATAGTGCCGGCTTCAAAAAGCAGGCGATCGCAATTGCCGCGGATGCTTGGCAGGGTCAGCCGGATAAGGCGCTCCGCGGTACCGCAAGGATCAAGAGGGCCCTGCAGGTGATCGCCCAAGGCGGTCGATCTCCGCCAGGACCTGCGCGGCTTCGGCCTCAAGCGCTGCCCGCTGCGCGGTGTAGTCCTCTTCCGGATACTTGCCGGCGCGGTATTCGAAATTCAAATCGCGCAGGTTTTCGTAGAGGACAGTTTTCTGTTCTTCGAGGAAATCAAGGCGTGTCTTCACCCGCTGGGCAGCGACGCTGCGTTCCGGGTAGAAGACATATGCGAAGAGCGCAAGGGTGAGAATGGCGCAGGCTGCAAGGATCATGAGAGGTTGCCTCCGGTCTCGCGCCGTATCCGCTGTTCAAGGACCAGCGTGTTCGGATCGCTGGCCGGCACAGGCATGGCGACCACCCGGGGGCGCCAGCGGCGAACAACAAACAAGACGCCGCAGATGCCAAGCAGCAGCACGATGGGCGGAACCCACCAGGAGAACTTGTTCAACCCGGTGAACATCGGTGCCGCCAGCGCTGTCGGACCGTACTCATCCTGAAAAGCGCGGAAGATGGTGGTGTCATCGTCTCCGTGATCGATGGAAGCAGCGAGTTGACTCCGCATCTTGTCGGAGTCCGGGCAGCCGACGTGGTTGCATTCGCCCAACAACTCGTTGCAGCCGCATGGGCACATGATGGCGTGACTCAGCTTCTCGTAGCGCGGACTGTTGGCGATATCGGAGGCATGGGCACCGAAGGCCACGACAGCGGCAAGAAGCAAGACGTGCAGTATGGAGCGAACGCGCGTCCGCGGCATCAATCGCCACCTCGCAATGTCGCCGGCTCGCTGACCAGCGGCCTTGCCTTTGCTTTGGCAGGATCGCGCGCCCGCGCCGGGGAGAGGACGGTCGTGAGGTTCGGCACCAGCGCGACCAGCGTGCCGATGATCACGATCACGACGCCGATCCAGATCCAGGCCACCAGCGGATTGAGGAAGACTTTGATGATGGGGCGGTTGGTGTCCGGATTCTGGCCGGCGTAGATCACATACAGGTCCCAGGCCAGCGTGGAGTGATTTGCCACCATGGTAGATACCTGTTGTGAGGCTACGTAGAAGCGCTTCTCCGGCGCGAGCTGCGTGACCTTCTTGCCGTTGCGAAAGACGTCCAGCAGGGCATATTCACTGTCGTAGTTCGGATTGGTGTCCTGGGTGTAATCCTGGCAGACCAGCGTATACGGGCCCACGCGCATGGACTGGCGGAAGTCCATCTCCTGCTCGGTGGAGCGGTTGAAGGCCGAACCGGCGAGGCCGATAAAGATCACCACAACGCCGAAGTGGACGATGTAACCGCCGTACCGGCGCGTGTTCCGCTGGATGAGCAGGAGTGTCGCAGCAAAGATGTTCTTGCCCGTCTGGACCTTCAGCACATGTGCGCCGCGCAGAAACTCCGACGCGATGGCGGTGATGACGCCGGCGGCGGCGGAGAAAGCGATGAATGAGTAGAGCGGTCCCTGTTCGCGCCACGGGCGCTCACCGATAGCGAGCAGAGCGACTGCGGTGGCGATAGTCGCAACCGAAGGCAGAACGAAGTTACGGCGGATCGAGCGCAGCGAAGAAGAGCGCCATGCGAGCAGCGGGCCAAGTCCCATCAGCGCCAGCAGGCTGAGACCAATCGGAATCGCGATGCGGTTGTACCAGGGCGCACCGACAGTGACGCGGTTGCCCTGAACGTACTCACTGAGCACCGGGTAGAGCGTACCCCACAGGATAGTGAAGCAGGCTGCGAGGAAAATGAGGTTGTTGAACAGGAAGCTCGACTCGCGCGAGACCAGCGATTCGATCTTGTGATCGGATTTCAGATGGTCGCGCTGCAGGATGAAGGTGAAGACGCACACCACCAGCACGATGAAGAGAAAGGCATAGAACCAGTCGCCAATGGAGGACTGTGCGAAGGCATGCACAGAGCTGACCAGGCCGGAGCGCGTCAGCAGCGTGCCCAGAATCGAGAGCATGAAGGTGGAGAAGATCAGCCAAACATTCCAGTTCTTCATCATGCCGCGCTTCTCTTGCATCATCACTGAATGCAGGAAGGCGGTGCCGGTGAGCCACGGCATGAGCGAGGCGTTCTCCACCGGATCCCATCCCCAGTAGCCGCCCCAGCCGAGCACGGAGTAGGCCCAGTGCGCGCCGAGGAAGATGCCGCAGGTGAGAAAAAGCCAGGTCACCATCGTCCAGCGGCGGGTGATGTGGATCCACTTCTCGCCGGGATAGCGCATCATCAGGGCACCGAGCGCGAAGGCGAAGGGAACGGTAAAGCCCACATAGCCGAGGTAAAGCATCGGCGGATGGATCACCATCTCCGGATATTGCAGCAGCGGATTCAGGCCGAAGCCGTCAGCGGGGACCGCACCCTGAACGAGCGCGAAGGGCGGGGCGGCGAAATTGAGCAGCAGGAGAAAGAAGACCTGCACGCCGGCCAGAATGGTCGAGGCATACGCGCTGAGCCGCACATCGACCTTGTGCCGCGCGCGCAGCACGAAGCCATAGGTCGCGAGCAGCCACGCCCACAGAAGCAGGGAACCTTCCTGACCCGACCAGAGTGCCGCGAACTTGTACGCACCGGGCAGCGCGCGATTCGAGTGATGAAGGATGTAGGAGACCGAAAAATCGTTGGTGAAGGCGGCCCAGATTAATGCGAATGCGGCGGCTGAGGTAGCGAAGAAGCTGGCAATGCCGGCGCGGCGCGCGGTCTCCGCGAGACGCTCGGGAGCGATGCGGGTACGTGCGCGAACTGCCAATTGACGCTGCGCGAAGGCCCCCGCCAGCAGCGTGTAGGCACTGAGCGCGAGTGCGAGAAGCAGGGAGAAGCTACCAAATACAGGCATAGGGTCGCACACCGATTGTCGCAAAGCACAAGCGGATGCGCCAATCGGTCATTGGATGGAGTTGCGCGGAAACGAAACGCGTAGCTGGCGGAGCGATCAGGCGGTCTGGAAGTACGGCGGGAACAAGAGCGTCTGTGTGAGCTCGATCAGCTCCTGGGGCTGGATCGGCTTCAGGCGGAAGGACACGTCCATGCCTTCGTATTGTGACTGAGCCTCGGGCATGCCGCTGAGCACCAGTATGGGAAGGGTCGTGAACTGCTCGCGCAATTTCTTGACCAGCTCGGGACCGCCCATCTCAGGCATGACGTGGTCAGTGATGACCATGCCGAAGGGCTCGCCGGAGTCGAACTTCGCCAGGGCAGCAGGGCCACTCTCAGCGATAGCGACGTGGAAATGGGCCTTCTCGAGAATGAGGCGGCGGGTAACCGCCTGGATAGGGTTGTCGTCCACAATCAGGATAGCCGGCATCGGTAGGTATTAATTCCCCCAGGTAGCTGTTCGGAGTGATGAGGGCCGGATGCAAACGGTTGCCCTCGATCAGTGGAAAAATAAAACGCTTTCTGGCCCTATTCGGGATATGCCCCATTTGGGTGAGTATCGACAATGATACCCCTGCGCGGCGGAAAGTATGCAAGCGCTGAACAATTTTGTTTTTCTAGAGCCCTTTTGAGGATTTTGCCGCAACAGCGCCGGACCGATCAGTCCAGGCGGCAAGGGGCGGTACCGTGCCGGGCCAGGGCGGCTTCCAATTGCGCAAGCGCCCCAGGGTCCTTGGTGCGCCAGGTCTCTTCCGTGACGGTCTTCGGCTGCCCGGTAGATCCGTGTATTTCGATGTGCTGATAGCTGAGGAGCCGGTCGGCGGGTTCGTCACGCCAGTCGTTGCCGCGGCCTTCGCGGCGCGTCGATCCCTGTTCCCAACCCCGCGGCGTCAGGTGCCATTCTGTCCATTGTTTGCGGATTGCCATGCTCTTATCGTAGCTCCCGAGACGCAGCTCGCGATCGGGTCCTAGAGACTCACCAGCACTCGAAGGTCGCGCAGGTTGTTGCCGGTCGGTCCAGTTACGAGAGTGTCCCCAAGCGCGGTGAAGAGCGGGCAGGCATCGAAGGCGGCAAGCGCCCTCTCGGGAGTGAAGCCGAGGGCCTGGGCACGGGCCACGGTGGTGATGTCCGCAATGGCTCCGGCGGCGGGACTGTTACCGTCCGCGCCGTCGCTCCCGGCGGAAAGGCAGACCGCCGCCTCACCGGCCAAGCGCTGCAGGAGAAGCGCACAGGCAAGGGCGAACTGCTGATTGCGGCCTCCGGTGCCCGGCTTGCGGTCGATGCGGACGGTGACCTCGCCTCCGGAGAGCAGGCAGAGCTTGCGCCGGGGATGCTGGCCGCGCAGCTCGATGAATCGATCGATCAGATAGGCTGCGGCCTTCTCGTAAGGCCAATCGTCGCAGCCGTTGTCCACAAAGACTTCATAGCCGAGGGCAACGGCATGCGCCTGTGCAGCCAGCAGAAGCTCGTGGTTGGAAAGCAGGGTGATGATTTGGGTGGGGAAGCCGGCTGGCTGCGTGTTCGCAGTCAGGAAACTGAATGATGTGAGACCGGCTTCCCGCGCGGCCTGCACACGCTCGGCCCTTTCCTTCAGCGCCGCTTTATCACCGGGGGTTTCCGGCAGCTCCGGCTGGTTGAAGAAATTTCGGACGGAGGGAGGAAATTTCTCGAGCAGCCGATAGCGTGCGAGCACCTCGCGGCAGTCTTCCACGGTGGAAGGATCGGGCACGACGGGACCGGAAGCCAACGCGTCGGCATGGCGGGGAGGAACATCGGCCACCTGAAGGACCAGCTTTTCGGCATGCTGCGCTGCGGTCGCGAGCCTGCCCCCTTTCACCGCGGAGAAGTGTTTGCGCAACGTGTTGATCTCCGCGATGGTAGCTCCGGAGGCGATGAGTGCCTCGTGGAAGAGGATGGTGTCGGCAAGGGAGATTTCGGGATCGAGCGGCAGATCGAAGAGCGTGCTGCCTCCGCCGCTGATCAGGTAGATGACAAATATCTTTTCCGATGCGCGGTGCAGCAGGCGAAGGGCGTGCTGTGCGGCACGGAAGGAATCCCGGTTGGGCAACGGATGACCGCCGGCGTAATAGCGGATGCGCCAGTCGCGCTTGGCCGGCCGAGCCGGTGCGCTGCAGATGCCACCAACCCGCACTTCGCTGGGCAAGATGCCGAGCAGCGACTGCGTCATGGGGACGGCAGCCTTGCCAAGCGCAATGACGAGCGTTTTTCGATACGCGCCGAGGTCGATGCGGGTGGCCGGCGCCGATGGCTGGCTCAGAGCCGGGTGCTCCGACGAGTGGTCAAGGACGAGTGTGGCGCGTTCACAATGGATGCGTTCCTCAAAGACGCGCTCGATCCGGCACGCGTCAACCGCATAGGCAAATATGGCCCGCGCGTCTTCGTGAAGTGATTGCAGGTGCGCGGACTGATCTTCTTCGTCGGCCATGGCGTTCAGGAAGTGCGCGCAGCGCTCGTTTCGGCACCGGAAAAGAACCGGGCCACCAGCCATTCGCGCAGCGCATGCTGCATCTGGTCCAGCTTGCCGGCGAAGAAATGATCTGCATCCGGCACGATGACCAGCGTCGCCGGTTGCGCTGCGGAGTCCACAATGTGCACCAGGGTGTCCTGCGGGCCGTACTGGTCTGCGCCGCCGCTGATGAAGAGCTTCGGCAACGTGCAGGTTAGAAGAAAGTCGTAGCTGTACTCTCGACCCTCGGCGGCCACTGGAAGGCCCAACGCGGCAAAGCCCGGAACCCGTACCTTGGAACCGGGAACACCGGCATCGAAGCAACATGCGCGCAACGCTACGTGCGCACCGAAGGAGAAGCCGACAACCAGGATCGGCAATGCGTAACGATGGTGCAGCCAGTCCAGCGCCGCGCGCACGTCATCGCGCTCACCTCTGCCCTCATCATGCTGGCCTTCGCTGAGTCCGGTGCCGCGGAAGTTGAAGCGCAGCGTCGGCAGGCCGAGCGACTGCATCGTCTTGGCCGCACGATACACGACCTTGTTGTGCATCGTTCCGCCGCCCATCGGATGCGGATGACACACGAGCGCGGCGTACCGGGCGTCGGGTTGTCCTTCGAAGAGCAGCGCTTCCAGGCTGCCCGCGGGGCCGGGGATCGAGAGTGTCTGCAGACGATTGGAGAGGCTGGACATCGAAATCGATTGTAGCGAGCGGAGGAATGACCTGACCGATTCGTCCTGCGCAAGTCAGGTATGCTGACCTGACATGACGCTCGATCCGGTGCAATTGACGCGGCAGCTCATCGACATTGATTCAACAACCTATAGCGAAGGCCCAGTAGGAGTATTCCTCGCGGAGTTTCTTCGAGCGCGGGATTTTGCTGTAGAGCGAATGCACGTCGCCAGCAAGGGCGAGGACGGCGCGGCGACGGACCGCTTCAATGTCTACGCCACGATTCCTGGCGAGCAGCCAGAGATTGTCTTTTCCACCCACATGGATACCGTGCCGCCGTACTTTTCCAGCAGAGAGGATGACGAGGCGATCTACGGGCGCGGCGCATGCGATGCGAAAGGCATCATCGCGGCGCAGATTGCAGCGGTGGAACGGCTGCGCGCGGGCGGCGTGAAAGCTGGAATGCTGTTTGTCGTCGGCGAAGAGCGGGACTCGGCCGGAGCGAAGATTGCCAACGAGCAGCCAAGAGGGAGCCGGTTTCTGATCAATGGCGAGCCGACAGACAACCGGCTGGGAGTGGCGAGCAAGGGTGTCTTGCGAGGTGCGGTGCGCGCGAACGGCAAGATGGCGCACTCGGCGTATCCGGAGCTTGGCGAGAGCGCGATCCATAAGCTGATTCAAGCGCTGAACAACGTGATGCATATCGATCTACCCGCAGATCCTGCCGTTGGACCGAGCACGCTGAATATCGGACTGATCGAAGGCGGCCGTGCGCCGAATGTGATCGCGGATAAGGCACTGGCGCAGGTGATGATACGGCTGGTAGGCCCTTCCGATGAGACTCGTGCAGCACTGGAGAAGGCGATTGCCGGGCTGGCCGACATTGATTACACGCTTGAAATTCCCTTCATGCGGTTCCGAACGATGGAAGGGATGGAGACGATGGTAGCGGCCTTTGCTACCGACATCCCCGCTCTGACGAATTGGGGCGAACCGTTGCTGCTCGGTCCAGGATCGATTCACGTTGCGCACACTCCCGATGAGAAGCTGGTCAAGCGCGAACTCTTCAAGGCGATCGATCTCTACACGGAGATCGCGAGCAAGCTCGTAGCATAAGCAGAATGACCAGCGACGCAACAATCTCGCGATGGCGCCGCGTGGGTTTCGCCGCGCTCAGCGGCCTGAGCGGTTGGCTCGTAGGCCAGATGGCGTGTCTGCCGGTAAACCTGATCATTGCGGTGCGCGACAGCGAGGGAGAAGCGAAGCTGTTTGTCCAGACGCTGCTCTCCGGTCTGGTGGCATGGGGCGCCTGGACGATGCTGCTGGCCGCCACGGCATGGTTGCTGGTGGTGCTGCCGCTGGTCATCACGATGCGTCCTTGTCTGCTGGTACGGCTGCGCTGGTGGGTGTTCATCGTGGGCACAGTCGGAGCGCTCTCGCTACTGGCCACTCGTCCAACGGCGTTCCGCGATCGGTCTGCCATTTATTTCTTCCACAGATACGCCCAGGTGATCCCCTATGGCGCATTCGCCGTTTCCTTCACGCTGGTCACGGCTTGGATGTACATCCTGCTGTGCAAGAGGCGGCTGGATCGCGCAGAGACTGCCAGCTAGCAGGCGGAGTAGCACCGACACGCCGCGATGGGGCATCTTAGACTGAAGGTATGCCCGATCTCGAGACACCCGCAAAGCCCCTGAATGCGCTCAGAAACGCGCGCTCCTCTTACCTGCGCTCCGCCATGCATCAACCCATCCAGTGGCAGGAGTGGGGGCCGGAGGCGTTCGCGCAGGCGGCGCGCGAAGACAAGCCCGTGCTGCTCGACATCGGCGCGGTGTGGTGCCACTGGTGCCATGTGATGGACCGCGAGAGCTACGAAGACGAAACGCTGGCTCCGCTGATCAACGAGCGCTTTGTGGCCGTAAAGGTCGATCGCGACGAGCGGCCGGATGTCGATAGCCGCTATCAGGCGGCGGTGCAGGCCGTCAGCGGACAGGGAGGGTGGCCGTTGACGGCGGTGCTGACGCCGGATGGGCGCCCGTTCTTTGGCGGCACTTATTTCCCGCGGCAGGATCGTTACGGCCGTCCGGGAATCGAGCGCCTGCTGCTCACCATGTCCGACGCCTGGCGTTCGAAGCGCGATGAAGTACTGGAGTCGGCGAATTCGATTCTTGCCGCCATCGAGCATGGTGAGGGATTCGCGGGACGCAGCGGATCATTAAGCTCCGCGATCACGGACAAGCTGGTGCATTCCGCGATTGCGCAGTTCGATCCGCATCATGGCGGCTTTGGCGCGCAGCCGAAGTTTCCGCATCCCGCGGCGCTGGACCTGCTGCTGGATGCAGCGACGCGCAAAGGCGATGCCAAGGCGCGAGAGGTGGCGCTGGTAACGCTGACCAAGATGGCTGATGGCGGCATCTACGACCACGTCGGCGGCGGCTTTCACCGCTATTCCGTGGACGAGCGCTGGGTGGTGCCGCATTTCGAAAAGATGCTTTATGACAATGCCGGCCTGCTTGCGAATTACGTGCACGCATGGCAGAGCTTTCCTTATCCCGTCTTCAGCACCGTAATCCGCGAGACCATCGCATGGATGGATGCGTGGCTGAGCGATCGCCAGAATGGCGGCTTCTACGGCTCCCAGGACGCCGATATGACCCTCGACGATGATGGCGACTACTTCACGTGGACGCGGGCCGAAGCGGCAGAAGTCCTGAGCCCGGATGAACTCGAAGTTGCCGGGACGTATTACGACATCGGCGAGCTTGGGGACATGCATCACAATCCGGCGAAGAATGTGCTGCACATCCAGCGGCCGCTCGACTCGCTGGC
>JBJMGC010000005.1:0-24023 GCA_045808105.1 Acidobacteriaceae bacterium | reverse complement strand
GGCCACGGTTGTGGCCGCGTAGTGGCCGTCCCGCAGATCTTCATCGCCGATCAGAGCCTCGAGCGCATCTACCTCCAGAGTCCCCGGAACGATCCACACACCTTCGCTCTCCTGCTTGGGCGCGTTCGCCTCGCTATCTTCTTCGTGCTCGTCGGTGATAGCCCCGACAATTTCCTCAAGCAAGTCCTCGATCGTGACCAGTCCAGCAACACCACCATACTCATCGATCACGATACGCATGTGCTGCTTCTCGCGTTGCATCTCGCGCAGCAGCTCGTTCACGCGTTTGGTCTCCGGCACAAACGCGGCCGGCCGCTGCAGGCTGGCTACGGTGCGGCTCGGTGCGTCTTCATCTGCGATCTGCAGCAGATCATGGGAGAAAACAATGCCGGTCACGGTATCGAGCGTGCCCTCGTAGACAGGCACGCGAGAGAACGGCCGCGACTCCAGCATGTCCAGGAATTCGGCGAGCGTCATCTCCGCAGCGACTGCAAAGACCGATGGCCGCGGCGTCATCACTTCGCGCACAATCTTGTCGCCGAACTCGACCGCGGAGCGTATCAGGTCGCGATCACTCTCCTCCAGGATGCCTTCCTCTTCGCCGGCTTCGATCAACGCATCCACTGCGTCGCCTTCGGCTTCCTTTGTTTCGCCTTGCGGCGGCTCAGTCAGGGAGACGATCGAGAGCAGAAATTCCAGGGCCAGCTCCGCCGGCAGCACCAGATAGAAGCAGAGCCGCAGCAGCCATCGCCACTTCAGCACCCATACGCCGCGAGTCCGCGTGAAGAACGCATAGGGCAGCAGACGGCTGAAGATGAGGACAACCAGAACAATCCCCAGGGCCGCTTGCAGCACACCCAGCACTGTGGGACGCCCAACCTCGCCTTGGCGACCAAAGAGGATCGCGCCAATGGTCAGCACGATAGCCGCGAGGGAAAGCTGCGCAAGCACCGCCGCACACAGCGCGAGCCGGTCGCGGGAGAAGCCGAGCGTCGGTTCGATCTGCTGCTCCCACACCTCCATGTTGTCCTGAAATTCGCGGGAGAGGAACTTTCCCAGCTCGGAGTAGATGCGATCGACGTAGGAGGCCAGCGTATGGATGACCAGCAGGAAGATGACGATCGCGATCGAAAGCCAGATCATGCGCGCACCGCCTGTGATCGTGATTGGTGCCGTGCCGGCCGCCTTGGATTCCGCTTCGTATGCGCTCGCTCGATCAATCCTGCTGTAAGGCCGAGTTCCCGGCGCAGCTGCCTTTCTTTACGCTGCATAGCCCCATCGTCGGTCTCGTGATCGTAACCAGCCAGATGGAGCAGGCCATGGAGAAGCAGCACTCGGATCTCCATTTCGAGCGTATGACCGCGCTCATTCCCCTGCCGGAGAGCTGTCTCAACCGATATGGCCAGATCACCGGCAAACCCCTCTGCCGTCTCTGCCGCGGGAAAGGACAGTACATCGGTCGCTTTGTCCTGGCGTCGGTACTTGCGGTTAAGGGCGCGGATTGCTTCGTCACCGGTGAGCAACACGCTCACCTCGCCCTCCAGCCCAGCCGCAGCAATCGCGTCCCGCAGGAAGCGTGCAAGCTCGCGGCGGCGCGGACGCGCAGCACGGGGCAGCTTCAGCTCCACAGCAGCTTCGTACACGATCATCGTTCAATCACGATCACGTCTATTTCCAGCTCACACCAGCAATAACCGAAAAGTCCACCACACGAAAATGAAAGAGGAGGGCCGCGGCCCTCCTCGTCCCTGCTCGATTGTACCGGGCCGGTCTTACTGAGGTTTCGGTGCTGGCTTTTCCCGTTCGCCCTCCGCCATACCAAGCGGCAGCTCCGCCTGCTGGCGTCCAAAGCTGTCATAGGCACGAATGATCCGCTGCACCAGGTGATGGCGTACCACGTCTCCGTCTTCGAAATGGATGAAACGGATGCCGTCCACACCCTTCAGTATCTCCATGGCTTCCAGCAGGCCGGATCGCCGGGGATTCGGCAAGTCGATCTGCGTCACGTCGCCCGTGATGATGGCTTTGGCGTTGTTGCCCAACCGCGTCAGGAACATCTTCATCTGCTCGCTGGTCGTGTTCTGCGCCTCGTCCATGATGATGAACGCATCGTTGAGTGTGCGGCCGCGCATGAAGGCAAGCGGCGCCACCTCGATCACGTTGCGCTCGATCATCTTGTCCACGCGCTCCTGGTCCAGCAGGTCGTAGAGCGCATCATAGAGCGGCCGCAGATAGGGATCGATCTTCTCCTGCAACGTTCCTGGAAGAAAGCCCAGCCGTTCGCCCGCTTCAACTGCCGGGCGCACCAGGATGATCCGGCTCACGCGCTTGGCCATCAACGCCGATGCAGCCATCGCCACGGCAAGGTAAGTCTTGCCGGTGCCCGCCGGCCCGATGCCGAAGACCATGTCCGCCTGTTCCATCGCCTCGACATAACGCTTCTGATTCACGGAGCGCGGCTGCACCATGCGCTTGATGCCACCGCTCGCCCGCTGGCGGCCGCTCTCCACCAGGCCCTTGAGAGTCACGCTGGGATCCGCCGCTACGAGCTTCAGCATGGCGTTCAGCTCGCCATTCTGGAGCGCCACCCCCGCCCGTCGCAATTGTTCGTAATCGTTGAAGATCCGCTCCACGCGCGTCACGTTCTCTTCCGATCCGGAGACATGGACGGCATCGGAACGAAGATCGATACGCGTGTGCAGCTTGTCTTCGAGCAGTCTCAGATTTTCGTCGCGGGTCCCGAACAGGGGCTCAATATTGGGCGTGATTTCCAGCGCTTTATTGATCAAGCGGACAGAGAACCTCCTGCGGCTCCCGGAAGATTTGCCTCCCGGAGCAGCGGCTGCATGATTGAGTTGGAAGTGGTGGCGGCCGGTTTCCACGTCTCGGCACCCGGCACGGGCAGCTTGCTGCCCGCTGCGTGCCTGCCGCGTTGGACCGTCCCTCGGATGCGCACAGACTAGCCTCTCCCTGCCAGTGCGTCAACGGCGATTTGATGAATATCCGTTACGCTCTCCCCACCTGCCATTTACGATGCTTGAACCGCGACCGGGGACGCAGGCAAGGTCACCATCGGTTTAATATGGCTGTTTTGGGTCAGCCTCCTGCCATTGACCCCCCGCCAACCGCACGGTAGACTTGTATTTTGCAGAGGATGCGGCGTGAGTGCCACCGTCTGCATCGCTCCACATACCCATTTAGATCTTGTAAGGAAGCTCATGGCAAACCATGTTTCATCGCTGAAGCGCGCCCGTCAGACAGAGCGCAAGACAGACGTTAACCGCGCCAACAAGAGCCGTGTCCGCGGCAGCCTGCGCGCGCTGCGGGAAGCCCTGCAGAAGGGTGACGCAAAGTCGGTGAACGAGCAGTATCGCGCCACCGTGTCGGCGCTTGATAAGAGCGTGCAGAAGGGCACCTTGCACAAGAACACCGCGTCGCGCTACAAGAGCCGGCTGAGCGCGCGTGTGAAGGCCGTTTCCGCCAAGAAGGCGTAAGTAGACGAGCACGGAAGTTCAGCGGGCCGGGGCAGCCGCTCGGCCTGCTTTCATTTTGCAGCCTGCTCTGCCGGCGGCGCTGGAGCCGGAAGATCGTATATCTCGACCGCACCGTGGTTCAGGACGGCCAGCCGGTTTCCATCTGCCGACAGGGTAAAGTTTCCACCCGCGCTGACGATCGGTTTCAGCAGCAAAGCGCCCCTAAGATTACCCGTCCGGCTGTCCAGAACGCTCACCACCTGATTCTGCACGTCCTCGTCATTTATCGGATCCATTGCGGAGACCGGATGGTTGACCGCCAGCCAGGAGATGGCCACAGCTGTGCCATCCTGCGCCACCCGGAATGCTGGCCAGGTGAAATTGGATTGCCAGCGGCCGTCCCATAACTTCTTGCTCTTCATCGAGTACGCTGCGACAAACCGCTCATCGTGACCGGGACGACAGCTCAGGACGAGAACACTTTGCTCATTCAGCACCTTCTCCGAAGGCTCACAGGCTGAGTCAATCTGGGCGATGATTTCGCCACCGTTTGGCTCCGGCTTTTCGTACGGATGAAAGACCACGTTCCAGACGTTCTCCTTCACGCGCTTCTGGGTGAAGAACCCGTCAATCGTGGCGGGCAGGTCGCCGGCCATATCCGCATGGGCACTCATCATCAGCTTCGGCTGATCCAGCCGCATCATGCGTATCTGCACATCCTCGTGTGGCGGGCCGGAGCCCGAAAGAGCCGCCTTCTGCACCAGCCGCGCGTGCTCCTCCGGCGTGTGTTTCTCATGCTGGCTCTCCACGACCAGCAGGTTTCCATCGGGCGAGGTTCCGACCTCCTCCAGTTCTGTCGGCGACGTAAACAGTGGCTTCAAATGCAATGTGCTGTCTACCTGGTACAGGCTGGAGCCAATGCGCAGCATGACCTTATCGCTTGCCAGCCGCCACAGATAACGCCCACGGTCGTGCAACAGCCAATGGTCCTCGGCGACCACGTTGCCGCTTGGCAGTTCCAGTACATCTGCCTGGATCACCTGGTCCAAGCCGCCGGAACTCTGCTGGCGCAGAAGCAGGCGTGGCTCACGAAAGGTGAGCAGAAGATGTGTTGGATCGAGAAACTCCAGGGAACTGGAGCTGTAGCGCGCCAGCAGGTACAGCCTGCCCGGCGGCCGGTAACCCAGAGGCTCCACCGGAATGCGCAGTGCCTGCTGAGGACTGCTTTCGTGATCAGCGGCCCGCGCTGTGCCGATCGCCAGACAGAGACCAAGCACGACAAGGCACGCCTGCCGCCAGCGGTCCCGGAACTGCGTACGGCATTGCACGCCACCATTCTCCTACAAGCGGGGTGCCTCGCGCAGACCCCTGATTCCTGTCAGCTCGCTTCTTTGCGGGGAAACGCCGGTTGACTTTGCCGGCCGAAGCCCGTCTGATAGCGTTTCGGCTGCTAACCTTCTGAAACGGCAGGAGTGCCTCATCGCCCATGCGCCCTTCCCCTGTCATGCTCGCGGTAGCCGTATGCCTGACCATATCTGCTTCTTCGCATCCCCAAACCGCTGTGAGCGAACGGCCGGTGAGCCTATGATCACCGCGAACCGCTGCAGCATCTGGTAGTCATTCCATTTGGAGAGCCACTCTGATGTCATCGTTTATTTCACGCACGCTTCTCGGCTCGTTTGCCGGCGCGCTTCTCGTGCCTGCGCTGGCGCTCTATGCCCAGACGCCCGCTCCGGTGCAAACTATCCCCGGATTCGATAAGAACGCCATGGACACCACTGCCGATCCATGCGTGGACTTCTATCAGTACGCCTGTGGCAATTACAGCAAGCTGCATCCGATTCCTGCTGACCTGCCGTCGTTCGATCAATTCAGCAACTTGTACGAGTTCAATCTGCAGGCGCTGCACGGAATTCTGGAGAAGGCCTCCACAGCACACGCTGCCACCGGAAGCGACGAGCAAAAGATCGGGGATTACTACGCGAGCTGCATGGATACAGCGGCGATTGACAAAGCTGGACTGGCACCCATTCAGCCCGAATTAGATCGCATCGCTCGAATCAAATCGCCCGACGAGCTGATGCCGGAAATCGCGCACCTCCAGCGCATCAGCGTGGAAGCATTCTTCGGCCTGGGCGCCGAACAGGATTTCAAGAATGCAACGCGAGAGATCGCCGTGATGGACCAGGGCGGCCTCGGGCTGCCGGAGAAGGACTATTACCTGCGCACGGGCGACAAGGATGAGCAGGTGCGCAGCCAGTATGTGCAGCACATCACAAATATGCTGAAGCTGCTCGGCGAGTCGCCGGGTGAGGCCGGCAAAAATGCCGCCGCGATCATGGGTTTCGAAACCGCACTCGCCAAGGTCTCCCTCGGGAATGTCGAGCGCCGCGATCCGAACAAGATCTACCACATGCAGGCAGTCGCGAAGTTCGCCACTGATGCGCCTAACCTGCATGTGTCCGAGTTCCTGAAGGAGGCTGGGACGCCGCCTGTCACCGACCTCAACATCGCCACACCGGAGTTCTTCACCGGACTCAACCGGCTCATGGCGTCTACGAGTCTCGAAACAATGAAAGACTACATGCGCGTGTTCCTGGTGGATAGTTTTTCCAGCCGCTTGCCCAAGCCTTTCGATGATGAACATTTCGATTTTTACGGGCGCAAGCTCGAAGGCATTCCGGAACAGCAGGCACGCTGGAAGCGCTGCGTGGACGCGACCGATTCCGGTCTGGGCGAAGTCCTGGGCAAGGTATACGTTGCACAGTATTTCGGTGGCGACAGCAAGACAAGAACGGCGCAGGAAGTGAAGCAGATTGAAGCGGCGATGGACCGCGATCTCGACCAACTGGACTGGATGAGCCCGACCACCAAGGCAAAGGCTCACGAAAAGCTGTCCGCGATCGTCGACAAGATCGGCTATCCCAATAAGTGGCGCGATTATTCTTCCCTCACCATCGCACGTGGCGATGGCCTGGGAAACTCGATGCGCGCACGCGAATTCGAAAGTGACTACCAACTCCACAAGATCGGCCGTCCGGTGGACAAAGGCGAATGGGACATGACGCCACCCACGGTAAACGCCGATTACATGCCCACGATGAACACCATCAACTTCCCTGCCGGGATTCTGCAGCCGGCGTTCTACGACAGGATTGCCTCCGATCCGACCAACTATGGCCATATTGGCTCGATCATGGGCCACGAGCTGACCCACGGCTTCGACGATGAGGGACGCAAGTTCGACGCGCAGGGGAATCTGAAGGACTGGTGGACCGCCGAGGATTCCAAACAGTTCGAGCAGCGCACTGATTGCGTGGTGAATGAGTACAACGGATTCGTGGCCGTAGATGATCTGCACGTGAACGGCAAGCTCACACTGGGCGAAAATACCGCGGACAACGGCGGCCTGCGGCTTGCCTGGATGGCCCTGCTGGCCGATGCAGCAACCAACCGCACGCCGCTGGATCAGAAAACGGCTACTGGATATACGCCGAAGCAGGAGCTATTCCTTGGCTGGGCTCAGAACTGGTGTTCCACGGATCGGCCGGAGATGCTGCGCATGGCCGTCCGCGTGGACCCGCACTCGCCCGATCGCATTCGCGCCAATGGTGTCGTCGTGAACATGCCGGAGTTCCGCCAGTCCTTCGGCTGCAAAACCGGTCAGCCCATGGCGCCGGAGAAGATGTGTCGCGTCTGGTGAGGTTCGGATGATCTCGCTAGCCCTGCGGCTCGATCCACTGCGGCACTCAGAGCACCATGCTTGAAAACTACCGGCTCACCGTCTTTCGGGCCGTGGCGGCGCAGCGCAGCTTTCGTCGCGCCGCGGAGCAGCTCTACCTCACACAGCCTGCGGTGACGCAGCAGATCAAAGCGCTCGAAGAACTGGTAGGGCTGCCGCTCTTCGATCGTAGTGGGCGGGAGGTTACGCTCACCGCGGCCGGAACTGTGCTGTTGCAGTATGCCGAGCGATCCCGCGCGCTGCTGGACGAAGCCGCCGTCGCACTGGCATCGCTCAAGGGCCAAGTCTCGGGCACCCTGCGCATCGCGGCGTCCACCACCATCGCGCAATACATCCTGCCGCCGCTTCTGGGCGCATTCCTGCGCCTGCATCCGGCTGTTCATGTGGAACTCGAGAGCAGCAACACCGAGTCAGTGGCAGAGGCAATCGCAGCAGGTCGCGCGGGTCTGGGACTGGTGGAAGGTCCGCCGCACACAAGCCAGGTACGTTCGGAAATCTGGCTGGAAGATGAGCTTGTCCTGCTGGTGCCCCCCAGCCACGAGTGGGCCGGGTGGCGTTCCATCACATTGCAGCAAATCGCCGCAGCGCCTCTGCTGATGCGCGAACGTGGTTCCGGCACACGTGAGGTCATCGAGACCACGCTCGAAGCCGCGGGCCTACCTGCGCGCGATCTGCGCGTGGCCGTCGAACTCAACTCCACGGAAGCAATCCTGGGCTGCATCGAGTCCGGCCTTGGAGTTGGCTTCGTCTCACGCACCGCCATCCATCGCCAGCTTGCGATGAACACGCTCGTCGTCGTTCCCGTGGTAGGCCTCACCATCCCACGTGATCTTCTACTGCTGACACCCGCAGGTCCCGAGCCTACGGGCGCCGCGGCGGCGATGCTGGAATTGCTTCGCCAACACGGCACGCAAATGCGCCGGGCTCCGTCACGCCGATAAGCCATACCTATCGGGCATCACAATTTCTGCTTGGACTCCCTTACATTTTCCCTGGACACTACGAGAACGTGACTCTCATCGGCGCCAAGCGCACCTTTCTGCTCTGTGTCATCATTTCCGCCAGCGGACTTATTTCACCGGCTGTGGCGCTCGCCGCCGGAATCGCCTTTGGCCTGCTGCTGCCGCATCCCTTCGCAACCGAGAGCCGCGACCTCTCGCGCCTGCTTCTGCAGGCTTCTGTCGTGGCACTTGGGTTTGGCATGAACCTGCACCAGGTGGTGCACGCCGGCGCTTCCGGCTTCCTCTACACCGCGATCAGCATCGTTTCAGCCATTCTGCTGGGCACCCTGCTGGGCCGCCTGCTCAGCGTCCATCCCAAGGCCGCGTTCCTCATCACCTGCGGCACTGCCATCTGCGGTGGCAGCGCGATCGCTGCTATCGCGCCCATCACCAAAGCCAACGATGAAGACATGGCGGTTTCCCTCGGCACGGTCTTTACGCTGAACGCAGTCGCGCTGCTCGCCTTTCCCCTGATCGGTTTCGCGCTGCATCTTACGCAATCGCAGTTTGGCTTGTGGGCCGCCCTCGCGATTCACGACACCAGTTCCGTCGTCGGAGCCGCCGCGCGCTACGGCCCGCAGGCGCTCACCATTGGAACCACGGTCAAGCTGGCGCGCGCCTTGTGGATCGTGCCACTCGCGCTCGCCACCGCTGCAATCTCCAAAAGCAGCACGCGCATCCAGTGGCCGTGGTTCATCCTGTACTTCTGCCTTGCAGCCGTCGCCAACACCTATGCGCATGCACTCGCCCCGGTATTCGCCGCGTTCGCGAAGCTTGGCCGTAGCGGCCTCACCGTCACCCTCTTCCTCATTGGCAGCGGCATCTCCAAAGCCACACTGCGCAAAGTGGGAGTGCGGCCCATGCTGCAGGGCGTCGCACTCTGGATCATCGTCGCCACGCTCTCCCTCTGGGCCATTCGCTCTGGGCTCATCGGCATCTGACGGAGCGCTTCCTGACCGCGACTTCCGCCAAGCTGTGCCCCTGCAACATCTGCGGCCAGCATTGGCCCTCCAGCATTGGCCCTCCAGAATTGCCCCTCCAGAATTGCCCTATAGATTAGTGCTATGCCCACCACGCTTGAACGCCCGCACACAGCCACCTACTGGCTCGGCTATGGCGCGTGTGCGTTGGCAGGATGCTTCTGGGGAACGGGCTTTTACTTCGGCAAAGTCGTGCTGGCCCACATGGGTGTGGGCCACATGGTGCTCTACCGATTCTTCTTCGCCTGCATCGGGCTATTGCCGTTCGCGCTTCGCCATCGTCCTCAACTCAACCCGCGCGAGTGGCGGCTCTTGCTCATCGCATCGTTTCTCGGCATACCCGTGCAATACCTGGTGCAGTTCTATGGGCTCTCGCTCACCACGGTTTCGCATGCCTCACTGATGGTGGGCAGCATGCCGGTGCTGCTGGGTGCCGCCGCCACGCTCTTCGCTGGCGAGCGGCTGGACCGCATCGGCTGGGCAGCGCTGGTCAGCTCGACGGTCGGCGTCGCGTTGATTGTCCTGGGCGGCCGCCACTCGTCAGGAAACGAAGGTCCGTCGCTCATCGGAGATCTGCTCGTCCTGGCCGCGCTACTGGTTTCGCTCTTCTGGATCCTGATGAACAAGCGCCTTATGGAGCGCCATCCGCCGGCCGTGATCACGGTGTACGGCGTCTACTCCGGCGCAGTCATGATTGCCGTCTGGGTCGTGTTGCAGGACGGGCCGCCTCCGATTCACCACGTGCCGCTCGCAGCGTGGCTGGCCTCGGCAGCAAGCGGCCTCTTCTGCACCGCCGGCTCTACCCTGCTGTGGAACTGGGGCATCCATCACGTCCCAGCCTCCCGCGCGGCCGTCTTTCTCAATATCGAGCCGATGCTCGGCTCGTTTCTGGGGGTCGAACTGCTGGGCGATCATCTCGGTCCGCTGGCCTGGATCGGCGGTGTCCTGATCCTTGCCGCCGCCATCACGCTCACCACGCGACCACACGAAGCAAACCTGTCGGACGAATGGAATAGATCGCCGCATCTGTCTTAGTTTCTGCTACTTAGAGCGCTCGCAACGAAGCGGAAATCCACAGGGCGAGGTTACTACCGAAATGGGAATAGCCTTGTTATTCTAGGCGAACAAAAGGCGAATAAGAGGTGCCCCATGGTGTTCTCCCAATCCCCCGCTCTCCACAGAATCCGCCAGCTCGTACGGCTGATTCGTAAGCATCCTGAGCTCCCGCAGAAGCCGCGGAATGCCATACGGCGCGCTCCGCAGCTGCCCGATCCTGAACTCTTCGTGGACTCCTCAACCGGCTGTAACGATGATCTGGGCCGCACGGACCACAAAGCACATCGAACCCGCGCCAACTCTCCCGGCCAGACCGGGTGGTAGAGGGCGGCTCAATCCACCTGCTTCGTGGCCCGGCTTCACGGGTGCGGATCAAATTCCAGGTACCCGGAGCCGGGCTTATTTTTTCGCTCGCCGTCTCGAATTTGATTGCAGCATTACGTCTGCCAGCGCAAACGCTCGACATCGGGACGCTGCCGCAATAACTCGATCAGGGCAGGCTCTTCCTGCTGCCGTTGCTGCGCTTGCCAGCGCAGCTCGCATTGGACAACAACGCGGGCCCGCTGGCGCGAAACATCCACCGACCACGAATAAACGCTCATCCCGCTCTGTTTCGCGATGCCCTGGAGTTCCCTCGACAGCTCTTCACCAGCAGTGACGATGCAGAGCGATCCTCGATGCTCCTGCGACAAGTGCTGCTCCACGATCTTGAGTGCCCAGAGCGTGAACACGGTAAGCCCCAGTCCAGCGGTTCCCAGCAGGATCTTTCCAGCGCCGAAACAAATGCCCAGCATCGTCACCACCCACAGAGTCGCCGCTGTAGTGAGGCCAATCACCATCTCGCCTTTGCGCAGAATTGCTCCCGCTCCGATGAATCCCATACCGGAGAGAATGCCCAGCGGCAGGCGCATCATGTCGAGCTGCACAAACGAGCTGCTGTTCTTTCCCGACGTTCCCAGCAACGCATTGGCGAGGATCATGGAGAGCGAAGCGGCCAGGCACACCAGCACGTTGGTTCGTATTCCCGCGGCCTTTCCGCGTTCGTCGCGGTCAGCGCCGACAAGCACGCCGGCAAGTAATGTGAGGGCCAGCCGTACCGCGATATCGCTCCAGGTGAGAGTGAATGGCATAAGGGAGATCTCCGTTCGCGAACCGATCAATCGCTCCGACGCATGAAAACAGACAACCCGTACTTCGCCCGCGGGTGCTGCCCTACAGCTCCATCGCGTACTGCGCGCTCAGCAGCCCGAGAGAAGTCTGAACCTGTTCTTCGCTGGTGAGCGCCAGCACCAGCCGTTCCAGTACGAGGCGCTTGTCCGGTGGGGACGAACGCAGTTCCAGATCGGCACGCGAGATGAGCCGTAATGCGCGTGTTAGTTCGCGGCGGCTTCTGTAACGGCGCGCCTGCCGGATTAAATCATCTGCGGCGAACGGCGGCATGCGAAAGCCCTGCCACAGGGCCTGCCAGATGGCGCGCGGGTCGCGCACGTTCTTCTCGAGGATGACCAGCATCTGCCGGAATGTACGGGCCAGCATGTAGAGATGGCCAATGGCCGACTCCTCACCGCCATCGGAGGCATTGAGTAATCCTTGCAGCAGCGCAAGCGCACGTGGACGGTCCTTGGCTGAGATCGCATCGGTGAGTTCATAGAGCGAGCGCTGCTTCGCTCCGAGCACCATGGTCTCCACGTCGCCCAACGTGATGCCGCGGCGTTCACCTGTATAGAGGAGCAGCTTCTCCAACTCGCTGGCCATCAGCATGAGGTCCGACCCGAGCGCGTCCGCCAGCTCGCGGGCGGCATCCGCTTCGAGCGTGCTCCCACGCTTCTCTGCTTCGAGGACCAGCCAGCGCATCGCATCACTTTCTTCGACGCGCACCAGCTCCACCATGCCGCACCAGTCGCCCAGCGTCTCGCGGATACGCTCGTAGCGATCCTTATCCTGCATCTCCATGCGGCGCAGGTCGGAGGGCAGGTGCAGATGATCGGCGACAAAGACCAACAATGCTTGCGGATTCGGGGACCGCCCGTATGCATCGAGCGCAGCAAATTCATCTTTCTTCGCGCCGCGCGTGTAGAGCGTTTTTACATTGCGCAGAAAAAGTACCTGAAACGGCGCCATCAGCGACGGCGTCTGCGCACGGTCAAGCGCCTCGAAGATGCTCGTCTCGCCAAGATCGATTTCAGCCAGCGCGAAGTCGCGCATGGCGGGCCCAGATCCTGAGTCGATGAGGGTATCGATGATGGCGCGGCGGCAGCGCTCGTACAGGTAAGCTTCGTCGCCGAGCAGCACATAGCCGGGCCGCAGCGTACCGCCTGTCTGCGAGGCCTCGATCTCCGCGATGAAACGGTCCGAGGAGGCAAAGCTGCGCAGACCGCTAGCCATGCGCGGCGTCCCGGTCCCGGAGATGTCCCATAGGTCTCAGAAGGACTCCAGCATATCGCTCACCAGCGACTGGGCAAAGTCTCTGGAGAGGCGCGCCATCGCAGGGGAATCTTCCTGCACAAATGTGCCCAGATCCGAGGTCGCTTCGTACTGCTGATGGAAGGTGTAGCCATCATGCCGATAGACCACGCGCCCGTCACGGTCCGTCAGCGAGACGCTCGCCGTCAGAGTGATCATGTAGCTGGAAGACTGCCCCGTGGTGACGTTGTATGTGTAAGGAACAATCGACTCACTGAGGACTGTGCCCTTCAGCACCGCGTCCGCATCGCCCGTATCCTCGCTTGGCAGCACGCGGAATTTCGTGCGCGTGTTCAGCTCATGCACCGTCGCCTCGGTCAGTGCGACCTCTGTATGCGAGAACTGCGTTCGGTTTTCGAAAAACGGCACCGTGATCGTGTGCACGTCCGCAGGAATATGTGCCGCGGAAGCCATCGTGTGATAGCCACACCCCGTCGCAAGCAACAAGAGCGGTGACGCGGCAATCAACCGGAGAACCAGACCCATACTGCGCTTATTCTCGCAGAAGCATCGGCGTGCAAAAGAAGACGGCCACTCTGGAAGAGCGGCCGTCTGGTTGCTTTTCTGAGGAGGATTACGCAGGTGAAGGACTTCCCTCCGGGAAGCCTGCCGAGCGTCCTGGCTCCGGCTTGAGCACCTTGACCTCCGGATCGCCGCTGGCTGAACCATTCGACGGCGGATTGAGCGGTGGCAGCTCGCGCCCTTCGATCAGCATCTTGATCTCGTTCGCATCGATGGTCTCGCGTTCGAGCAGTGCCGTTGCCAGCCGGTGCATGATGGGCTGATTCTGCTCGAGGATGCTGTATGCCGACTGGTAGCCACTGTCCACCAGGCTGCGTACCTCGCTGTCGATCTGCCGTGCCGTTTCTTCCGAGAAGTCGCGATGTTGCGCGATCTCGCGGCCCAGGAAGATCTGCTCTTCCTTTTTGCCGAACGTCAGCGGACCCAACCGGCTCATGCCGAACTCGCAAACCATCTTGCGCGCCAGCTCCGATGCACGCTCGATGTCATTGCCTGCGCCGGTTGTCATCTGCTTCAGGTAGATCTCCTCGGCGCAGCGTCCGCCCATCAGGATGGCAAGCTGCGTCTCCAGATAGTCCTTGGTGACGGTGTGCTTGTCGTCCGTGGGCAGTTGCATCGTGACACCCAACGCCATGCCCCGCGGAATGATCGTGACCTTGTGCAGCGGATCGGCGTGCTCGCGCATAGCGGCAACCAGTGCATGGCCGGCCTCGTGATATGCCGTCACTCGCTTCTCCTCATCGGTGAGCAGCATGGACTTGCGCTCGGCGCCCATCAGCACCTTGTCCTTGGCCAGCTCAAAGTCGTACATGTGCACGGCCTTGCGATTGGAGCGCGCAGCGGTTAATGCCGCCTCGTTCACCATGTTGGCCAGATCGGCTCCGGAGAACCCTGGTGTGCCGCGAGCCAAAACGCGGAGATCCACGTCATCGGCAATCGGCACTTTCTTCGAATGCACGCGCAGCACCTCTTCGCGGCCGCGCACATCCGGACGTCCGACCACCACGCGGCGATCGAAGCGGCCCGGGCGCAGCAGCGCAGGATCCAGCACGTCAGGGCGGTTGGTCGCTGCGACGAGAATCACGCCGTCGTTGGACTCGAAGCCGTCCATCTCCACCAGCAACTGGTTGAGCGTCTGCTCGCGTTCATCATGACCGCCGCCCAGACCGGCTCCGCGGTGGCGGCCGACTGCGTCAATCTCGTCGATGAAGATGATGCATGGAGCGTTCTTCTTGCCCTGCTCGAAGAGGTCGCGCACGCGGCTCGCGCCTACGCCGACGAACATCTCCACGAAGTCCGAACCGGAGATAGAGAAGAACGGGACGTTGGCTTCGCCGGCAACCGCACGCGCCAGCAGCGTCTTGCCGGTTCCCGGAGGCCCGACCAGCAGCACGCCCTTGGGAATGCGCCCGCCCAGCTTTTGGAATTTCTGCGCCTCGCGCAGGAATTCGATGATCTCCTTCAGCTCTTCCTTTGCCTCATCCACGCCCGCCACGTCCTTGAACGTGACCTTCTTCTGCTGCATGGAGAGCAGACGCGCGCGGCTCTTCCCAAACGAGAGGGCTTTGTTACCACCGCTCTGCATCTGGCGGATCATGAAATACCAAACCGCGCCGATAATCAGGATGGGCGAGAGCTGCAGCAGGATCGGCCACCAGGCATTGCCCTGAGTGGGCTTCATGGTGATGGAGACCTTGTTGTCCTGCAGGGTCTTGTACATGTCCGGATAGTTGGCGGGCACGGTGGTGTGGAAGCCGTTGTCCTTGTTATTGCGGAAGTGCCCCGTCACCGTATCCTGGTTGATGGTCACGTCCTGCACCTGGCCCTGGCGTGCATCGTCCATGAACGTGGAGAAGGAGATCTCCTGGTCCTTGCCATTGCTGGTGCTCTTCTGAACGATCTGCCAGAGCAATACCAGGCAGGCCAGAATGAATACCCAGAACAGGATCGATTTGACCGTCGAATTCACGAAAAACCCTCGTTTCTCTCACATCACGGAAGCCGCACCCCTGAAGGATGCGCGGATCGCCGGACTTTTTCGCCCGTGAAGCAACCCGATGCGTTTCCCTTAGGGATTAGACGTGCAAGGCCGGTCTTCGGTGCAACTTCCGGCTTACGCCGGTCTCGCGGCACACAGACCTCACCGCCGGCCGTTTACGCTTCGATGACCGTACCCTGGATTCTACTCCGAGGCCCGCAGCCGTCCGCAAGAAAATGCCCTGCTGAACGGACTGAATCTATTACCTAGGTAGCGTCCGGAGCAATCGGCAGTACCGTAGCCCCTCCCTCCGCCCCGGAATGGTCCCGTAGTGGTTCTACGATCAGCTCGAAGCCGAGGTTCCGCTCTACTTCTACTCCGCTCATCCATAAGATGCTGTTTCCCACAGCGAGTACTGGACAGCTTCTCCGCTCCGCCGCCGAAAGACCGCGCCTCTCCAGCACTTCCTTCACTGTTTTCAGGCCACTGCTGTGTGGCAGCCGCACGCGGTCTCCAGCTCGCGCAGTGCGCAGTACCAGGGTGGCGCCGCCAAGTAGGCTTCCGCTGGTGATCACCCGGTAGCCATATTCCGGCGCTTGCAGCGCGCCCGGTACTGGCACAACAATCTCTGGCAACGTAGACGCCACCTCCTCCGAGTCGCGGATAATCCGCAGTTCCCGCGCGGTGCGCTCCGCGGTCAGCCCGGCACCGAGTTCGAATCGGCCTCGCTTGGCGGCCCTGCGCTCGGCCGATCCCGCCAGCGCTCGGAGCTCCTCCGTCTGGTCGAAGTTGAGCGCAAAGCCCAATTGGCCAGCCGCGGCCCGCAGCACACGGCGCTGCAACGCCGGATGCAGAGCACGGAGCCGTTCCAGTTCGATGGCCAGACCTGCTTCGCCAGGGCGGGTGGAGTTC
Organism: Acidobacteriaceae bacterium; assembly: GCA_045808105.1. Taxonomy (GTDB): domain Bacteria; phylum Acidobacteriota; class Terriglobia; order Terriglobales; family Acidobacteriaceae; genus KBS-83. The sequence goes on along the minus strand of JBJMGC010000005.1, from coordinate 7,896 downwards.
GCGCGTCCTCCACCACGCACCGGCTTTCCCGGCAATACGAGTCCGGGCAGGATCCGCGCCAGTTCCTGGCCCCACCATGCCTCTTCATCGCGCGCTACTGCGGCCATCCGCGAAAGTTGCACGGTGATGCGCGGCTGAAACTCTCGCAACTTTGGCAACAGGACGTGGCGCACGCGATTGCGGGTGAACGTCAGCTCCTGATTCGTGCTGTCCTCGCGCCAGGGCTGCCCTCGGCCCTCCAGATAGGCGATAACCTCGACGCGGGTCACTTCGAGCAGCGGCCGCACAATACGTCCCTTGCCGTTGCTTATGACCACAGGCGCGATGCCCGCCAGACCCTCGGTCCACGCGCCGCGCAGCATCTTCATCAACACCGTCTCCGCCTGGTCATCGATAGTGTGGGCAGTCGGGATAGCGTCGGCATCACCCGCCGCGAGCAGCTCCTGGAAGGTTGCGTAACGCAGCGCGCGTGCCGCCTCCTCAACACCATTGCCCCGCTCTGCAGCAAGAGACGCGACATCGCCGCGCTTTGTGCGGAGCGGCACATCAAGCTGGTTGGCAAGCTCCGCGACGAACTCGGCGTCGCCATCCGCATCGGCGCCGCGGAGTCCGTGATGCACATGGATCGCGGAGAGCACGATGCCGGTCTCCGCGCGTGAGTCCGCCATCGCCAACAGCAGCGCTACGGAGTCCGCTCCGCCCGACACCGCCACGGCGACACGTTCCCCCGCACGGAACAAGTGGCGTGCCCAATTCAGTTGGGGTGTGTGCGCTGCCATCGCGCACCCAGTGTACGAGCCAATGGCTCGTGTAGCTCACAGTTGCGAATGACGCGGCGGTCTATACTCTCAGGCATGCTCGCCACCCGCGCTGCTACTGCCGCTGACGCTGCCATCATTACCCGCCACCGACGCCGCATGTTCGTGGATGCAGGCCGTTCCGACAATCGCGTTCTCGATGTAATGGAGGAGCATTTTCAGCCCTGGGTCATAAGCCAGTTGCAGTCCGGCACGTACATGGGATGGTTCGCACTGGACGATGCCGGCGAAGTGATTGGAGGCAGCGGGCTGATGATTCTCAACTGGCCCCCGCACCCGCTCGACCCTACGTCAGATCATCGCGGCTACCTGCTGAACGTGTATGTCGAGCCGCCGCATCGCAGGAAGCACATCGCAAGCCGGCTAATCGAGCTTGCGCTGGATGAGGCGCGTCGCCGTCGTATCCGTGTGGTCGCGCTGCATTCTACCGACGCTGGGCGGGCTCTCTACGAAACCAATGGCTTCCGCGCCACCAACGAGATGTTCTACGTGGAGTCGGTTGAGGGCTAAGACCGTAGTCACCGCACAGGCGTCGTAAGCTCGGCCGCAGCAGCGTGGTGGTCAGCACGCTGCGTTTCCTCTAGCGGCATGCCCAGCAGCGGGGTGACCATCGCGACGATCTCCGGCACAATCGCCTCCGCTGGCAGTCGATCGGGAGTATTCAGCCACTCTTTCACCGCGCCATAGATCGCCCAGCTCGCCGCCGCGGATTGCATGGCGCGTCGCGCTTCCGGGACCGACGTGTGCTTCGCCATCCCCTCCGCCAGGACGCGCCGGATGGCGGCAATCATCGCCGCGTCTTCCAGCGCCTCGACATTGCTGCGGCGCTCACATCCGGCCTGCGCGCCGCGCATGCTAGCGAGGTAATCGCAGGCAGCCAGGACAATGGCCCGGGCAGCGGATGGGCAGGTGCCGTCGTAGCGGACCGAACGCTCCTGCAGCATCCGGTGAAATCCACCGGCAATCAGCGCCTCCAGCAGCGCGAACTTGTCCGTGTAGTGGTCGTAGAAGGTGGCGCGGTTCACCGTCGCGGCTTCCGCGATATCCTGCACCGAAATGTCATCAAACGGCTTGGAGCCAAGAAGTTGCAGCAGCGCGCCTTGCAGGAGCTGGCGGGTGCGGCGGATCCGTGGATCGCGTACCTCACAGTCGGAGATCGGCATAACTATCCTGAAAAGCTTCAAAACTCTGAATCATCTGAACAACGAATGTCGTCTACATAGCACGACATTCGATGTTTTGACTGCACATGTCGCCCAGGAGATGCAAATCTATGCCGACACTACTCCATCTTGACGCCAGCCCGCTCGAAACTTCCGTCAGCCGCGAACTCGCCCGTGAATTCGTCACCACCTGGAAATCCAGCCATCCCGACGGAATCGTTGTCTACCGCGACCTGGCCGCACTTACACCAGCTCCGATCAGCCAGGCCTGGGTGCACGCAGCCTTTACCCCCGCAGATTCCCGGACCTCCGATCAGAAAGCATTGCTTGCGCCCTCCGACGAGCTGATCGGCGAACTCGAGACCGCCGACGAGATCGTAATTGGCGTTCCCATGCACAACTTCTCTGTGCCGGCCGCCCTGAAGCTATGGATCGACCAGATCGTACGCGCTGGCCGCACCTTTGCTTATGGCGCCAATGGTCCGCAGGGTTTGTTGACGGGCAAAAAAGCGACGCTGCTGGTAGCCAGTGGCGGCGTGTATTCGTCGGGCAGCCCAGCCGAAGCCATGAATTTCGTCGACCCTTACATGAAGGCGGTGCTGGGTTTCATTGGAATCGCCAACATCCGCAGCCTTTCTGTTGGAGGCGTGTCCCAGCTTATGTCCGGAGCCATCGACCGCAGCACTTTGCTTCAACCCGCACTGGAGCAGATACGCAGCAGCGCTGCCTGAGGTTAAGATTCCCGTACCTACCGTCTGACCACCTGCTCATCGAGGAGAAGCACACATGAAAGTTGCTGTCCTGATTGCACGCATTCTGTTGGGCCTCATATTTGTTTTCTTCGGCCTCAATGGGCTCCTGCACTTCCTTCCTTCGCCACCCATTCCGGGGGTCGCGGGCCAATTCGTCGGCGCGCTTGTCGCCTCGCATTACGTCCTGGTGGTCTCCGGATTTCAGGTCATCGGCGGCCTTCTGATGCTCTCCGGCCGTTATATTCCGCTCGGCCTCGTTATCCTGGGGCCGATTATCGTGAACATTCTGCTGTTTCATCTCACTATGGCGCCGTCGAGTATTGGGCCCGGACTGCTCGCTACGGCGCTCTGGTTCGTAGTCTTCTTCGGCGTGCGTCAGGCGTTCGCCGGCATCTTCACGGCAAAAGTAGAACCCAAGGTGTAAGCGAAGGCCGCCTCGCGCGGCCTTCACGCGTTGGAGCGCCGCTACGCAGCGGCGCGAATCGCTCTGCGTACGAGGTCCGTGGTGGCGCCGTAGACCAGGTGAGCCGCCAACGGACTTGCCTGCGCCGCGATGGGCTGTTCGGCTGGGGACGGTGCCAGGCCGAATGCCGGAACACCGACCAGGTCCGCGCTTGCGAACAGCAGTGCGCCGAAAACGGTTCCGAATCCCAGACTGGTCCAGTGTGAGCATTCGGCGAGAGCGCCATAGAGACCGCCGACCAGCGCTCCGAAAGTGTAATGCACCACGGGCCCGGCCTGCTTCCGCTCTTCATGCGAAAGGTGCCGCCCACCAGTCACTTCGTGGACAATGCCCTCCGCCGCCTTCATGGTCGCGTCTTCTTTCGGTTCTTCCGTCTGCTGTTGCTGCCGCTGCTGCTCCAGACGGTCCTCATCGCTCATGAGCGACTGCGTCAACTTCTCTCCCACGCTGCTCATAAACACATTCATCACCCAGGATGCCGCAACTCCACCGGCAATGCCGGCCAGAGTGCCCCGCATCAGACGTCTTCTCTGCGCTCGCCTCACGGTTCTCTCCTTTCAGCCAATCTCAAGACACTGTCTCTAGCCAATCTCAAGGACGGCCGTCTCTAAGGAGGATGCTCCCGGGCTCGAATGCGCTTACCGGCAGCACTGCTTTCAGCCCGGTATACTCAACTTCTTATGCGCGTCTTCGTCATTCTGCCCGCGGCGGGGCTGGGCACCCGCATGGCGCCCGGGCAGGTCACGCCCAATGCCGCCAAGCAATTCCTGGATCTCGCCGGAGTCCCCATCCTGATCCACAGCTTGCGCGCCTTCGCGGCCGTGCCGCAGGTCAGCGCTATCGTGGTGGCGGTCCGCGCGACCGAGATTGAGCGCGTACAGTCCATCGTTGCCGAGCATCAGCTCGCCGGGCGTGTCACGGTGGTCGAAGGTGGAGACAGCCGCCAGGAGTCTGTGGGGCGCGCACTTGCAGCGGTGCAGGCGGAAGACAACGACATCGTGCTGGTGCACGACGCTGTCCGTCCCCTGATCGACTCCGCTACCATCGCGCGTACGATCGAAGCGGTCACCGAACACGGCGCGGCCATCGTCGGGCTGCCTGCCATCGACACCATCAAACAGGTGGAGCGCACCGCGCACGGCGCCATCATCCGCACTACCATTCCGCGCGAATATGTCGTGCAGGCGCAGACCCCGCAGGGCTTCCGCTGGTCGATCCTGAAACGTGCCTTCGCCGAGGCCGACGCGGATGGCTTCGCCGGGACCGACGAGGCGAGCCTGGTGGAACGCGCCGGCACGCAGGTTGCCGTCGTTCCCGGCTCACCCGCGAACCTGAAGATTACCCAGCCCGGCGACCTTGAGCTCGCCGAGTTCTACCTCGCCCGCCGCCAGACGGCATAGAGCGAGGCAAGAACCGCGGCATAGCCGCGCGAAAGAGAGGCTTTCATGAACGTTCGCATCGGTCACGGCTGGGACTCCCATGCCTTCCAGGCCGGAGTCCCGCTGCGCATCGGCGGCATTGCCATCGAGCACCCGGAAGGCCTTGCTGGTCACAGTGATGGTGACGTATTGTTGCACGCGCTTACCGATGCGCTGCTCGGCGCGGTTGCCGCAGGCGACATCGGCACCTTCTTTCCCCCCGGCGATGCACGCTGGAAGAACGCCGATTCGACGGTCTTCCTCAACCTGGCGCTCGAAGAGATTCAGCACGCCGGCTACCGGATCGTGAATCTGGATGCGACTCTGGTGCTGGCGAAACCGAAGATCTCACCGATCGCCGGAGAGATTCGCGAGCGGCTGGCCGACCTGCTGAGCCTCGACACAAAAGCCATCTCCATCAAAGCGAAGACGCCCGAAGGCCTCGGCCTGGACCACGTGGCGCAGGCACATGCGACCGTGCTGCTGGAAAAAGTAGAAGACCCGGAAGAGATCAAATCCATGAGCGCTGTAATCGAAAACCAGCGCCATCTGGAAGACGTCGTGCGCAACTTGCTCGCCGAGGTGCACGGCACAAGCCCGCAGCGACAGAGGGTGAAGGTGAAGGTTTTCGACACGGACGACATCACCTAGAACGATCAGCAACCCGCGCTTACCGCTTTTCCGGTGGCGCAGCTCGGTCGTAAATGACGCGCCCATCGAAGATCGTGAGATCGACGTGGGTGTTCTGGATCTGCACTGGATCGATGTGGAAGATGTCCTGAGACAGCACGGCGAGATCAGCGAGTTTGCCCGCTTCCACTGAGCCTTTGATCTTGTCACCGAACTGCGCATACGCGGAGCCCGCCGTGTATGCATGAACCGCCTGAGCCACGGAAATCTTCTGCTCCGGAATCCAGCCATTTGGGTTGCGATTGTCCAACGTCCTGCGCGTGGCGGCTGCATAGATGCCCATGAGCGGCTTCAGCGGCGCAACCGGCCAGTCGGATCCGAAGGCGAGAACTGCGCCCGAGTCGAGCAGTGAGCGGAAGTCATACGCGTAGTGAATGCGCTCTGGCCCGAGACGCTTCTCCGCCCAGCGGCCGTCATCGATGGCGTGGTAGGGCTGCATGGATGCGATCACATGTAGTTGCGCGAAGCGCGGGATATCCGCGGCCGTCAGATGTTGCGCATGCTCGATGCGCAAGCGGCGATCGCGCGGGCCGTTCTCCTTTTCGAGGCGCTGATAGAGATCGAGTATCGTGCGATTCGCACGATCGCCGATGGCATGGACCGCGATCTGCAGCCCGGCTTTGTCCGCGCCCTTCAGATCGATAAACATCTGTTCCGAATGCTGCAGCTCATCGGTGGCGAGACCGCTGGTATTTGGCGCATCGTTGTACGGCGCAAACAGCCATGCCGTAGACGCGCCGAGCCCGCCATCGGCAAAGGCTTTGAGACCGCCCACCTGAATGAGCCCATCGCTGAATCCCGCCTGCATGCCGCTTCCTGCCAGGTTCTTCCAGTCCAGCAGCCGCAGGTTCACGGAGATGCGAACCTTCAACCGGCCTTCGCGCTCCAGAGCCTGCAGCGCGCGAAGATGCTGCGGACCCGATGTATCGTCCTGATCGTCGGCCATCTCCTGCACGCTGGTGACACCGTTGCGTGCAGCTTCCTGCTGCGCGGCAAGTATCGCAGTCTCGGTCTGCTCAAGTGAAAGCGGCGGGATGACGCGGTTGATCAGCGTCATGGCAGCATCTTTGAACATGCCAGTCGGACTGCCATCCGCATCGCGCACAATCACGCCGCCGGGCACATCCTTCGTACTGCGGTCCACGCCGGCAAGCTTCATGGCCAGCGCATTCGCCAGCCCCATATGGCCATCCAACCGCATAACGAAGACCGGATTCTTTGGCGTCACGGCATCGATCAACTGGTGGGTTGGGAGCACGGCCGGCGTCCAGCGTTCGTGATCCCATATACCGGAACGGATCCATGCGCCTGCAGGCTGCGCCTGGGCGAAGTGGGCAATCCGCTCGCGGAACTCGGCTTGTGAGGAGGCGTCCAGAAGCTGCACATTCGCCAGTACCTGGCCACCTATAACGAAGTGAACATGCGCATCATTGAAGCCCGGAACGACTCGGCGGCCACGCAGGTCGATGACGCGAGTGGGAGGGCCCGCAAGCTGCTGCACCTCCTCCGATGTGCCGACGCGCAGAATGCGATTGCCATAGACTGCGATCGCTTCGGCTTCTGGTTGCGCAGGATTTTCCGTCCAGACGTGCCCGTTTACCAGCACGAGCGTTGCATATACCTGAGCACCAGCGGCATGAGCAAAAACCAGCACAGCCAAATACACGAGGAGTTGCTTCAGCACGATTGGAAGCACCTGCCTAAAGAAAGATGTTTGCGGGGCTTCAGTATAGGGGCAAGTGCGCACACGGCCACAGAAATCGATGCTGGGTCGCTCGCTTGCTACCCTAAGCCATGCGCGCGCCGCTTCTGGCTGTTCTCTTCCTGCTGACTCCTGGCCTTTTCGCACAGAACACATCGCAGTCGAACGACTGGGCCACTCCCGCCGAACAATCCAATTACCGCACCACGCCCGACTACGCCACCACCACGGCCTACCTGCAGCGCATTGCCGCAGCGAAGCCGCAGCAGGTGCGTATCGAAGCATTCGGCAAGACGGGCGAAGGCCGCGAGCTTGACATCGTCATCGCTTCGAAGGACGGCGTCTTCGATCCCGACAAACTGCACGCAACCAAGCGTCCCATCGTGCTGGTGCAGAATGCTATTCATGCCGGCGAGATGGACGGCAAGGATAGCTGCCTCTCACTGCTGCGCGATATGGTGATCACCGGCAAGGATGCGGCGCTGCTCGATCGCGCGGTGTTTGTCTTCATCCCGATGTACAACGCGGATGGCCACGAGCGCCGCTCGCCCTACAACCGCATCAATCAGAACGGCCCCGAAGAGATGGGCTGGCGCGGTAATGCGACGAACATCAACCTGAACCGCGACTACATGAAGGCGGATGCGCCGGAGACACGCGCTTTTATGGCAATGTTTCATCGTTGGCTGCCCGATTTCTTTGTCGACGATCACGTCACCGATGGCGCTGACTTCCAGTACGACGTCACCTTCACCATCGAGCACCTTCCGAACCTCAATGCGGACACGGGACGTTGGCTCGATGAGAGCGTCATTCCGGATCTGGAGCACCAGGTGGATGCGACCGGCCACCTCGCATCGCCTACCTACATCTCGCTGGTCGACGAGTCC
>JBJMGC010000004.1:0-9970 GCA_045808105.1 Acidobacteriaceae bacterium | reverse complement strand
GCCCTTGGCCCCGCCGGACAAGCTACCCGTGCCGGCTATGACAGTGACCTTGTTCTTCCGCATCAGGAAGTCCAAGCCCTTCACGTGCTTGGTGATGATCTGGTTCTTGCGGTCGAGGATCGCCTTCCAGTTCAGCGTCACCTCGCCTACGCCCTCAATGCCGTACTCCTTGGCGTTCTTCAGGTGCTCGTACACCTCGGCGTTGAACAGGATGGACTTAGTCGGGATGCAGCCCACGTGCAGGCAGGTGCCGCCCAGCTTCGCCTCACGCTCGATCAGCGCCACCTTCAATCCCAACTGCCCGCCGCGAATGGCCGCTGTATACCCCGCCGGCCCTCCTCCAATCACTGCCACATCATAAGTAATCTCAGCCAAAATCTTTGCTCCCCTTCCGTCCACTCACAAGCCAAACTCATCATTCTACGCGTATATGACACACTAGCCTTGTGCGCCCGCATTCGGCCCGTCCGCATTTGGCCACCCTGCTCGATGACTTCCGCCGCTATGGCCGGGATCGCGCCGTCGTCAGCCACATCGGCAACCGCAGCCTGCCCTCGTCCTACGCCGAGTTAGCCGAACTCAGCGCGCGCTTCGCTGCTGAGTACGCGGCCCGCGGCATCAACTCCGGCGACCGCATCGTGCTCTGGGGCCAGAACTCCGCTCCATGGATCGCCGCTTTCTACGGCTGCGTGCTGCGGGGCATTCTCGTGGTACCGCTCGATGCTGCCGGCGATCCGCGTTTCGCCCTGCGCGTCATTGCTGAAACCTCGCCGCGACTGCTGGTCGGCGACGCGATCCTGCTTCAGAGGCTGCAAACGTCTGATGTTCCAGCCCTGGCGCTGGATGCAACGGAGCTGCCCGCGCCCGACTACGCGCCGGTTCAGGGCATCAACCGCAGCACGCCGCTCCAGATCATCTTCACCTCAGGGACCACATCGGAGCCGAAAGGCATCGTCCACACGCATGGCAATGTTCTCGCCTCGCTTGAGCCCATCGAGCGCGAGATAGCGAAGTACCGCCGCTATGAGCGCCCCTTCCACCCGCTCCGCTTCCTCCATACGCTGCCGCTTTCGCACGTCTTCGGCCAGTTTATGGGCCTCTGGGTGCCGCCCCTGCTCGCTGCGGAGGTTCACTTCGAATCCCGCCTCGATGCGCCGCGGCTTATCCAGCTTATTCACGCGCAGCGTATCTCCGTGCTGGCCGCTGTACCGCGCGTGCTGGAGCTGTTGCGTAGCCATCTGACACAGCTCGACCCGACGCTCGCGACTCGAATCGAGGCAGCCGACCAGGTGTCCGCACTCGCCCGCTGGTGGCGCTTCCGCCGGCAGCATCGCCTCTTCGGCTGGAAGTTCTGGGCCTTCGTCTGCGGTGGCGCGACGCTACCCGAAGACCTGGAACAGTTCTGGACGCGTCTCGGCTTCGCGCTCATCCAGGGCTACGGCATGACCGAGACGACCGCGCTGGTTACGCTGAATCATCCCTTCCATACCGCGCGCGGCAGCATCGGCAAGCCGCTCGCCGGGCGCGAGGTCCGCGTCGCCGCTGATGGAGAGATCCTCGTCCGTGGCGACTCCATCGCCGCGGCCGAGTGGCGCGCCGGCCATGCGCAGGCACGCGACTCCGAGAAAGGCTGGCTGCATACCGGCGATCTCGCCGCCCACAACGATCAAGGCGAGCTCGTCTTTGCCGGCCGCAAGAGCGATCTCATCGTCACCGCTGCCGGGCTTAACGTGCATCCGCAGGATTTGGAGGCCGCGGTCACGCGTCAGCCGGGGGTGCGCGATGCGTGCGCCTTCGCGTTCGACAGCGGGGGTGGCCCACAGCCAGCAGTCGCGCTACTGATGAGCGATAACAGCGCGGCGGAGACCGCCGTAATCTCGGCTAACTCGGCTCTTGCTGACCATCAGCAGATACGCCGCTGGCTGCTCTGGCCCGATCCCGATTTTCCCCGTACATCTACCGGCAAGGTGAAACGCCGTGAAGTCGCGGCTCGCGCCGCGGTTGCATTCCGCTCTTCGGGCGAGATCAGCGCCGGAGATGATCCGATCCTGCAGACACTCGGCGCAATGCGCGGCGCGCGAATCGAAAGGGTCTCCGACGCAAGCCGCCTCAGCGAAGACATCGGCCTCGACAGTCTTGGCATGGTCGAGCTCCAGAGCGCGCTCGAGCAGCGATTCGGCACCGAGATTCCCGACGACGCGTGGCAACAGGCGCGCACCTTAGGCGATTTACGCAGACTCATCGTTCCTCAGACGAGAACAGCGGAGGCGACATTAGCGACCACCGAAAGCACGTCGCGTGCGCACGGTTCTGCAAATCTCCAACCGGTCACTGAAAACACGATCTATCCGCGCTGGCCCTGGAGCGCGCCCATCCGCTGGCTGCGCATTTCCTTCCTGGAGTGCGTCTCGATCCCGCTTACCAATCTGCTGCTCGGTCCGCGCATCATGCGGCCGCAAGGCATTGCACCGCGCCAGCCGTTGCTCATCGTCGCGAATCATGTGACTGCCTTTGACGTTCCGCTTGTGCTTGCCGCATTACCCCCGCGCATCCGGCGCCATACTGCAATCGCAATGGCCGGCGGTCTATTGACGGGATGGCGGCACGCGCATGCGGAGCGGCACGCATGGTTTCGGCCGCTCACACCGATTGCATATTGGCTGGTCACGGCGCTCTTCAACGTATTTCCGCTGCCGCAGGGCGCAGGGTTTCGTCGGAGCTTCGCGCACGCTGGCGCGGCGATGGACCGCGGCATGTCGGTGATCCTCTTTCCAGAAGGACGCCGTTCTGCCGATGCAACGCTGGGCGCATTCCAGTCCGGCATCGGTCTGCTGGCGCGCGATTCCGCCGCCCCCGTTATGCCCGTCGCCATGAGCGGCCTGGGCGACATCAAGCAGCGCCAGCGGCGCTGGTTCCGGCCGGGCACGGTGACGGTTCGTGTCGGCGATCCCATGACGATGGAACTAGGTGAGACCCCGCAGGGATTCACGGCACGCCTCGAAGCGCAATTCCGCAAGATGCTGGCGCAGCGTTAGGTCGACTTGAGTAGCTTCGCTGCTTCTTTGGCGAAGTAGGTGACGATAAAATCCGCACCGGCGCGGCGAATCGAGATGAGCGATTCGAGTATCGCGCGCTCCCGCTCCAGCCAGCCGCGCTCGAAAGCAGCCTGCAACATCGAATACTCCCCGGAGACCTGGTAGGCACCCATGGGCACATCGAAGCGGCCGCGCGCCGCATGGATCACATCGAGATACGGCATCGCCGGCTTCATCAGGATCATGTCCGCGCCTTCACCCAGATCCTGCTCAATCTCGCGCATCGACTCGCGCAGATTGGCGCCATCCATCTGATAAGTGCGCCGGTCGCCAAACTGCGGCGCGGAATCCGCGGCTTCGCGGAATGGTCCATAGAACGCCGAGGCAAACTTCGACGCATAGGAAAGCACCGGCACCTGCTCGAATCCGTCCTCATCCAGTTCATCGCGGATGGCAGCTACCCGGCCATCCATCATGTCCGATGGCGCAACGATATCCGCGCCGGCCTCGGCGAGCGATGCCGCCGTCTTCGCGAGCAGGTCGAGGGTGGCATCGTTGTCGACGTGAAATTCGTCTCCATCACGCCGCACGACGCCGCAGTGGCCATGAGAGGTGTATTCGCACAGGCAGACATCTGCTATCAGCACCAGGTTCTTGGCCGCTGCTGTCTGCTTCAGCGCGCGCAGGCCCTGCTGCGTAATGCCCGCGGGATCATAGGCACCGCTGCCTTGTTCGTCCTTTGTCTCAGGCAGGCCGAAGAGCAGCAATCCGCCGAGCCCGAGCGACGCGGCCTGCTCTGCCTCCTTCACCGCCTCGTCCACGGAGACGTTGTAGACGCCGGGCATCGACCTGACCTCGCGGTGGACGCCCTCGCCGGGACACAGGAAAAGCGGATATATCAGCGCGCCGGGGTGCAGGTGCGTCTCACGCACCAGGGAACGCATGGGCGCGGTGGTGCGCAGGCGGCGAAGGCGGGTTTGCGGAAACTCCATGGCTGCATTCTATCTGTCGGGGCGGGGCTACTCGGGGCCAAGGTAGAGTGAAAGGGTGGGTTTGTTGCCGTCTATCCCGGAGCCCGTCGCTGACTTCAGCCCTGCTGCATTGGAGTGGCAGGCGCTACTCGCGCTGTTGGCACAATATGCTACCGCGACGGTTACACGGGAGTGGCTGATGGCGCTCGCGCCGTCGATCTGCAGTCCATGGGCCGGCGAGCAGCATGCATTGGTGGCGGAGATGCGCATCTGCCTCGCTGCCGGACTGCGCCCGGCGGTGGCGGCATTGTTTGACCCTGCGGTGTCGACAGCGAAGGCGCGAATTCCCGGAACTGCATTGGAAGTGCAAGAGCTGCTGCCCCTGCTCGCTCTCGGCGACGATGTTGTGGCCTGGTATGCCTCGATGCAGGAGCCGCCGGAGGACCTGGCATCGCGCATCCCTTTACTGCGTGCCATGACGGAGCCGCTGCGCGGCAATCAACTTGGGCCGCTATTGCGCTCGCTGCGGTCGCGCGTCAATCCAGACGGAACGCTGAACGACGATGCGTCGCCTGACCTGAAGCGCATCCGCCGCGAGATTGAACGGCAGCAGCGCGCCATCGAGAGCAGCCTGCGGCAGGCGCTGCGCCGCTTCTCCGGCGAGGGCTCGACGCAGGAAGACCTCATCACCATCCGTGGCGAGCGCTTCGTGATTCCCGTGAAGGCGGAGTGGAAGCGCCGCATTCCAGGCGTGGTCCACGGCGCCAGCAGCAGCGGGCAGTCGGTCTACATCGAGCCGCTGGAAACAATCGAGCAGAATAACGAACTCATCCGCCTGCTCGATGAGGAGCAGGCCGAGGTGCATCGCATTTTCGTCCAGATGACGAGCGAGATCGCTCGCGAGGCAGCGACGTTATCGATCGGCGCATCGATCCTTGCGCAGGTCGATGGACTGCAGGCGCGGGCACGCTTTGCAGAAGAGTACGAATGCGTTGCTCCGAGCTTCGCCAGTGATGAGGCACCGGAATTTCTGATACAGAAAGGGCGTCATCCTCTGCTGGAGCGGCGGCTGCGCCGCAGTAGTGGCACGATCATTCCCCTCACGCTCGGATTGGAATCCGATGCGCGGCAGCTCATCATCAGCGGGCCGAACACCGGCGGCAAAACCGTGGCGCTGAAGACGGCCGCTTTATTGGCAATGATGGCGCAGGCCGGTATTCCCGTTCCCGCGGAGCGGGTCGTGCTGCCCGTCTTCCACTCCTTCCTGGCAGATATCGGCGACGCGCAATCTATCGAGCGGAACTTGTCCACCTTCTCCGCGCATATCGTGAACCTGAATCGCATTGCGGCGCTCGCAGGCGAGCATGCCCTGGTGCTGCTGGATGAGCTAGGGTCGGCGACCGATCCGGAAGAGGGGGCAGCGCTGGCGGTAGCTATCGCCGGGCACTTCCTCGCGACCCGAGCGTGGTCCATCATCTCCACCCACCACACGTCGCTGAAGGTGTATGCGGCGCAGCATGCCGGAGTGCTCAATGCGGCGGTCGGCTTTGATGAGCAGACGTTGGCGCCGACATATGCGCTACGGCTTGGCGTGCCGGGTGCTTCGGCAGGTATCAACATCGCGCAGCGCATCGGGCTCGATTCCGCCATCATCACCGCGGCTCGGCAGCAGCTCTCGCATCAGACAGAAGACATCGCGCATTTTCTCGACCGGCTGCATGCGGATCTGGACGCCGTGGATCGGGAGCGTGCTGCGCTGATCCAGCGGGAAGCTGAGATTGAGCGCGAACGGCAGAGATTGGAAGCTGAGGGCCTGAAGGAGTGGAAGGCGAAGGTGCGCGAGCTGGAGCAACAGCTCGCCGCGCTGCTGAAGGACTTCGAGTTCCGCATGCGCGAGGCGGTGAAGGCGATTGATGACCGCATGCAGCAGCAGAAGCTCTCGAAGGAAGCAGAGCGGCGCATCGCGCGGCTGCGGCGTGAGTTTGCAGAGCAGTTCAATGCGACGGCGGTCGCACAGCATACCGGCGCAGACAAGGGTGATCCGCAGGCGCACGTGGTGCGTCACGTCGCCGCGGGCGACACTGTCCGATTGAAATCGCTGGGCCGCGTTGCTGTCGTAGAGCGGCAGATCGACGACAGTAATTTTGAAGTGGCGATAGGGCCGATGAAGATGAGGGTGCCCCGGGGGGACATTGCCGAGGTAGTCTCCCGGCGAGCCGCCATGGAGCTGAACCCGGTCGAGGCCGCGCGGCGCCGTGGAGTGTCGGTGACGATGGCCTCTTCAAGCGACAATATGCGGGAGGAGATCAACGTCATTGGCCAGACGGTGGCTGAGGCGAGCGCCGAGGTGGAGAGCTTCCTCGACCATGCGTTCTTAGCGGGACTGGCGCGCGTGCGCATCATCCATGGCACAGGCATGGGCGTGCTGCGGCGCGCACTGCGGACCATGCTGACCAGCCACCCGCACGTCGCCGCCGTGACCGAGGCGACGCAGGCGGAGGGCGGAGCCGGGGCAACAATCGTCGATCTGCGTCAGTAACCAATTGTTGGCCAACGCAGTCTCAGTAGTCAGAGCCGCGAGCAGGTGGTAAGCTCCCCTCGAAATCTGTCGGCGGCGACGCCGACCTGAGGCGGTGCAGCATGGTACGCATCATCACGGTGGAGCGCGAATATGGCAGCCGCGGCGGCGAGTTCGCCCACCTGCTCGCCGAGTATCTGGGCTGGCGCATCGTCGACAACTGCATCGTGGACGAGATCGCCCGCAAGCTCGGGCTAGAGAAGGCTGCCGTGGCCAACTGCGACGAGCGGCTCGATCCCTGGTATTACCGGCTGGGCAAGACCTTTTGGCACGCGAGCGTGGAACGCATGCCCGCTATCATGTCCTCCTCGGAGGTCTTCGACAGTGAACGGCTGACCAGCCTGATTCGCGACTACCTGAAGGATCGGGTGGCAGAGGGACATTGTGTCGTGGTCGGGCGCGGCGCGGCTTCGGCGCTGGTCAATGTGCCGGGCACTTTCCATGTCTTCGTGTACGCCTCGACGGCGCGCAAGCTGGCGTGGTTTCGCGACCAATTTCCCGATCGGGCGGACGACGCGCAGCAGGAGCTGGAAGCGATGGACCGCCGCCGCGCCAACTATATCCGCCGCTTCTATAACCAGGACTGGAGCGACCACCGGCTTTACCAGCTCATGCTGAACTCGTGCATGGGAATTCCGGCGATGATCGGCGCGACGATGGAAGCCGCAGGACTGTCGCACAGCGTCGGCGACATTCCGGCGGCAGACCAGCAAGGCAAAATTCCCGCCAAAAGATAAGGCGGACCTGATGTGGTCCGCCCTCCATTCCTTCTATCCTTCTGATCTACCGTTCATCGGCCATGTCCGTGCCCGCCACCACCGTGGAACTCCTGGGGCAGGGGCGCCTGGCGCATCTGTTGCGGCTGAGAGTGCTGGTTCATCTGCGGACTTGGCTGCGGACGATACGCCTGTTGCGGCTGTGGACGGTACGTCTGCTGTGGCTCCGGACGATACGCCTGTTGTGGTTGAGGACGGTACGCCTGCGGTTGGGGCTGCGGGCGATAGGCCTGTTGTGGTTGCGGACGGTACGCCTGCTGCTGGGGCTGCGGACGATAGGCCTCTTGTGGTTGTGGCCGATACGCCTGCTGCTGGGGCCGTGAGACGTTGTTGACCGGTGCGCGATTGAAGTTCTGGTTATTCGCCATCGGGCGTGCGTTGTTCACGGCCGGACGGTTGAAATTCTGGTTGTTGGTCATCGGGCGCGCATTGTTGACCGCGGGCCGGATGTTCACGGGCATGTTGCGGTTGAAGGAGGCCGGCTCAGTGCGGGCCAGGGTCTCCGGACGGCCGTGGTTCACGTTCGCAAACTGGGCCCGGTTCTGGCTGGCACGCATCTCGTTCTGGTGCTGTGCACGCAGCGGTGCGGTGTGCTGCTCACGACCCCAGTTCTGCTCCTGCGCCGTGGGACGCATCTGGACGCCGCCGCGGCCGCCATTGAAACTGACGCGGGTCGTGTTGTAGTTGTTGATCACGGTCTTGTTGTAGACAGCTTCATGGAAACGGACGTTGTCCACGTGCATAACTGCCGCGTTGTAGCGGAAGCGGTCGTGATCCCAGTAGCCGCCTTCAAAGCCGCGGCCGAAGTAGCCGAAGCCGTAGTTGACGCCGCCGTAGAAGCCGATATGCCGCCCCCAGTAGCCGGTGTGCCACAAGTAACCGTCATCGCCCCAGCCCCAGTAGCCAGGGGTCCAGAGGGCACCGGTATAGGGCGCGAGCACCCAAGTGCCGGGCACCCAGTAATAGCCAGCCTCATCGTCGTAGGCCCAGTAGCCGGGAGTCCAGATGTAACCGGGGGCCGGGCAAAGCGGCTGCACGTAGACGGGCAGAACAGGTGGTGCGCCAATGCCGATAGAGACGAAGACTCCCGCGTGCGAAATGGCCGGAATAATGCTGACTGTCGCGGCCAGGACTAAAGAGCGGAATGCTGTTGCGATGCGCATACCTTCACCTTGCCGGCAGCCCGTCGCTGCTGCTCCCGTTAATGCGTTCCTGCACGGGAGTGCGCGTTCCGCCCGGCCTCTCGTCTGCTTAGCTTGCCTTGCAGACAGCCATGTGAACCGCGATTTCGGCAAAATGTTGCGGAGAGTAACGTGACCGGGCACCCCTCCCCCTCCCGTGCGGGAGGTTTGGCCCATAAGTCTTGTGATTACATTGATTTAGAGCTCCTCCCGAGGCCTAAATTCGCCATTCCGAAGGAGTTATCCGGAAATTCGTGGTTCCCAAGGAGTTAAAGCCAAGAACTTTGCCTGCGAGACGAACCTGCCGGACTGCGCTACTTCGCTACTTCTTGATCTAATTCCATTGTAGAAAATGGCCTGGGTAGAAGCGGCAAAAACTTGACCGGGGCGCCCGGTGGCATCCCATAAAAGGAAAGACCGGGGAGGATACGGCAATGACTCATACGCGATGGATTGCGGCTGCGACGCTTTGTCTGGGAATGGGGCTCGGGATGGCGGCGACGCCGCTGCTATCTGCCCAGCAGACGGATGAGAACGGGCAAGTGACAAACCCGCAGCCGCATACGAAAAAGGAGTACAAGCAGGAGAAAAAGCGGGAGAAGAAGGAGCTGAAACACAACGAGAAATCGGATAAGGCCGCGGCAAAGGCGGCGAAGCATGAGGACAAGGCGACGTCCGAACAGGAGAAGTCCGCGAGAGAAGCGGACAAGGCGAACCAGGCGGCGCAGCAGCCGCAGTAGTACTAGTCAGGCGAAGGCCTCGCCAGCCTCAGTTCTGGGGCCGGCCTGATTTTTGTCCTGGTGGGAGGCTCCCAAAATCCCACATCTCAAAACCGAGATGTGGGGCACCCTTATTGGCTAGAGCAGCCAACGCACAACGCGGCGTGTGGTTTCGAGGGCTGCTCCATAGACGAGCGGTGCGGAGAGGCCGCCCCGGCGGCCGGATTTGGGGTTCGAGCGGCCAACGTTGAACCAGGGAAGCACCGCATCCGACCCGCTGAGAAAGAGCAGGTTGGAGTAGCCGGTGCCGTAGCCGCGGCGAACGATGGGAAGGATTTCCGCAGTCAGGCCGTAGATGCCGCCGGTAAGCGCGCCGACGGCGTATTGCACGATGGGAGCGGCACGGCGCGATTGGGTCCGGGTGAGTTGCTTGCCGAAAGTCGACTTGACGATATGTTCAGCGTGATGCCGTTCCTGAATACCATCTTCCTGCCGGCGGCTGAGTATAGGAGCCGCCCCCTCTGCGTTCTCCGCGCGTCGTGTGGCTTGAACTGAGCCCTTCTGATAGCAATCCAGTGCCCAGGTGGCGACGATCCCGCCGACAACCCCAGCAGCGAGTCCGCCGAGGAGCTTGATCTCGCGACGCTTGCGCTTCTTCTCCGGCTTTCTGTCACCGCGTTTGCGGCGCGCGTCGCTCGACTTGCTGTCCT
>JBJMGC010000003.1:0-10211 GCA_045808105.1 Acidobacteriaceae bacterium | reverse complement strand
GATGAGCTGGAGAAACTGGGAGTGCTGGTGGACCGTGACGACGAGGGCTATATGCTGCAAATCTTCACCAAGCCAGTCGAGGACCGGCCGACACTCTTTTACGAGATCATCCAGCGCAAGGGCAGCCGCTCCTTCGGCAAGGGGAATTTCAAGGCGTTGTTTGAGGCGATCGAACGCGAACAGGCCGACCGCGGAAACCTTTAGAAGACAACGGCAGAAAAACCTTCGCGAGAGAGCATCTTCGGAGGCTTCTGCATTTGTCTGCTCCTGTCTGGCTTTGTCTGAAGCTTAGTGCCGTTGTCTAATTCAGAGATGCAGAGCTTCGATCCCGCCCAGGAGCAGGTCCAGAATATCTACAAGCTGATGATCGGTGCCATCGTGCCGCGGCCAATCGCCTTTGTCTCATCGCTCGATGCGCGCGGGGTACGCAACCTGGCTCCATTCAGTTTCTTCACCGGCGCCAGCGCGAATCCGCCGGTTGTTCTCTTCTGTACGTCAGTTCGTCCCGAAGACCCCGGCCGCGGGCTCGCAGCTCACAAGGACACGCTGCTCAACGTCATCGCCACTCGTGAATTCGTCGTCAATGTGGTTACAGAAGCAATCGTGGAGAAGATGAATCTCGCATCCGCACAGGTCCCGCCGGACGTGGACGAGTTTGAACTGACTCGACTGACTCCTCTGCCGAGCGAATTGGTAAAACCGCCGCGCGTAGCGGAAAGTCCGGTGCAGATGGAGTGCCGGTTGCGCCAGATCGTCGGGGTCAGCGATCTCCCCTCTGGTGGCAGCATCGTGCTCGGCGAAGTGCTGCGTTTCCATGTGCGTGAAGACCTGGTGGACCACTTCCGCATCGACCCGGAGAAGCTCGCGGCCGTCGGTCGCATGGGCGGCCCAACCTACACACGCACACGAGATCGCTTCGACCTACAACGGCCTGACTGAGCCGATTAGAAGTCGTCCAGTTCAGCGACAGCGCTGGCACTGCGGCCACCGGGTCCGCGCTTCAACGGCACCCGTACTCCCGCATCCGGCTCCCCGTATGGCGGAGGCGTGCTGCGCCATCCGGAGAGCATCTCTCTCAAACGTTGCAGAATTCGCTTCATAAGCGGAAATGTTACTCCCTTCCGGATTGAGACTTTCGGTAAAACCAGAGGTGCTAGCCTTAATTTCGCGATGGGTGCAGCAACTTCGATGCATCCCGGCCGAGACGGGTGAGAGGTGCTGCTGAGGAATGCGAATTCTCGAATATCTAGTCGAGATGTTCATACAAGGTTTTGGCATAACGCGACCCAGCGAGGCGCAGCGCCGGCGGGTGACGTTGCTGCTGGGCGGCGCGCTGTTGACGGCTGCGCTGCTGGTCATTGCCATAGGGGCGGGAATGGTGTTTTATCTGCACACCAGGCGCTAGAGCTTCGCGCCCGGGCGCATTCCTGTTCTCGCCTCGGTACAAGCTTTGATTGACGAAACACCTTTCGGGTGTAGGATTCCGGGCGGGAGGAGTTACGAATGCGAATGCGAGCTTTGTATGTGGCGATGTTGGGCGTCCTCGCGGTAACGGCGCTGGCAGCGCGGCCGGCAAGAGCACAGTCCATCACTTGCTCGTCGGACAACGGGAGGCGGAATTACTGCCCGGTCGATACCCGGGGCGGTGTGACGATGGTCCGGCAACGCAGCGGATCGCCCTGCCAGCAGGGGTCCACCTGGGGATATGATCGCCGCGGAATCTGGGTAGACCGCGGCTGCCGTGCGGACTTCGTCATCAACGCTGGCTATCGGCCAGGCCCGGGCAATCGGCCCGGCTACGGTCCAGGGGGGCCGGGCGGCCAGACCATCACCTGCTCATCGGACGACGGCAGGCGGAAATATTGCGCGGCAGACACCCGGCGCGGCGTGCGGTTGGTGAATCAGCGGAGCGGGTCCCCTTGCACCCAGGGCTCTACCTGGGGATACGACCGTCGCGGCATCTGGGTGGATCGCGGCTGCCGGGCCGATTTCGTGATTCGCTGATCCGTCGTTCAGTATCTTGATTCAGTAATTTTGGCGGTGATCGCGGTTCGGTGTTATCACTCAATGGCATCGAACCGTGATTCTGCCGGACATCGGCCGATTCTCTTCGCAGACTCCCCTCCCGAGCGTCAGGCGGCGTACTATCTCGCGCTGGAGGGCACATGCACTTTCCATTCCGATATACATTCCTTGCACTCACTGGGCTTGTTTTTGCAGGAACAGCCCAGTTGACCTCAGCACAGCAAACGATCACGTGTTCTTCCGACGACGGCGGGCGTCACACCTGCCGGGTCGACGCGCGTGGCGGGGTGCAGATGACGAACCAGCGCAGCAGCGCGGCCTGCCAGCAGGGCTATAGCTGGGGATACGACCGCGACGGCATCTGGGTAGACCACGGCTGTCGCGCCGATTTCACAGTTAACAGCCGGAATAACGGTCGGAGCAGCGGTGGACAACCCATCACCTGCTCGTCAGACGACGGCGGGCGACACACCTGCCCGGTCGACGCACGCGGCGGCGTGCAGATGACCAATCAGCGCAGCGGATCGGCCTGCCAACAGGGCTATAGCTGGGGATACGACCCCAATGGCATCTGGGTGGATCACGGCTGCCGCGCCGACTTCATGGTGAGCAGCGCCAACTCCTATAACTACGGCGGCGGCGGCGGTGGACAGACCATCACCTGCTCATCCGACGATGGCGGACGCCATACCTGCCCGGCCGACGCACGCGGCGGCGTGCAGATGACCAACCAGCGCAGCGGCTCGCCCTGCCAGCAGGGCTATAGCTGGGGCTATGATTCGCGCGGAATCTGGGTTGATCACGGTTGCCGCGCAGATTTCACAGTGAACAGCCGCGGTAACAGATGGGGCGGTGGCGGCCAGACTGTCACCTGCTCGTCAGATGATGGCAACCGACACTACTGCTCGGCCGACACGCGACGCGGCGTGCAGATGACCAATCAACGCAGCGGCTCGCCCTGCCAGCAGGGCTATAGCTGGGGCTACGATTCGCGCGGGATTTGGGTCGATCACGGTTGCCGCGCGGATTTCCAGACACGCTGACTCAGTGCGGTAGAAAAGCACAAGGGCTGGATGGCGCCTTTGCTGTCCGGCCCTTTGTGTTCGGACAGTATTATTGCCTCAGCCGAAAACGAGTGTCGCAGCCCCGCCTGCAATCAACAGGCCTCCGATGATCTTGTGCGCGGTAAGACCCTCTCCCAGAAATATCCATGCAAAGAGGATGACGAGCACTACGCTTAGCTTGTCGATGGGCGCCACCGCCGACGCGGGACCCAGCTGCAACGCGCGGAAATAGCACAGCCAGGACAAACCGGTCGCAATGCCGGACAGCACGAGGAAGAGCCATGAGCGGCCCGCGATGGCGCCAATCGCGGTATGCCTGCCCAGTGCAATCGCGATCGCCCAGGTGAAGACCAGCACCACGGTCGTTCGGATGGCGGTCGCGAGGTTGGAGTCGATGCCGGCAACACCGATCTTTGCCAGGATCGCCGTCGCTGCCGCAAAGAAAGCCGAAAGAAGCGCCCAAAGAAGCCAGGTCATGAACTCAGGATATGCGCTCGATTGGCCGCTCAGCCGGTGAGCTGCGCCAGCTTCTCTTCGAGAGACGCAATGCGCGCGCGAAGCTCCGCGAGTTCGCTCTCGAGCGTTGCGACTCTATCTCGAACGTCATCACCGGCGATATCGGCGGACTGCGCGCTTTGCGGCGAATCAACCTGAGTTCGAGCGGCTTCGGCGCGCGAGAGTAGCTGCACGTAGCGCACCTCACGCGCCCCCGGTTCGCGAGGCATGGCACGCGCCAAGGGCGGCTCGCGCTGGGCAAGCTGCTGCAACGTGCTCTCCACCTCATCCATCGCTGCGAAGCTGTGTATGCGTTCTGTGCGCGCACGCAGCTCGCCCGGCGTCTGCGCTCCACGCAGCAAGAGCACACAGAGAATGGCGAGCTCGCCGCGGCGCAGGTTAAACACCTCGCCGACGTGGTGCGCGTATTTTGCCACTCGGCTCTCGCTGCCTCGTACCGGCGCGGCCAGCCCGGCATCTTCCAGTTCATGCAGGGCCATGCGAACTTCATCCTCGCTCAAATCCATCACCGGGTAGCGGCTCGAGCGCTGATTGCAGGCGTTAGTCAGCGCCAGCAATGAGAGCGGATAGTACTCGGGTGTCGTGGTCTCCTTCTCCAGCAGCGAGCCCAACACGCGGGCTGCAGGCGCCGAGAGGTGCAGTTGCGATTCCGGCATGAACATTGCTCCTTCTCCCACCTTATCGCGGCTCGCCACGAACATCGACCAGCGAAGTCTCGTACTCTTAAAGAAGAATGACGAGTTCGGCACTAGCCTCACTTGAAAGCGCGAAATTCGCGCAGCGCGCCGTCGCGACGTACTTCCTGGCCAATGGCATCGTGATGGGCGCATGGGTGCCGCATGTGCCGGACCGCGCACGTGAGCTGCACCTAGATCCGGGCGCCCTGGGCTGGACACTGCTGGCGAGCGGCCTGGGCGCGGTGATCGCCATGCCGATCGCCGGGCGGATGACCGCGCGGCTGGGCAGTCGGGCCGTGTGCCGCGTGACCGGCATCGCATTTCCCATCATGCTGAGCGCGGTCATCTTGGCCCCTACTGCAGTGCTGATGACGCTGGCGTTGCTCTGCTTCGGCATCGCCGGGGCAAGCATGGATGTATCCATGAACGCGCAGGGCATCGCCGTAGAAGAGCAGCTGGGGGAGCGCACCATCTCGCGGCTGCATGGCGTATGGAGCATCGGAAGCTTCACCGGCGCTGCGATCACCAGCTTTTTGCTTTCGCGGCACGTGCCTCCGCAATTCATTGTGTTGAGCTTCTCCGCATTGGTGATTCTGCTGGTGCTCGCCGCGACGCCAGTCCTCTTCACACGTGCTGAAGAGGGATTGCACCAGCAGCCGCACACGATGCGGCCGCACGGCCGGCTATTGCTTCTCGGAGTGGTTGCATTTGTTTCCATGGTCTGCGAAGGCTCGATCGCAGACTGGAGCGGGCTCTACCTGCGCGTGGTTCGCGGCGCGGGCCTTGGTGTCTCCGGATATGGATATGCCGTATTCGCGGCCTTGATGGTCACCGGCCGCCTTTTGGGAGATTCTGTAGTGGGGCGTTTCGGCGAAGAACGAACGCTGTTCGCAGGAGGTCTGCTGGCGGCCGCGGGTTTGGGAGTGGTGATCGCCACCGGCTGGCAGCACATGACGAGCGAACTGTGGTGGCTGCTCGGCTTCGCGCTGGTGGGTGCAGGCCTGGCGAATGGTTCGCCGGTACTTTACCGCACCGCAGGCCGTGTGCCGGAGGTACCGGCCGGCGCCGGCATCGCAACCACCGTCGGCATCGGATATGCGGGACTCTTGGCAGGCCCGCCAGGACTCGGCTTTGTGGGGAAGCACGCCGGGCTCACTTCAATTCTGGTTTGCGTGATGGTGCTGAGCTGCATGATGGCGTTCAGCTCGCGCCTGGTACGCGGGCTGGCCGGGCCGCGGACGAGATAAGCACATCGCTATTGCTGCGCCGGCGACATCCATTGGTTCTCCCGCATCCAGCTCTCCAGCAGCACGGTCCAAAGATGCAGGGCCGGCAGACGCTCTGCAAGATCCACGCCGTGGTGGCCATGCTCAAACATGTGAAACTCCACCGGCACACCGGCACGCTGGCACGCAGCCACATAGACCATGCTGTTCTGCGATGGCACGACGTCATCGTCGTTCGTAGTGAACACGAAGGCGGGCGGACTCGTCGGAGTCACGTGATCTTCCGCCGAGAGCAACGCGACCAGTGCGGGATCGGGCAGTGGCCCAAGCAGATTCTCGCGCGAGCCAGCATGAGCAATCCCCGGCTTCATGCTGATCACCGGATACGCCAGGATTACGAAGTCGGGACGATCGCTTGCGTGCTCGACGGGATCAGGACTCGCCGGCACGCCGTTATCGAAGAGTGTGGCAAGGATGCTGGTGCTGTGGCCGCCTGCGGAAAAGCCCCACGCACCAAGATGATCCGGCGCGAAACCGAATTCGCCGGCCCGGCTGCGCACCAAGCGCATGCTTCGTTCCGCATCCGCGATGGGCGCCGGATAGCGGTAGGGCGCGACGCGATAGTGCAGAACGAAGGCGGCGACACCATGCTGGACCAGCCACTCCGCGGGCGCGGCCCCTTCGCGATCTGCCACCACAGTATGGTAGCTACCGCCGGGTATCACCAGCACTGCGGTGTGCGTTGGGTTATTCGCCGGCAGATAGACATCGATGGTCGGCCTATCCGCAGCGGCATCGCCGTGCGCTCCGGGAGCGGCACCCGGATACACGTTGAAAGTCTTGAGTGGAGCAGTTTGCGCCTGGAGAGCGGCGGGGGCAAGTAGGATGATCAGGGGGAGCAAGCGCATCAAGGCAAGTGTAATTGTGTTCTCCTGTTTCACCATGAGTGAGAAAGTCATTCGAAGCGATCAGGTCGTGATCTCCGTTCCGCGCGATTCACGCGCGAACGACATCACGACAGCAATGAACAGCGCGACGGCAATGATCGTGACTGCGAGCACCGGTCCGTAGCTGCCCGTGCGCTCGGCGATCCGCGCTTGAATGTTCGTCAGCTTCGACGCAATCAGATTTCCCAGCTGATAGACCACGCCCGGAAAGGTGGCGCGCACCGGACCGGGTGAGATTTCGCTGAGATACACGGGGATCACGCCCCATGCGCCCTGCACCATGAACTGCACCAGGAAAGCGCCGGCCGCCAGCGCGACGCGACCATGCGAGAGTGTGGCCAAGGGCGTTGCCGGGATGGCGAGCAGGGCCGCCGTGATGATCGCGCGTTTTCTTCCCCAACGCTCCGACAGCGCACCAAATACCACACCTCCAGTGATCGCACCCAAGGCGAGCATGATTCCGATCATGCTGACGGTATGCGGATCGAAGTGGTGATCGCTCTGCAGAAAGAGCGGGTGCAGGTCCTGGCTGCCATGACTGAAGGCGTTGAAGCCGGACATGAGCAGAACAAGAAACAGAAACAGTGGCAAATATCCGCGAACGCCCTGCCACAGTCCAGAAAAGGACATCCCGGCGCCGCGTGCCGCGCTTCCCTGCTGCCAGGCCGGAGACTCCTCGACTTTTAGCCCGATGTAGCCGGCGACCACGGCCGGCATCGCTCCAACGATGAACATGCCGCGCCATCCGATGGATTGGAACAGGAGTCCAAAGGCCGCCGCGGCCACCAGGTAGCCGACTGAGTAGCCCTCCTGCAGCAGACCGGAGAAGAACCCGCGGTTCTCCTTGGGCAGAGTTTCGAAGGCCAGAGCAGCGCCCACGCCCCACTCCCCACCCATGGCGATGCCGAACAAAGCCCGGAGAACCAACAGGACATGCAGCGACGGCGTAAAGGCACAGGCCAGTTCCAATATGGAATAGCAAAGAATATTGACGATCAGGGTGGGCCGCCGTCCGATTCGATCCGCCATCCAACCGAACAGGAGAGCGCCCAATGGCCGGAAAGCGAGAGTGAGGACGAGCGCTTCTGTTACGGCGCTTTTCGCGACACGGAAATCTGTCGCAATCGCGGATACACAAAAGACAAGAATGAAATAGTCGAACGCATCCAGCGACCAGCCCAGGAAGCATGCGGCGAAGGCATGCCGCTGCTTCGTCGTGAGGGTCCGGAATGGAGCGAGAAGATTCACCAAACAGACGCCAGCATAGCAGCAGGTGTTCTGCGTGATTCATTTGCGCCGTCGTGGTTTATCGCTAATCGTTTTCATTGCGGCGCAGGGAAGGGCGAGCACGTCAATCACTAAGAGTCGTTGCGCAAGGAGGTCCAATGTGGAAAGGTCGCAGAGTTCCGAGCACGTCCAGACGATCATCAGTCCGGCGGAGACGGCACTTGCCAGCATAGAGCGAACTGCGAATCATCTCCGCCGCGAAATCCATCTGATGCTGCGTGCCTACGGCCTGACATGGACTCAATACAACGTGCTGCGAGTGCTTCGTGACGATCGCGCGGGAGGACTCTCCTGCTCGGAACTGGGCAGCCGGCTGGCGGCGGCCGATCCCGATATCACCCGCCTGCTGGACCGGCTAACCAAGCCGCGACTGGTGAGGCGCCGACGCGACGTACGGGACCGACGCTCTGTCGTAACCGAGATCACGCCGGAGGGCCGACAGTTGCTCGCATCGATCGGCCTTTCGCTCGATGGACAAATTCGGGGGCTCTTCGACCACATCGCTCCGGCCCGTTTGCAATTACTTGTCGAATTGCTGGAGGAGACGCGAAATTCGCAGAAACCAAATGAGCGCGCTGCTCAGCCGCTACCGCAAACACGGACCGGTTAACGCAGCAAAGGAACCAATGAAAAGGGAGGCCCGTAGGCCTCCCTCCCTGGATTCAGTTCTTTGGGACTGCAACTTTGACTGGAGCTACTTTTCCGCCGAAGCGGCATGCTGCGCCGGAATCGGGGTGAGCACCGCATCGCCGCCTTCGGCGTTCACGGAGCCATCCGCAAACTTCTTGTGCAACTGGTGGTGCAGGCAATAAAGCGCCAGCTCAAGCCGATCTGAAACACCGAGCTTGTCGTAGATCTTGCGCAGATAGTTCTTAATGACCTGTTCGGTAGTACCCAGTTGATACGCGATCTCTTTGTTACGCTTGCCCTGCGTGATGCAGGTAATGATCGCCATCTCCTTCGGAGAAAGACGCGGCTGGCTCTTCGGACTGGTCAGCGCCGTAGCCTGCGAGCGGTAAGCCTCGATTACCCAGTTCACCGACTGGTTATCAATCCAGGTCTCGCCCTGCGCGATTTTGCGAACGCACTTGACCAACAGATCGGGCGAAATCGACCTGGGGATGATGCCCCGCACGCCCCGGCGGTAGAGCTCAACCGTGTTCTGTTCGTCGGTCCCGACGGCCTGGATGATGATCTTGACCTGCGGGTTGCGGCGCACGATAGCCGGTATGGCATCCGTGGTGCCTGTAATCAGGCCGCCTTCGAGGATGACGAGATCCGTCGGAAACCTCTGGATGGCCGCCTCCAGGTTCTGGAGGTTATCCACTTGTGCAACCACCCGGATGTCATCTTCCAGGGCAAAGATCTTGCGCATGCCCACGCGATAAATCGCCTGCGAATCCGCAAGGATGATGCGGACGATGTTCGCCTCGGTCGATGCGCCGGGCTCCACCGGTTCGTTGGGGAGGGTCTCGTCGAGCATGTCTGGCTTGGCTGCGCTCATAACAATTCTACTGACTGAAGTAATATTCGTCGATAACTGCCGCGGCACGCCAGCAGGTCTCGCTGGTGTTGCAGCGTACCACACGGCCCGTGCAGTGAACTACTACATCTGTTGGGGTACCCATGGCTTCGGCGGGCATTTTCATCGTAAAGCGAACCTGAGTCTGTACCTCAAGGGGCCGGGCCAGCGTAAAGGCGACTCCGGTGGCAGAGATGTTTTCCGTCGTCGCTGCGAGCTCACCAGCCGCAGTAAAGAGCCGCAGAGGAATCTGAAGCGGAAAGCGAACGGCATTTCTCAGCTCAACCGGGGCATCCGCTTTTGCCTGTGCCGAGAGTGCGGGGGTCATGGCGTCACTTTAGTTGGCGGCTGCGGTCGGGGACATCCCACGAAAAGAGTAGCGAGAGACCCTCCTGTGGAAGCGATGCGCCCGTCAATGTGACTCTTCTACTCGATCGCGACGCAATCAAGTGACGAACTCGCAGCCTCCAAGCGATAAATTTAAGTACATCGGTAATATTACCAGTCTACGAAGAGTTAAATTCCACCAAAGTTGTAGCGTTGCTCGGGAGCCTCCGCTAAGGTTCGTACTACGTAGGCGATACGCCACGAGTACCAAGACCCTTGGAGGCCCAAGTCATGAAGTTATTGTCCGTTCTTACGTTGACCGCTACTCTGGCGGTACCCTGCCTTGCTAACGCAACAGTATCGGCCGGTAGCGCCGGACTTCCCGCACCCCGTCACCTGGGCGTCGTTTCCGTGGCCAGCGCCGGACTTCCCGCACCCCGTCACCTGGGCGTCGTTTCCGTGGCCAGCGCCGGACTTCCCGCACCCCGTCACTTGGGCGTCGTTTCCGTAGCCAGCGCCGGACTTCCCGCACCCCGTCACTTGGGCGTGGTTTCCGTAGCCAGCGCCGGACTTCCCGCACCCCGTCACTTGGGCGTCGTTTCCGTAGCCAGCGCCGGCCT
>JBJMGC010000002.1:0-5032 GCA_045808105.1 Acidobacteriaceae bacterium | reverse complement strand
TTCTGCGCGATGGCCAACTCAACCCAGAGGACGGCGGCATCCGGCTTGGCGGCGGTGTCCTTCTGCATCAAGCTCGCGGCATCGTCGAACTTTTTGTCCTTGATGTTCTGGCGAGCGGTCGCGAGATCGCCGTTCAGGTTCTTCACCTGCGCGTTTTCTTTCATGATGCCGGCGTTCTTCGACTTGGTCTCTGCAAGCTGCTTTTGCTCTTCGGGCGAAAGCTTCTTGACGTACTCGGGGCGGGAGAGGTCAAAGTCCTGCGCGACGTTCTGGCCGGCTTCGATCTTGACGTTTTCGAAGCGATCGACCGGCTTGTAGTTGGCGTCGTTCGGCCCCTTGATGTACATCGTCAAGACGTAGGTGCCGGGTTTGATGTTGTCGCCCTTGTAGTCGCCGTTCTGGTCGGCGTTGAAGGTGTACAAGGCGGTCTTGCCATCGGTCGAGATCTGGATCTGGGCATTCGCCATGGGAACGCCGCTGGGATCCTGCGCGTGACCGTGTATGGAGGCGGTGCTTGCGGCCTGGCCGAATGCCGCCAGCGGCGTGATCAGGGCCGTGGCCAACCAAAGTTTCTTCGTCATACTCGTTCTCCTCGTCATTTCTTGGATTCTTTTGGGGCGTTGGCCGTATGTTTCCAGTCGGTTGCGTAGGGAATGGGGTCGTCGACTCCTGCTTCGGCGAAGGCGCGAAGCCGCAGGATGCAACTCTCGCATGTGCCGCAGGCGGCCTGATTGCCTGTGTAGCACGACCACGTTACATGGAAGGGCGCGGAGAGTTCAAGGCCGCGGCGGACTATCTCATGCTTGCGCATAGAGATAAGAGGCGTTTCGACGCGGATGGAACCATCCCGCGTGCCGGTGCGAACGAGCTGCTGAAAGGCCTCGTAATAGGCGGGACGGCAGTCGGGATAGCCGGAGCTGTCCTGCTCGACGGCACCGATGTAGACGGCCTGGGCACCCATCACCTCCGCCCAACTGACGGCGGCGGAGAGGAAGTGCGCGTTGCGGAAGGGCACGTACGTGACGGGAATGGTGGCGCCGATAGCATCCTCTTCTCCGGGAGCATCGGGCACGGCGATGGCCTCATCCGTCAGCGCGGAGCCGCCGATGACGCGGAAGATGTCGATGGTCAGCGGCAGGAATTGCGCGAGCTGGAGGTCGCTGGCGATGGCCCGGGCGGACTGCAACTCCTTCTGTTCCGTGCGCTGGCCGTAACTGAAGTGGAGGGCGTAGGTCTCGTGTTCGCGCGCGGCGATGGCGGCGCAGACGGCGGAGTCCATGCCGCCGGAGAGGCAGACGACGGCGCGGGAGCGTGCGCCGTTGGAGCGAGACGAGAGTGCTTCGGTCATTCCCATTGCACTCTGATGCAGGAACGAGCCGAAAAGACGTTGGAGGGATTATGGAATCGGTCCTTTCGCGCCGGCTTGTTGCCGTGAATTAGCCCAGCTTACGGATAGGGCAGCCCGATTCTTGGTGGTGGGGACATCTCCTCACGCGATCCCGAAGTCGATGAAGGCGCGTTGCGGGTCGGTGTGGAGCAGGGTGACGGTGACCGTGTCGCCTACTTCCAGGCCGTGTTCGCCGCGAACCACTCTGCCTTCGACCGGCGGCTGGAATACGCGGACGTAGACGCCCTTCTCGCTTGCTCCGGTAATCACGCCACGGAAGACCTTGCCGATGCTGCCGGAGAGGGCGACGGCCGCGGTGCGCTTGCGCATCGCGCGCTCTACCTTTTGGCCGGCAGATTCCTGCAGGTTGCAATGCATGGCAATGTCAGCGAGCTCCGCGTCGGTGTAGGGAGAGGGCTGATTCTCGAGCATGGCCTTGACCAGCCGCTGGTTGACGAGATCGGCGAAGCGGCGGTTGGGCGCGGTGGAGTGGGTGTAGTCTCGCGCGGCCAGCGCGAAGTGGCCAAGCGGCTCGGTCTCTGTTCCCTTTGAAACGACGTACTCGCCTGCGCCCATCAGCTTGATGATGGCAAGGGCGATATCCGGATAGTGCACGGCGTCGGCCTGACGCTCCTTGTGAAGAAATTCGCTCAAGGCAGTCGAATCTGCTTCCGCAGGCAGTGTGGTTCCGTAGCGGCTGACCAGCTCAACAATGCGCGACCAGCGTTCCGGCGAGCGCACCACGCGGCGGATGCAGGAGCGGCCGGCAGTGCGGAGAAGCTCCGCCATGGTCTCGTTGGCCGCGATCATGAAGTCTTCGATCAGGTCCGTCGCAAGATTGCGCTGGATGGTCCGAATCTCGTGTACGTGGCCGTCGACGACGACAGGATCGGCCTCGACGCGGCGGAAGTCGAGCGCGCCCTCTCTGATCCGCCCTGCCCGGATCGCATGCGCGGCCTCGTCCTGGAGGCGTAATTGTGCCTGCAACTCCGGCGAGGCGGCGACTTTTGGGTCTGGTTCGGCAGTGCGCTCGAGCCAGGGGCCGACCTTGCTGTATGCCAGTTGCGCGCAGTTGTGGACCAGGGCGCGATAGATGGCCTGCTGCTGGAGTGCGCCTTCCGCGTCCACAACGAACTCGGTGACGATCGCGGCACGGTCTTCGCGCTCGTTCAGCGAGGTGAGACCGGTCGAGAGCTCGTTGGGCAGCATGGGGAAATTGCGGGTTGCGGTATAGACGGTTTTGGTCTGAGCCGAGGCGTGCTGGTCGATTGGCGTGTTCTTCGCCACGGATGCGGAGACGTCTGCCACGCCGACGCGCACTCGGATGCCACCGGGTACGCGCTCGGCCCACTCGATCTGGTCGAGATCCCGCGAGGTGTCGTTGTCGATGGATGACCAGACGAGGCTGCGCAGATCGCGCACATCGGCTGCTATTGCCGGGGCTACGGCAGTGCGGATGCTTGCGATTTGCTCTTCGGTGCCGGGTGGAAAGTCGGGGTGAAAACCCTGGCGCACCATCTCGGTGAACGCCGCGGAGGTCAGATCGAAAGTAGAAGCGGACACGGGAGTGTCAGGCTACCACGGTGCTCGCCGCACGGGGGACTGGCTGTCCGGGCGATTGCGCCTTCGGCGCGCATTGCTGGGCTCGCTTCCTTTGGTCGCTCACGTCTGGTCTCGTGGACGACCTGCTTTGACTGGAGCCCCGTGTCACACCAGCGCGGGACCCCAGGCAAATCGGATCTGTGCTTTCCTATAGGGCGAGGATGCATCTTGGACGTTTATCTGGTTGACGGCACGTACGAGTTGTTCCGGCACTACTATGCCTTGCCATCTGCGCGGGATGCGGAGGGGCATGAGGTGGCGGCCGTCCGGGGTGTAGTGGCATCGCTGCTGGGGATGCTCAAGGAGGGCGCCACACATCTTGCTGTGGCTACCGATCACGTCATCGAGTCGTTTCGCAATGGGCTATGGCCCGGTTACAAAACGAGCGAAGGTGTGGAACCTGCGCTGCTGGCGCAGTTTCCACTGCTCGAGGAGGCGCTTGCCGCGGCGGGCATCGTTGTATGGCCGATGGTGGAGTTCGAGGCAGACGATGCGCTGGCGGCCGGGGCGCAGGCAGCAGCGCTCGATCCGCGCGTTGACCGCGTGATTATTTGCACGCCTGACAAAGATCTGGCGCAGTGCGTTCGCGGTACGCGGATCGTCCAACTGAATCGGCGGACGCGTGAGATTTGCGATGAAGCCGGAGTTATCCGAAAGTTCGGTGTGCCCCCGGTGTCCATTCCGGATTATCTGGCGCTGGTCGGCGATGCAGCGGATGGCTACCCTGGATTGCGTGGCTGGGGTTCGAAGTCATCGGCTGCAGTTCTTGCGAAATTTGGCCATCTGGAATCCATCCCGCCGGACTATCGCGACTGGCGGGTGAATGTGACCAGCGCGAGCACGCTTGCAACAACGCTTTCGCGGGATGGCAAACTGGCGCGACTGTTCCGGACGCTGGCCACGCTGCGGACGGATATCGCGCTGTTCGACGATGTCGATCAATTGCGTTGGAAAGGACCGTCGCCGGCATTCGAGGAGCTTGGGCCGCGGCTGGACGCTGCGATCAGCGAAGCATCCCGCGCGCAAAAGGGTCGAGTGAGCCGCAACAGTGTTTAAGGCGGCCGGTTTGGCGGGCGTGCCCTCTCTGCGTTGACAATAGAGCTATGCGGATACGAGTGATTGGTGGCGGGCTGGCTGGGCCGGAGGCGGCGTTGATGGCTGCGGGGCAGGGCTCGGAGGTGCTGCTCTACGAGATGAGGCCGGTGCGGCAGACGCCCGCGCACCAGACGGCGGATTTTGGGGAGCTGGTGTGCTCGAACTCTCTGAAGTCGGAGAGCGAGCATACGGCCCCCTGGCTGCTGAAGCAGGAGATGCGTCGCGCAGGGAGTGTGCTGCTGCGGCTGGCGGATGAATGCGCTGTTCCCGCAGGCCACGCTCTGGCGGTGGATCGCGCGGAGTTTTCGCGGAGGATCGGCGAAGCGATTGCGCGCGAGCCGCGGATCACGGTGGTGCGCGAAGAGGTGACGCGGCTGGATGACTTTGACGGTTTGACCATAGTCGCCAGCGGGCCGCTGACCTCGCCTGCGCTGTCGAACGACATTGCGCGGCTTGCCGGACAGGAACACCTGGCGTTTTACGACTCGATTTCACCGATTGTGGATGCGGAGACGATCGACCGCGAGCGGGTGTACATGGCGGCGCGCTGGGACAAGGGCACGGCTGATTACATCAATTGCCCGATGAACAGGGAAGAGTACAACCGTTTCTACGATGCGCTGTTGACGGCGGAGGGCATGGAGGCGAAGGAGTGGGAGCAGTTGCAGTACTTCGAGGGCTGTCTGCCGATTGAAGAGCTGGCACGGCGAGGACGGGACACGTTGCGCTTTGGACCGATGAAGCCGGTTGGCTTGCGCGATCCGCGGACGGGCAAGACACCGCATGCGGTGGTGCAGTTGCGCTGCGAGAATCTGCGCGCAGACTCCTACAACCTGGTGGGCTTTCAGAACCACTTGAAGTATGGCGAACAGGCGCGCGTGCTGCGGCTGATTCCGGGCCTGGAGAATGCGCGCTTCCTGCGCTATGGGCAGATCCATCGCAACACCT
>JBJMGC010000001.1:0-36286 GCA_045808105.1 Acidobacteriaceae bacterium | reverse complement strand
CGGACTTGGCTCGATTGCGATCGCCGGCGTCGCGGGCGACCAGCAGTCCGCACTCTTCGGGCAGTTATGTCTCTCGCCGGGTGACGCGAAGAATACCTACGGTACAGGCTGCTTCCTGTTGCAGCACATCGGTGACAAATTCGTTCTTTCGGAAAACCGCCTCATCACCACGCTTGCCTGCAGCCTCGGGCGCAAGCTTGAGTACGCGTTGGAGGGATCGATCTTCATCGGGGGAGCGGTCGTGCAATGGCTGCGCGACAATCTTGGCATCATTCGCAAATCGGAAGATGTGGAGGCGCTGGCCGCGTCTGTTCCCGACAATGGCGGCGTCGTGTTTGTGCCGGCCTTTGTCGGTCTGGGTGCGCCGCACTGGGATCCGTACGCACGCGGCTTGCTGATCGGGCTCGAGCGCGGTACACAGCCCGGTCACATTGCCCGCGCAGCATTGGAGAGCATCGCCTTCCAGGTGGTTGATGTAATGGAGGCGATGGACCGGGAGACGGCGAACCCCTTTCGCGAATTGCGCGTCGATGGTGGCGCCGCGGCGAATGACCTGCTGATGCAGTGTCAGGCCGATATCTCCGGTATCCCTGTTCTGCGACCGCAATATGTGGAGACGACAGCGCTCGGTGCAGCATACCTTGCCGGCTTGGCAACCGGCTTCTGGGAAAGCCCGCAACAAATACAGAAGCTTCGCGGTGAGGGCCGGCGATTCGATCCCAATCCGGACCGCAGCAAGGCGCAGCAGCAGCGCGAGCGCTGGCGCGAGGCCGTGACGCGTGCGCATGGATGGACGCATCCTGACAGCCGTTCGCAATCCGCGATGAAAGGTGAACCGGCATGAAACGGGACGAGATGCTGGCCCGCGTGGAGGCACGCACCACGCCGTGGGACATCGTGATCATCGGCGGCGGCGCAACCGGGGTGGGTATTGCGGTGGATGCGGCCACCCGCGGTTATGACGTCCTCCTGTTGGAGCGCGAAGACTTTGGCAAAGCAACTTCCAGCCGCTCCACGAAACTGGTGCACGGCGGTGTGCGATATCTGGAACAAGGCAACGTCTCGCTGGTGATGGAAGCGTTGAAGGAACGTGGTCTGCTGCGCCAAAACGCGCCGCATCTTGTGCACGACCTCGCCTTCGTCGTGCCCAGCTACTCCTGGTGGGAGACACCGTTCTACGGCATAGGACTCAAGATATATGACTTGCTCGCTGGAAGGTACGGCTTCGGCCGGTCGCGTGTTCTCTCGCGCGAAGAGACCCTCGAGCGCCTGCCCAATATTCAGACCGACGGGCTGAAGCACGGCGTCGTCTATTACGACGGCCAGTTCGATGACACTCGATTGCTTATCCATCTCGCGCGAACAGCTGCCGACCATAAGGCTACATTGCTCAACTATGCAGGTGTAGTCGAGATCACTAAGGATGGCGACGGCTTCGTGAATGGCGTTATCGCTGTAGACAGCGAGAGCGGCCGCCGTCTCACGGCAGCGGCAAATGTGGTGATCAACGCGACCGGCATCTTCACGGATGAAGTGCGCCAGCTTTCTGATCCGCAGGCTAGTGCCATGGTGGAACCGAGTCAGGGCATCCACCTTGTTTTCGAGCGCTCATTTCTGCTGGGCGATGCCGCCATCATGGTGCCGCACACCAGCGACGGTCGTGTCCTCTTCGCCATTCCCTGGCATGGTCACACCGTGGTTGGCACAACGGACACGCCCATCGAACAAGCTTCGTACGATCCTCTGCCAATGGAACAGGAGATCGACTTTATCCTCGAAACCGCAGAGCGCTATCTCAGCCGCCCGCCACGCCGGCAGGACATCCTCAGCGTCTATGTCGGCATTCGCCCTCTGGTGAAGGCCGCCGGATCGGACTCCGGCAAAACGGCGGCGCTCTCGCGTGATCATACGATCCATGTCGACAACTCCGGTCTGCTCACCATTGCAGGTGGGAAATGGACGACCTATCGCCACATGGCAGAAGATTGCGTCGATCACGCCATCACCCTCGGGCGGCTCGATGAGAAACCCTGCGTAACACGCAATCTGCACATCCACGGATACCGCGAGCAGATCGACGATCTTGGTCCGCTCTGGGTGTACGGCAGCGATGCGGAGGCCGTTCAGGCTCTCGCTGCAGGTGACCCGTCGCTTGCCGCAAAACTTGATTCGTCGCTTCCATACATCGCTGCCGAGGTGGTATGGGCTGCTCGTGAAGAGATGGCGCGCACGGTGGACGATGTGATCTCCCGCCGCACGCGCGCGCTGTTTCTCAATGCGAGGGCGGCCCAGCGCATGATCGAGCCAGTCGCCAGATTGCTGGCGCGAGAACTGGGACGCGATGATGCATGGGTGCGCAGTCAGATCGAATCGGCATCTGCACTTGCCGCGAAATATATTGTTCCGGCAAATAACAATCCTGTGTAGGCCGGAAGGAGTACTGGCCCGTTGTTGGGCGAATTCGCGGGGGTGCTTAATTGCGTATTCTCGCCCGCTCCACGCACCACTGAATAGCAGTCGCGACCTCTTCCGGTCTTTCCAGGTGCAACCAATGACCGCTGCCCGCTAGCACCAGATGTTCGTTCTCCACCAGGCCCATGAGCCAACCGTCGCGCTCGTGCAATTCCTCCTCCTTTGCCGAGGCGGCAGAAAGAATCGCAACGGGCATTTCCGCCGGAAACGATGGATGGCCGGTATCTGCGGCGCATGCTGGCAGCGCCTCCAACATCCTGGCCATCGCCTGGAAGCTCTGCGGGCGACTCCATTGCCTCGCGATCACTGGCCACAACTCTTCTGGAAGCTTGCTTACCTCACCTGTCAACCGCTCGAGCGTCGGAGCGCCCCGCCCTGCGGCGTATTTTCCGATCTGCTGCGACCAACGCCGGCCGCCATGCAAAAGTAGCGCAAGCGCGGCACGCACGACTCCAAACTGCGCCAGCCATGCTCCGCGCCGCGACAAAGATGCGCCTAGCTGGAGCCGCTGCTGCTCGATAGCGGAGCAGTTCGACCATGCTGAAAGCGATACCGGCTCAATCATCACCAGCCCGGCAACGTGCTCCGAAAAGCGTTGCATGTATGCAAGCAGAAGCAATGTGCCAAACGAATGCCCGACCAAGACGACCGGTTCGCCACCTCCCGCCCAATCCACAACGCCATGCAAATCATCGAGCATCTGCTCAAGGTTGTGGTTCGATCTGAGCGGTGAACTCCACCCCAGGCCCGCACGGTCGTAGGCCGACGTGCCGACGAACGAAGCGACCAGCGGCTGTACGCGCGCCCAGCTAAGCGAACTCGCCGCTAAACCCGCTTCGAAGACAACTGCAGGGCGACCGGTTCCCTGCTGGACAACGTGCAGATAGCCGCCGCGGCGGGAGAGCAGCAATCCTTGCGGTGGATAGCGCCGTGCGTCGCGCTTGAGCGCTGCGCGTTGCAAAATCCAGCCCAATCCCGCCAGCGCAAAGGGCGTAACAAGCACAGCTACCGCGACTCGCTTAATCCGCAACGAGGAGCTCCCCTGGCAAAATCGGTCGGGTGCGTGGCAGCAGCCCGGCAACGGCCGCTATACCCACGATCAACAGCAATGCGCAATAGACCACAAGCTTCACCACATCGCTTCCGTGCGAACGGGGCAATAGCTTCCACAGGACGAGAAGGACGGTTTGACTGAGACTGACCGCCCATACTGTCCCATAGAAGTACCGCCGCTCCCAGCCCTCACCTTTGGTCGAGGGGCGCACGCGCGGCAGCACGCCCGCGATGCCGAGCAGCACAATCGCAACCAGCACAGCCACATAAACGCGAGCATAAATCTGCTGCATATACCAGCCCCCGGTTGCGACGGCGATTACCAGGCCCAGCAGATTCATCAAGGCAAAATTGATCGCAGCGTTCCAGCCGAACGTATAGCAGACGCGCCGGTAGAGCGGGTTAGGCCGGTCTTCGGTAAAACGAAGAATGTATGGTCCCGGCTCTGCACCGGGGAGGCGTCCGCGCAAGGCGGCAATGCCCGTGCCGATCAGCACAATGCCGAACCATAGGAGATTCCAACGATTGCCGCGACCGGCAAATAGATCAAAGACGAGCGGTCCGGGAGCAAGAAAAAACACGAATATCCAGATAGGCCAATGCGCCGCGCGATACATAGGGGTGTTGCGTTCGCGCATCTTGCGCTGGTGAGCGTATTCGACCCGACGCAGCGTGGTCATCATTCCTCTGCGATTGAATTCCGCTTCAAAACGGGCTTGTCACGGCTCCGAGCAGTCTATAACAACCCGGGTGACCAGAAGGATATTGCAAATTACCGATTCATCGTTGACTTCCTGTGACAAAAGCCCTGTGATGAGTGGGACTTCCATCTGAGAGCTATTGTGACAGAGTGCCTCGTCGAGGCACTTTTGTGCTCCACAGGTAGCCCCCAGAAAGTCCTTTGCGGCTGTGCCTGGATTGGGGCCCGAATTCCTTGAGGAATCCAATATGAAATTGAAATACGGAGTACTGTTTTCCGTTTCGCTCGTCTGGTTGACTTGTTCAGCCGCTGTTCACGCGCAAGAGAAACCCGAAGCTTCCTCTGCGGCCACCGCCAGTCCGTCAATTCTGCAGGAGTACGATCAAGCGCTCGATAAAGTTGCTGAACGCGTGATGCGCTCCGTGGTTCAGATCGACGTTACTAGTTACAGCTTGCCTGAACGTGGTGAAAATGGGGACTCGCAGACCTTCCAGCGTCAACGGAGCCTTGGGTCGGGAGTCATCGTCGATCCCAATGGATACATCATCACCAACAATCATGTGGTCTCAGGCGCTCTGCGCATCCGCGTCACCCTTTCTCCCGCAACAGTCGAACTGGTAACCGGCCACACGGTGCTCTCTCACAAGGAACATGTCTACGATGCAACTCTCATCGGAACCAATCGCTATGCAGATATTGCCGTCATTAAGATCGATGAAAAGAATCTTCCCAATCTTCCTCTCTCACTAAACTACAAGGTCCATTTGGGCCAGTTGGTCTTGGCCATCGGATCGCCACAGGGGCTGGATCACACTGTCACCAGCGGAATCATCAGCGCTCTCGGCCGGCAGCCGGATCGAGAGCGCCCCATGGTTTATGTGCAAACAGACGCGCCGATCAATCCGGGCAACAGCGGCGGTCCACTCGTAGATCGCAACGGAAACCTTGTCGGCATCAACACCTTTATCTATACCTCCGGGGGCGGCAGCGAGGGGCTAGGCTTTGCTATTCCCGAGCCAATCGTTCAGTTTGCCTATGCGCAGATCAGGAGGTTCGGCACGATTCCCGCGCTCACCATCGGGGCCCATGCGCAGACGATCACACCGATGCTTGCCGCCGGCCTGCAGCTTCCTCAGGATTCGGGCGTCATACTTTCCGATGTCGCTCCCGATGGACCGGGAGCTACTGGTGGTCTGCGCCCTAAGGACGTTGTACTGTCTGTCGATGGAGTGCCCATTGAATCCCTGCCCAAATATGTGGCGTCACTGTATCTGCACCCGCGAGGGGCGCCGATGGAAATGAAAGTACTGCGGGATGGCAAACCTCTCTCGGTATCGCTGGCGCCGGTTCCAGTACTTCCGACGTTTGAGAACCTCTCGGATCTCGTCAATCCCAAGACCGATTTGATCGCGCCTCTTGGCATTTTCGTGGTGGGTTTAGACCCGCAACTCGTGGAAGCCATGGCAACTCGCACCCGGTCCGGAGTAGTCATTGCAGGCCTGCTCAGCGGAGAGCCGGCTACGCTGGCGGATTTGCTCGTGGGAGACGTGATTACTTCCATCAACGGCAAGTCCGTGAGCGACAAGCAACAGCTGGAACATGGTCTAGCAAGCTTCAAGGCGGGAGACCCGATCGTTTTCGAAATTGAGCGGCGTGGAGTGACGCAATATGTCGCCTTTGAAATGGAATAGCAATTGCGTCATCGCGCGAAATCGTGACATAACCGAACCGCGAATTCAGCAGGTCTGGTTGGACAATCGTTTCGACGTGAATCAGGACATGTTCGGCGTGGGCAGCAAGCAGAGGCGAGACCGGGAAACAGCGCCGAGATCTCCTGAAGTTGGGCGACCGGCATGGGCACTGTGTCACGGTTGAAGGACATGCTGTTCCTGCGATGCATGTCTCCCGAACTGGGCATGTGCGTTGTATTTCGTCGGGTTGCTGCTGCCCTCGAAAAATGCATAGACAGCGGGAAGCAGGATCAGCGTCAACGCGGTTGAACTGACCAAGCCACCAATCACGACTGTGGCGAGCGGCCGTTGAATCTCTGAGCCGGGACCGGATGCAAACAGAAATGGCAGCAGGCCCAGTGCCGCGACCGTCGCCGTCATCATCACCGGTCTGAACCGCATTTTGGTTCCCTCACGAACAGCATCTGCTTGAGACATCCCTTCCTGGCGCAGCTTGCGTATATAGGACACGAGAACCACGCCGTTGAGAACGGCTATGCCCCACAAGGCTATGAAACCGACAGACGCCGGGACGGAGAGGTATTCGCCGGAAAGAAAGAGCGCCAATATGCCTCCGATCGATGCAAGTGGAAGCACAGTGATGATGAGAGCCGCAAAACGCACGGAATGGAACAGGACAAACAGGAGAAAAAAGATCGCCGCTATCGTGATTGGCACGATGATCATGAGGTGTCGCAACGCACGCTCCATATTATGGAACTGACCGCCCCATTCGATGGAATAGCCCGCAGGCAGCTGGACCTGGGTTTCTACTTTCTGTTGCAGCTCCTTCACATACCCACCCAGGTCGCGGTTCTGCACGTTCAGTCCGACGACGATGCGCCGCTTGCCCATGCTCCGGTTGATCAGAGCAGGACCCTCAACAACCTTGATGGTCGAGAGGTCCTTCAGTGGGACACGCGGACCATCGGCAGAACTGATCAATAGTTCGCGAATATCATCCACGCTGTCGCGCAGATCATTGGGCAAGCGCACCACGCCGGCGAACCGCTTCTCCCCTTCGTAGATATCGGTTGCCGTTTTTCCCGCGAACGCTGTCTCGATCACGTTGTTCACGTCTTCTGCGTTGATCCCGTAACGAGCGATGGCGTTTCTGTTGATATCCACCGTGAGGTATTGCTGGCCGCCGACTCGATCGACGCGTGTGTCCTGTGTACCCGCTATACCGGTGGCCAATCTGGCGATCTGATTTGCTTTCGTGACGAGTACGTCCAGGTCATCGCCGTACAGCATCACGGCTACGTCAGCCCGCACGCCTGAGACCATCTCGTCGACGCGGTCGCTGATCGGCTGCGACATCACTAGATTGATCCCGGGGAGTGCTGCGAGCTTCTCCCTGATCTGCTCGGCGATCCTGTCTTGGGTCATGCCGCGGGGCCGTTTGTCGTAAGCCATAAGCGATGCCATAACATCAGCTTCATTCGAGCCCGCTGGATCGGCAGGCGATTCGCCTCGCCCCACGCGAGAGACCACGCTCTCCACCCCCGTAACCTGCAGCATCAGCCGCTGCATCTCGCGCTCCATCTTTAGAGATTCATCGAGTGAGATGTTTGGCACGCGATCGGCATTGGGAGACAGCGTG
Organism: Acidobacteriaceae bacterium; assembly: GCA_045808105.1. GTDB lineage: Bacteria > Acidobacteriota > Terriglobia > Terriglobales > Acidobacteriaceae > KBS-83. The sequence continues at coordinate 28,728 of JBJMGC010000001.1, read as the reverse complement.
CCCTCCTGCATCTCCGGGATGAAGGAGGTACCCAGAAAGGGGAACAATGAAATCGAGCCACAAAAAATGAGAATGACGGTAAACACTGTGATTTTGCGATGGTGCATCGCCCATCGCAGGATGCTGTTGTACGGCCTACGCAGAAGTCGCAGCAGCCAGGTGTCTTCTTCCGATCCGCCTTTCAAGAGATACGACGAGAGCACCGGAGAAAGTGTGAGAGACAAGATGAGTGAAATACCCAGCGCGATTGCGATGGTGTATGCCAGAGGGGCAAACATCTTCCCTTCCATTCCTTCAAGCGTCATCAACGGCAGGAAGACCAGAATGATGATGGCCACTCCGAAGATTGTGGGTGTGGCCACCTCCTGAACGGCCGCGAGAATCACATGCAGCTTCGCAAATCGGTCTTCTGGATGATGCTCGTGCCGAGCATGACTAAGCTTCGCGAATACGTTCTCGACGACAACGACAGAACCGTCCACCATCAACCCGATCGCGATGGCGAGGCCACCCAGCGACATGAGATTGGCCGAGAGGCCTATATGGTTCATCACCAGAAAGGTGAGCAGGGGCGTAAGAAGCAGGTTCGCGCTGACAATCAAGCTGGAACGCACGTCGCCCAGGAAGAGGTAGAGGATCACCACGACGAAGAGAATGCCCTCTGCAAGCACCTCGGCCACGGTGTGGATGGCAGCATCCACGAGTTGCGATCGATCGTAGTAAGGAACGATCTGCAGACCGCCGGGAATCATGTGGCGCCGGTTTATATCCGCGACCTTTTCCTTCACCCGGCCGACGATCTCTTTGGCGTTGCCGCCGCTCGTCATCAGCACAACACCGCCGACCGCTTCGGTGTAGCCATTCTTGATCATCGCGCCGTAGCGCACCTCTGTACCCATCTTCACTTGCGCCACGTCTCGGATGTAGATGGGTGTCCCTTTGCTCTCTTTCAGGACGATGTTGCGGATGTCATCCAAGCCCCGGACGAGCCCTACACTGCGGATCAGATACTGCTCCGCGTGCTGAGGGAGAATGCCTCCTCCAGCATTCGCGTTATTCTGGGCCATCGCATCTCTGACGTCGTTGATCGTCAGGTTGTAGTAATGCAGCTTCTGCGGGTCCACCAAGGTCTCATATTGCTTCACGTACCCGCCGGTTGAGTTAATCTCCGCTACGCCCGGAATCGACCGCAGCAGTGGCCGGACGACCCAGTCCTGCAGAGTTCGGCGCTCCACCAATTCCTCGTGGCTGAGTGGACGCTTTTCTGCGCTCTCGTCAGGTTCTTCGAGCGTGTATTGAAATACCTCACCAAGCGCATTTGTGATTGGTCCAAGGACCGGGGAAACGCCCGGCGGCATGCGGTCGCGTACTTCCGACAAACGCTCCGATACCATTTGCCGCTCGCGATAGAGGTTGCTCTCATCGGTGAAGACGAGCGTGATCAACGAGAGCCCCGGCTTGTTGAGAGATCGCATATCGGTCATGCCCGGTAGACCGGTCATCGCGATCTCAATCGGAACGGTCACGAATCGCTCCACCTCTTCCGGAGATTTGCCCGCTGCCTCCGTAGCAATCTGCACCTGAATATTCGTGACGTCCGGGAAGGCATCCACAGACAAGTGCTGGGCGGCATGAATGCCAAATCCCAACAACACAACAGCGACCACAAGGAGAATCAGCCGCTGGCGCAGAGCGCTGGCAACGATGGTGTGCAGCATCACTCGCCTCCCCTGATCGCATTCTGCTTGCGCCGATTGTTCAGGTGGAATGCGTCGTCTGTAACGATTCGATCTGAGTCGGAGAGACCGTTGAGGACGGTGCGGCGGTCGTTCTCTTCCTCGCCCAACGTCACCTCATGCAGCAGGAGCTTACGATTTCCCTGATCGACGAACACGTAGTCCTTGTTCTCCTCACGAACCACCGCGGCCGCCGGAATCGTCAGCTTGCGCTCGCTTCGTCCTGTGAAGGTCATGCTGGCTAGCTCATTCGGCTTCAGGAGGCCGGCCGGATTCGCGATGTCCATCCGGACCTCAACCGTTCTCGTGTCCGGGTCGACCATCGGGGAGACAAACGCCAGGTGGCCTTTGATGTGCTCCCGTGGCAATGCTGGAATCCGCACTTCGACTTCCATGCCGTTTCGCACTTGCCCGGCATCCTCTTCAGGAACATTCGCAATCATCCAAACCGTGGAAAGGTCAGCGATGGTGAACGCCAGATCTGCCGGTTGCACCACCTGTCCAATCGTGATCTCTCGCTTCAGCAGTGTGCCGCTTCGTGGAGCAACGATTGGATAGTCGGCGCTGAGCTTCCGGGTGCTCTCTAATGCGTGAATCTGGGCCTCTGTCATGCCGAGCCCGCGCAATTGAGTGCGAAAGGATGCCACCTCCGTATCAGCTTGGAGCATTTCTCCGCGACGCCGCTCCAGTTCCGCGCGACCGATCACGTCGGCTGCCACCAACTGCTCGGCCCGCTTCTCCCCTGCGGTCGCGAGACTTTGTTGTGAAACTGCTTTGATCAAAGCGAGCTGGGTATCGGACAGATTCGTGCTGTGCAGTGTTGCCAGAACGGTTCCCGTCTCGACATGTTGCCCCTCAAAGGCCAGCAGTTTGAGAATGCGCCCGGCAACCGGGGAGCCGACATGCGCGATGCGCCGCGCATCCGTCTCCACGTGGGCGGCCACCTGCAGATTGCCTTTCACCTCGGTCATCTCCGGCTTGCCAATCGTCAGGTTTGCGGCGATGGCCGGCGTGACTTCCACCTCATTGGGATTCCCCTGCCTCACAGGGGCGCCCTGTACCTGCTTCGGCTTGCAGCCCATGAGCGCGAGAAGCAGCGACGCAACAAGGCAGAGCCCGATAACAGAATCTAGGCAGAAGCGGGTGACGCGTGACTTGGGATAGATCTGAGCCTCAGCAGAAATCAAGGTTTTGCTCCGGGCGCAATAGCGCCAAGTTCTTCTAAATCGACCTGCGCCGATTGGCGGGCGTACTGCGCGTCCAGAAGATCGCCACGCACGCTTTGCAGGACGCGCTGCGCATCGAGCACTTCGAGGATGCCGCGTTCGCCGAATCGATACGCGGACTTCGCAGCTTCCACCGCACTCTCCGCAGCGCGAAGCGAACCCGACTCCAGCATGGTGGCCTGCTGATCGGCGAGCTGGTATTGCTCATAGGCGCGCTCCAGGGCAGAGATCAGCTCCAATCGGCGCTGCTCAAGCACGGCAGACGATTGCGATATGGCGGCCCGAGCTTCGCCGATCTGTCCCCGGCGCCTGTCCCACAGGGGAATCGGAATGGTGAAACCCGCTCGCCAGAAACGCAGATCGGGTTGGTTCTCGTATTCGGCAAATGCTGTCGGCTGCGGTATGCGCAGCGCGCGTTCGCGCGCGAGCGACGCATGCGCCGCCTGAACGTCCGCTTCCGTCTGCGCGATGGCAGGATGCGTCCTGAGTACGTCATCCCGCACTTCGTGAAATGCCGGAAGCTGCAGGCGCCGTTCGAACTCGCCGCGCGGGTCCAGATTCGCCTCTACAGGAGCGGCAATCGTTACCCGCAGAATGGCGATCGCATTCGCAAACTCCAGCTGCGCAGTCTGGACGGCGAATCTCGCACGGGCGACCTCCGCCTCCGCGCGGGTCAATTCCAGGCCACCCTTCTCGCCGACATTCACTTCGACCTGCACACGACGAAGCAAATCTTGTACCAACTGGAGATTCTCTTGGGCGTGCCGGATCTCTTCGCGCCGTCGCAATGCGTTGTAGAAGGCATGTTTAGCCTCGGACTCGACGGACAGGTTCACGGCCTGCTCACCCGACCTACTGCTTGCAACGACGAATCGGGATGCGCGCTCTCGAGCGCCTCGCTCTGCCGGGATCTCGATCGTCTGAGACGCCGCGTAATGCTGCAGCAGGCCAGGAACGCCAGGAGTCGCAATCGGCCTAGCGTACTGCTGCCCCTCGAAGACCTCGAGACTCGGATTGGTATATGCCTTCGCAGCAACATGCGCCGCCGCAGCGCGCTGCGTCACCGCTGCCGCTTCATGCAGACGCGGGCTGTTCTTTTCTGCCATTGCAATGGCATCTGTCAGCGTGAGTGCCAGCGGAGGTCCTTGACCCAAATCCTGAGCGTTTGCCCATGGAGCTTCTGGGATTGACTTGCGGTCGCCCGCGTCACCCACGCTCTCGAGGTGCTTGGTTGGTACAGCGGCCCGCGCTGAACTGTCGGCTGAACTGGTCTCTGAACCTGGAGCACTCACCGGTTCCGGCTGCCTTGGGGAAGCCTGCCCGTAAAGCAAGAGGCTCGGCAAGAAGATAGCCAATACAAAATAGCGAACGATCACAAACGTCACTGGAGGCAATTGGCTCGCCAAAGCAGTTTGGCTCGAACACGCCGGTTTAGCGGAAGAATGGGGCCGCTGGTGTTCCAAAAGGTACAGTTGTTCGTCGGCTGGTGTCCCTTATGGTCCAGCGACATCGATCAGCCGAGCGGCGTAGCTCATATCGCATCGAAGATCTTGTCTCGCAATTGGCCGGTGGATTGCAGGAGTCATATGGTGAGCCTGCAACCTATATGTCCTCTGCTATCTCCCCGTCTATCGAGCGGCGTCCGGATACATCGCGAACGAGCAGCGTGGGACAATCAGAGAATGGCATTCCGATCCCGCCTGCGCTCCGCTCCGGCTACTGCCGCGCTGATCGTAGTCCTAGTGGTGACGCTTGCGATCTTCACCTGGATGGCACCACCCCATGCCGTGGTGTTGCACAATGTGCTTCATCACCTGAACATTCTGCCCTTCATGCTGGCTGGCATGTTCTTCGGATGGCGCGGCGCGGTTCGGACGATCCTGCTGGCGACTGTTCTGCAGGCGCCCTCGATTCATCGTCACTGGTTCCGGGCCCCCCTGGACGCCCAGGATCAGGTAGTGGAGCTGAGCACCTTTGGCGCCGCAGGAATCATCGCCGGCTTGCTGGCTGATCGAGAACGCATGCAGCGCAAACGCGTGGAGACCACCAAGGTTGAACTGGAGCAGGTTCATCTAAAGCTCCAGCAAAATATCGAGCACTTGAAGAAGACAGAACGGTTGACTGCCGCGGGACAACTGTCGGCCAGTCTCGCGCATGAGATTCGTAATCCGCTCGCGAGTATCAGCGGGGCGGCAGGCATTCTCGCCCGCGGTCAGGCCTCGTCCGATGTACGAGCGGAGTGCCTTGAGATTCTCACCCGAGAGTCCCAGCGACTGAACAAATTGCTCACCAACTTTCTGGACTTCGCCAGGCCGCGATTGCCCAGACTACAAAAGGCAGAGCCAATTGAGATCATCCAATCGGTCGCCACGCTGGCACAGCACGTCGCCAACCGGAAGGGCATATTGCTGGAGGTTGAGGCACACGGAAATGCCCGGGAGATCGACTGTGATCCCGAACAGATCAAACAGCTACTCCTGAACCTGGTCCTCAATTCGATTGATGCAACACCGGGAGAGGGGATGATCAGAATATCGGCCCGGTTCGAGGACGACATCCTCTGCATTGATGTGTGCGATCGCGGTCAGGGTATCGCCTCCCTAGATAAAGAGCAGGTCTTTGATCCTTTCTTCACCACCAAGAAGGATGGCACCGGCTTAGGGCTGGCTATCGCTTCCAACATTGCCGCGCAACACGGCGGCGTCCTTAGCTGTATGCCGAATGACGAGCAAGGAACAATTTTCCGCCTGGAGATCCCATCTGTTCAAAGACGTTCGATTGGGGTTTTCGCATGAAGCGCAATCACATCCTTGTCGTGGATGACGACAGCAGCGTGCGCCGCGTCATGAAGATGCAGCTCGAAGAGGCGGGATATGAAGTCTCATTAGCCAGGGATGGCGATGAGGCCTGGAAGATGCTCAGCGATGTTGAGCCGCAACTTATCATCAGCGACCTTCGCATGCCGACAACTGGGCTCGAACTTCTCGCTCGCATCCAGAAGGATGCAATACAAGTCACTGTCATTGTGGTCACTGCATATGGAACGATCGAGACCGCCGTGGAGGCGATGAAACGGGGCGCCTATGACTATGTGATGAAGCCGATCGACTTCGAGGCGCTCGTGCTGATCGTGCATCGGGCCATGGAGCGGCAGAGCCTGATCGAAGAAGTACGCACATTACGATCGGCACTCGATCAGCGGTATGGATTCGAGGGTATCGTCGGGCGTTCGAAGGGACTGTTGCGTGTTCTCGACCAGGCGGCACGCGTCTCGCAGAGAGATGCCACGGTTCTGATTCAGGGCGAAACAGGAACTGGAAAGGAACTGGTCGCCCGGGCCATTCACCACAACAGCCGGCGAAGTAGCCGGCCATTTATAGCCCTGAATTGCGGAGCCATTCCGAAAGACCTAGTCGAATCAGAACTGTTCGGCTACGTGCGAGGCGCCTTCACCGGCGCATTGTCACACAAAGTCGGCCGAATCGAATCTGCGGATGGAGGCACGCTCTTTCTAGATGAAATAGGCGAGCTTCCGCTCGATGCACAAGTGAAACTGCTCAGGCTGCTGCAGGAGGGCGAGTTGCATAAGGTGGGCGCAAGTGCGCCCGTCAAGATCGACGTCCGGATCATCGCCGCCACCCACCGCAACCTGCCCGCAATGGTGGAGGATGGAGCATTTCGCGAAGACCTGTATTATCGGCTGGCTGTCGTACCGCTGCGAATCCCTCCACTCAGGGAGAGGCGAGAAGATATTCCAGAATTGATCGATGCATTGTTCCAGCGTGCGAAGGAGCGGCATTCCCTTCCGGATGTGCGCCTGTCCTCGGCTGTGCGACAGAAGCTTATATCGTATCGCTGGCCAGGCAATATTCGTCAGCTTGAAAATGTCCTGGAACGCCTGCTTGTGCTCTCGTCCTCCGATCTGATTACGGTTGACGATCTGCCGGAGGAACTGACCTCAGCTGCGGCCAACACGACGCTCACCTGGCTGGAGCTACCGGACGAAGGAATCAACCTGGAAGAGGTAGAGCGTGAACTTATCATTCGCGCGCTTGAGAAATGTGCCGGAAATCAGACGCAGGCCGCACGATATCTCGACATCAGCCGCCGCACATTGATCTATCGCATGGAAAAACACGGTCTGACGTCGATCGAGTTTGCTGAATCCGGCGATATAACCCGATCAAACTGACCTCATCTGGCGGCAGCGATCGCGTTTGCTCCGGATCGGTGCACTATTTCACAATCAGAAGCCCACATAAAAGCACCTTGCATCTCACAAATGTGCGCCGCCGTAACGACGCATTTGCCTTCCAAATCTGCCGTGTATGCCGATCCCGCAAGTGTCTAGAGCCCAGTGTTTGCAGGTTTTTCCGACTTTGCGTTATTCCGGAAGGTGGGTGGTGGGCAGAGAGGGACTCGAACCCCCGACATCCTGCTTGTAAGGCAGGCGCTCTAACCAACTGAGCTATCCGCCCATCGACGCTGTTGCCCTTGCGTGGAGGCTCTCCCGAGTCTATGGAAGCTCCGCAATTCGGTCAATGCCGCGCCCGCGCCTCCTTCGGTGCTTGCTAGACTCGAGGCGTGGATACCCCGCAGCCGGCGGAGCGCCGCCTCATCATCAATGCCGATGATTTCGGTCTGACAGAAGGCGTGAACCGCGCCATTCTGGAGCTGAACGCGGCGGAAGTTCTGCCCTCCGCAACGCTGATGGCCACGGGCCGCGCTTTCCGCGAAGCGGTGCACTCGGCATTCGTGCAAACCTCGCTCGGCGTGGGATGCCATGTTGTTCTGGTGGATGGCCGGCCGGAGCTGCATCCTGCCGAACTCCCTACGCTGGCACCGGAAGGACGCCTGCGCTCCAGCGTCACCGCGTTCATGGTGGACCTCTTCGGCGGCCGCATTGCGTCTCGCGAAATCGAGCGTGAAGCCGTTGCGCAGATTCGACTGCTCCAGTCCGCCGGCATTACCGTCACCCATCTGGACACGCACAAGCACACTCATATGTTTCCTCGCGTGCTCGGCCCGCTCATTCGCGCCGCGCGCGCGTGCAATGTGCCGGCCATCCGGAATCCGTTCGAGCCGGACTGGTCACTGCGCCTCACAGAGAACGCTCCACGGACGCGCCGCCTGCAGGTGCGCACGCTGCGACTATTTCGCGAGCAGTTTCTGCGCGCGGTGCGGGCCGCGCGGCTGCGGACCACTGATGGCGCGTTGGGAGTGCTCTCCACCGGCACCTTCGATGCCGTTTATGTCCTCCGCCTGCTGCGCAACATGCCGCCAGGCACCTGGGAGTTGGTCTGCCATCCGGGATATGTCGACGGCGCGCTGCGGCGCGCAGGGACGCGACTTGTAACGACTCGGGAAACTGAGCGCCTGGCCCTGCTCGATGTTCTTGAGAGACCCCCTGATGACCTGCCCCGCATCGACCTGATGCATTACGGTGAATTCACAAGCTGAATCGTCGCGCTGCGAGCTTGCGTCCAATCAGCCACTACTCTAAGAAAGCGAACAGGGAAGGCGAAAAGGGAAGGCGAACAGGCACAGCACATGAAAATTGGCATCACATGCTATCCCACCTACGGCGGCAGCGGCGTCGTCGCCACCGAACTCGGCATTGAGTTGGCGGCACGCGGGCACCAGGTGCACTTCATCACCTACTCGCAACCGTTTCGCCTCGGCGGTCGCGAGCGCGACATCCTTTATCACGAAGTGCCTGTCTCGAATTACCCGCTCTTCGAATTTGCGCCCTACTCGCTCGCGCTGTCGACCCGCATGGCCGAGGTGGCAACCTATTACGGTCTGGACCTGCTGCATGTGCACTACGCCATTCCGCACGCCATCAGCGCACTCCTCGCGCGCCAGATGTGCGCAGTGCAGGGGCGACGCCTGCCGTTCATCACCACCCTGCACGGAACCGACGTAACACTTGTCGGCATGGATCGGTCCTATCTGCCCATAACCCGCTTTGGCATTGAGCAGAGCGACGGCGTCACCGCCATTTCGAAATACCTGCGCGATAAAACGCTTGTCGACTTCTCGATCAAACGCCCCATCGAATCCATCCCCAACTTCGTAAACTGTGACGTCTACACGCCTATGAATCCGGCTGCGCGCGCTAAAGCGCGCAAAGCCTGGACGCCGGGGGGCGAAAAACTGCTGATCCACCTTTCCAACTTTCGTCCCGTCAAACGCGTCACCGATTGCGTGCAGATCTTCGCGCGTGTCGCAAAAGAAATCCCGGCACATTTAATGCTCGTGGGCGACGGCCCCGACCGTTCGCAAGCCGAGATGCTCGCCTTCAGCCTTGGCATTCGGGAGCGCGTGCACTTTCTGGGCAAGCAGGACAGCGTGACCGAGTTGCTTCCGCTTGCCGACCTGATGCTGATGCCGAGCGAGCTCGAATCCTTCGGACTCGCAGCGCTTGAAGCGATGGCCTGCCGCGTTCCCGCCATTGCGACTCGCGTTGGCGGCGTCCCTGAGCTCATTGAAGATGGCGTCAACGGCTGCCTGTTCCCGGTCGGCGACGTTGAAAATATGGCGCAGTGCGCAATTCAATTACTGAAGGACCCGCAGCGGCTCGAAGCCATGGGTGCAGCCGCGCGGCAGACCGCACAAGATCACTTCTGTGCGTCCCACATCATCCCGCTCTACGAGAAGTACTACGACCAGGTGCTCGCGCAGGATGCACGGTAGCTTGCAGCCGATGCGCAGTTAGCGCATGCAACCATGGGCTTGCAGTCGGAGCATTCTCGCTGAGTTGGGCCGGCGCCCATGGGCGAAATTTTGGCGAAGCCGTGAATAATGCAACAAACTACCCGCTATCTGCGTAATCAAATCGTGGAGGTATCTGCGATGCACTCGATCGCGTGTTTCCTCGGTCTCATATTTCTGGTGATCTTTGCGCTGATCGCCATTCCGATCCTGATCATTATTGCGAAGCTCTTCGGGCTTGCAATCATCGGCGGTGTGATCGCTTTGATTGTGTTAGGTATCTGGAAGCTCTTCGATCTTGCGGAGCCGCGTTACCGGCCGTATTGATCATGCTGCTCGCTACGTTGCTCGGCCGCTTCGTTTTGAGGCATTGGACAACGCGATCGAGCAGCACGGAACTTCTACGGCAAAAACTAAGATGGCGCAGCACCGCCACCATCGGTCGCGTAATACACCATCGGCATCTCCAGCGTGACGCGCGTGCCTCGTCCTGGCCGGCTCTCCACTTCAAAGCGAGCCTCCCCGCCGTACAGTACGTCGAGCCGCTCGCGTACGTTCCTTATTCCAATGCCATTTCCAGACCGGCTTTGCGCGGTAACCGCGCCCACCGCAGCTGCCCGCGCCGGCATGATACCCACGCCATCATCTTCCACGTCTACTACCAGCCTGCCCTCACGGACGCGGCTGCGCAGCGTGACCGTCCCACCTTCAAGGCGCGGTTCCAGCCCATGCTTGATGCTGTTCTCAATCAGCGGCTGCAGCACCATACTCGGCACCATGACTTCCAGCGTCTCCGGCTCGATCTCACGTTCCACTCGCAACTTTTCGGCGCCGAACCGCACCACCTCAATGCCAAGATAATCGTCCGTGAAGGCAAGCTCATCGCGAAATGGAACGAAGGTATCGTGGTCACGCAGCAGGGCGCGCAGAATATTCGCCAGCCGCACAATCATCTCGCGAGCCATCTCCGGATTGAACCGCACCAGAGATCCGATCGAGTTCAGCGTGTTGAATAGAAAATGCGGATTGATCTGCCGCTGCAACGCATCCAGTCGCGCCTCCAGTAACAGGCGCTTCTGCTCTTCGAGCTTCTGCTCGATCTGGATAGCGTTCCATATCTTGAGCGGGATGCCCACCACCACGGCGGGGCACGCGTAGATCGCCAGCCGCACCACCCAACTGCGGGTGTTGAGTACGAACAGAAGGTGCGGATAGAGCTTCGCAAGTTCCATCCGCGCCATCTGCATCCCGACAATCAACACCAGAAGCAGTATCTGGCGATCCAGCCGCGGCCGTGCCAGGTTGCGCCGCACCCAGCGATAAATGCTCAGATCGATGAATGGGGAAAACGACCATACGTCTTCCGGCTCCACCAGGCGTCCGTACAGGCCCGCAATCAGCGCCACACAAAGGTGGACCGGCAGCGTCAGGAATTCGCCGTGCAGCATGGCGGGAATCGCCAGAAACGCAGCTCCAACAGCGGCCCACCATGGCCCGAGGAGCACGCCCAGAATCACTGTCGTCTCAAATGCGATGTCGGCCGCCAGAAAATTGGGCACCGTCACCCGCGCCCAGACGCCGAGCGTAAGTGGAATGCAGATGCAGGCCAGCAGTCCGATCGTTTCACCGGCAGTGCGATCTTCTGCGAACAGCAAGCGTTTAAAAACCCTTGATCGCGCAAGCGCGCTCGACACCGCAGCAGCGATGCCCAGCTTGATCAGCAGCGAGATCAGGATCAACCGTGGCTCGTACATCATCACTCGCGTGGGCTGGTGAAGGTTCCCAGACGCTCCACGACTATAATCTATGCATGTCCTCCATCACGGTCAGCAAGATAGCGGAGGCCGACTTCCCTTCCCGCTGGGGACATTTCCGCGTTCATGGTTTTGAAGGCATCATCACGGAGCCCGAGCCCTGCCGGCCAGGCGATCCGCCCCCCTCGCGTCGTGTGGAAGGCTGTGTGGCCCTGGTGCTCGGCAACATCCACGCTGCACCGCCGGTTGTCCGCATTCATTCGCAGTGCCTCACTGGCGATGTCTTCGGCTCGTTACGCTGCGACTGCCGCCAGCAGTTCGAGCTGGCCATGCAGCGCATCGCGGAGGAAGGGGCCGGCATCCTGATCTACGAACAGCAGGAGGGCCGCGGCATCGGGCTCATGGCCAAACTACGCGCCTATGAGCTACAGGACAAAGGTATGGACACCATCCAGGCTAACCTCGAGCTCGGCTACAAGGCCGACTGCCGCATCTTCGAGGTCCCGGCTCGCGCACTGCAGTTATTGGGCGTTTCGGCTGTCCGCCTCATGACAAATAATCCCGAGAAGATTGCGGCACTTGAAGAGCACGGCATTCGGGTGGTGGAGCGCATCTCAGCCGAGGTACCGCCAGCATCGCCGCTTGCCGAGCGCTATCTCGAGACCAAGCAGGCGCAGATGGGCCATCTGTTCACCGAGGCTGAGGCGAAATAACTGCATCTCGCGATCCCTTGACGATCTTCGCAGTCGTCACCATTTGACCGATGTGCCGCTGCGTGTGTTCCGCGATATGCACCAGCAGACCGCCAAGCGTCGTCGGCAATCGCTTGCGGCCAACGAATCGCTCCGCCTCAAGGTCCGTTTCGACGAAGCCACGGACTCGCTGACTCCCTCGCTCGATGGCTTTGCCAAATTCTCGTAACAGCACGTGGGGCATGGCGCCATCCGCCTCTCGTGCAAGCTCCTCCAATTGCGCCTCGCTGAGATCGTGCCCTTCAGCGTAGGTCAGTAGCCTGTCCACGCTGCCCATGATGTGCCGCAGCTGGAATGCGACTGAAGGCAATCCGGCCGGTCTTGCGTTCACTTCCACTCCAGTCATATCGCCGCACCAGCGATCCGCGTCCTCATGCGCCAATTCCAACGCGTGCAATACCGCGCGAATCACCGCGGGCACGTCGCTGAGGGTGCCTCGCAACCACGGCTCCGGCGGGGTCATATGCGCCTTAGTTCCAATAGCAGTCACAGTCCCTTCTTTGCCCGGAATTCCCGCACCACCTCGGCCGGATCCTGATGCTGCCCATCGACCGCTTCGTTCATCCCCTGCATCTCCTGTGCGTTGATCTTTCCGGCGAGCTCGGCCACCGCGGCCCGCATCTGTGGCCAGCGGCGATACGCATCCTCGCGGAACAGCGGCACAGCGTCGTACGGCGGAAAATAGTGCCGGTCATCCGCGAGCACGGTCAGGTGCAAGGGCTGGATCGGCCCGTCGGTCGAGTTTCCGGCAATGATGTCCACCTGCCGCTGCTGGATCGCTCGATAGAGCAGTCCCAAATCCATCGTGCGCGGCGAACCATCGAATTTCAAGCCGTACGCTGCCTCCAAGCCCCGCAGACCGTCCGGCCGCTCCTCGAACTCGTATCCCACGCCGAGCTTCCATTGAGACGCTACGGCCGCAGCCTGGCTCAAATTCGCTACATCCAGCCGCGCTGCGTCATCGCTGCGTACGATCATCGCGAAGGTATTTTCGAATCCCAGCGACTCTCCGACGTGTACCCCGTACCGCTCGCGATAAAGCCGTTGTACGATCGCCAGCGCGCCCGACCGATCCTTCTCCGGCGGCTGTTTCAGAATCGCGGTCAATGCCGTACCGGTGTACTCCACGTATCCATCGATGCGGCCAGCCTCCAGCGCCTGCTGGCAGATATAGCTGCCCGCCAGATAAAAGCGCCGATCGACCTTCAGCCCAGTCCGCGCCTCGATGTGCTGCGCCAGCAACTCGCCCAGCAACACCTGCTCGGTAAAGTTCTTCGCGCCAATCACCGGGCGATTCGGTCGTGGCGGAGCACAGCTCAGCAGTCCTGGAAGCAGCGCGGTCAACATTGCTGCAAGCACAAGCCTGCGTTTCACGGCCGCCCCGCACCGGGTACGCGCAGCTTCCATTCCAGCAATCCCAGCAGGCCGTCTGCGGCAAGCGCAAGCAAGGCGGCGGGCACTGCTCCGGCCAGCACCAGCCTGTTGTCCACAGACGCGACGCCGCGGAAGATGAACTCGCCCAGTCCTCCTGCACCTACAGCAGCGGCGATGGTCGCGATCCCGACGCACGTCACGGTGGCAGTGCGCAGCCCCGCCAGGATGAATGGCGTGGCGAGCGGCAGCTCTACTTTGCGCAGCCGTTGCCAGCTCGTCATGCCGACAGCCTCGGCCACGTCCATCACTGTCGCGTCCACCCCGGTAATGCCTGCGTAGGTGTTGCGAACGATCGGGAGCAGCGCATAGGCCACAAGCGCCACAATCGCAATGCGTGCCGCGCGTTCACCAATGAATGGAAGTGGCAGTAGGAAGCCGAACATGGCCAGGCTCGGAATGGTCTGCAGGGTGTTCACAATCCCAAGCACCGGCTGCGCCAGAGCGCGCTTGCGAGCAAGCAGAATGCCGAGCGGAATGGAAATTGCCGTCGCAAGCAGCATCGCCCCGCCAGTCAGCCACAGATGCTCCAGCGTGAGTGTCGTGATTTCATCCCAATGCTGTTGAACGAAACCGGAATCGGCGATCACGACCGGGCCTCCGCTCCGCGATGTACCGCTCGCACATACGCCTGAACCGCCGGCACCGTCGAGGAAAGAAACTGCTCCGCAGCCAGGTTTGCAGCGATCGAGCCATCCTCTACCAGGACCACGCGCTCTGCCAGATACAGCGCCTCATCCAAATCGTGCGTCACCAGCAGCACGGTGGGCCGCGCGCCGCTCCGGTGCACTTGCAAGGTCAGGCGCCGCAACACGTCTTGCATTTCCGCGCGCGTCAACGGGTCAAGTGCACCGAACGGCTCGTCCATCAGCAGGATGTCCTGCCCCGCGGCAAGCGCCCGTGCGAGCCCGACGCGCTGCCGTTGTCCACCAGAGAGTTCGTGCGGCATACGGCCGGCGAACTCATGCGCACTCAGCCCCACCATCTCCAGCAATTCGCACGCTCGACGATGGATCTCAGCGTGCGATCGGCCTTCGATCTCCAGCACCAATCCAATATTGCGCTCAACCGTGAAATGCGGAAAGAGGCCGGTCTCCTGGATGACGTAGCCAATCGAGCGGCGCAGGGCGATCAGCTCCTGCTCAAAGATGGAGCGCCCGCGCACAAGGACGTCGCCGCCGCTGATGCCGTGCATTCGGTTCACCGTACGCAGGAGCGTCGTCTTGCCCGACCCGCTCTTGCCCAGCAGCGCCACCGTGGTGCCCGTGTCCACCGCCAGCGTCACGTCCTTGAGCAACGCACGTCCATCCGGTAGACGATAGCTCAGGTTGCGGAAGTCGATGGCGGCCGTCGTGCTCATGCCTTCTCCGAAAGCAAGAGGCCGGGACGAGCCCGGCCTCATTCAATGTCTCCGGCGAATGACTACTCTTCGCCCTCGTTGTCGCCATCCACATCGTCACCATCTACATCGTCGCCAATTGCGTCGGCGGGAACCGGCGCGCTCATCGCACTCTCCGGTGTGGGCGCCGGCTGGCCCTTCACTCGCACCACCGTGATCTTCGAAAAGCCTTCCTTGAAGCTGGGCGGGCGCAGGCGTTCCGCCATCTTCTTCATCGACTCGTCACTCACCGTGCGTTCGCGCCGGCGATTGCGGTCCATGCAAACCTCGAATGGCACATCGAAGAAGACCGCCTGCACATCGTAGCCAAAGCTCTTCGCCATCTTGATCCACTGACGGCGCTCGTGTGGAGACAGGTTCGTCGCATCCACGTAGTTCCATGGCATCTTCGCAATCAAGCGCGCGCGCAGCAGCGAGCGGAGGGTGGAAAAGACCAGGCCCTGGTAGCGCTGCTCTGTGATGTCGTCGAAGAGAATCGTACGCAGGAGGTCGCTGGATAGCGGCGTAACACCCCGCCGTTTGAACCAGGTCGTCTTGCCGGAACCGGGCAGCCCGATCGTCAGCACCACGAATCCGCGCGATGGACGCGCCGCACTGGGCGTCTCCGGGGGAACCGCAGAGGGCGATTCCGGCTGCGTCTCCAACACCAGTTTGCCCTCGGGTATTGCATCGCTTGCACTGGAGCCGGTTGACCCTGCACTCCCGTCGGCCGCAGCGTCACTTTGGCGAGCCACATCGTCCAGATCGCTGCCCACGACGGGCGTTTCCCTCACCGGTGCCTTCGCATCGGCAGATTTTGCTGACGCGGATTGCGCAGGGGATGGCGGATACTCGGCGCTGGCGTAATTGGGCTGCAAAGGCGCGGGTTGATTGGCAGGTATCTCCTGCCCGATCTTTCCCGTCTGCTCGGAGAGGTTGGGGGCGCGTTTCGAACGTCGTCTCATCGGTCTTGGGCGCGTCTACTCGCGCCTACGTGGATCGTACACAGGTCAAGCCGCTGTCGCAATAAGTGTGCAACCGCGGGCCGGCCGGACGCCGAAGCGCGACATCAGTATCGGCGTTCGTGTAGACCATCCAACGATTGCTGTGGCGGCTCTTCATAACGGCAGAGCCACCGCCGCAGACGCTGGGCAGCCCACAGCTTTAACGAAAATGCTATAGCATCGAAGCAGTGAAGGTCCTTGCAGCACTGCCGAGTTGCAGCGCTGGCCTGTTTGCGACACTTCCCACGAACCCTCCTGAGGAGACCTTATTTAGATGGCAGTGAAGGTAGGCATCAACGGCTTCGGCCGCATCGGCCGCAACGTTCTTCGCGCTTCGCTTGGCAAATCCGATCTCGAATTCGTCGCAGTCAACGATCTGACCTCGCCCGCGACGCTGGCGCATCTGCTCAAGTACGACTCCATTCTTGGCAATCTTCATCACGACATCACGGCCGGGGACGACTTCATTGCCATCGATGGCAAAAAGATCAAGGTGTTTGCCGAGCGCGATCCGGCCAAGCTCGACTGGTCATCGGTCGGTGCCCAGGTCGTGGTCGAGTCCACTGGCCACTTCACCGACGCAACCAAGGCCAAGGCCCACCTGCAAGGAACCGTCAAGAAGGTCATCATCTCGGCCCCTGCGACCAACGACGACCTTACCGTCGTGCTCGGGGTGAACGAGGACAAATATGACCCCAAGGCCCACAATGTCATCTCGAATGCTTCTTGTACAACCAATTGCCTGGCGCCATTAGCGAAAGTATTGGATGAAGAATTCGGCATCATCAACGGTCTGATGAACACCATCCACAGCTACACCAACGACCAGGTCACACTCGATTTCCCTCATAAAGACCTGCGCCGTGCCCGCGCCGCCGCACTCTCGATCATTCCAACATCCACTGGCGCTGCCAAGGCCCTCCACCTGGTGCTGCCGCAGCTTAAGGGCAAGCTTGACGGGTTCTCGCTCCGCGTACCCACCCCCGTTGTCTCGGTGGTCGATCTCACCGTCACGGTAGAGAAGCCGATAAGCGTCCAAATCGTGAACGATGCGCTCAAGAAGCACGCTGCTGGTCCGCTGAAGGGGATTCTCGGTGTTGAAGAACATGAGCTCGTCTCGGCCGATTACAAGGGAAACCCGCTCTCTTCCATCATCGACGCACCGCTCACCAAGGTCATCGGAAACATGGTGAAGGTTATTTCCTGGTATGACAACGAGTGGGGCTACTCGAACCGGGTTCGGGATCTCATCCTCTTTCTGGAAAAAAAGGGACTCTAGAGCAGGAAGTATAAAAGCAGCTCTGGCCATACCTGTATCCACGGGCGTCAGCGGTGCAAACCCCTGACGCTCCGCTCTGCAATTCTGACGTGAGCAAAAGCTGCGCTACAGTTTCGCAATGACGGGACACTCGCTCCTCACGGTCGCTCAACATGCCAGCACGACAGAACATCTCGGGTAATTCGCCGTTC
Source organism: Acidobacteriaceae bacterium (assembly GCA_045808105.1). Taxonomy (GTDB): domain Bacteria; phylum Acidobacteriota; class Terriglobia; order Terriglobales; family Acidobacteriaceae; genus KBS-83. The sequence goes on along the minus strand of JBJMGC010000001.1, from coordinate 11,263 downwards.
GAGCCGCGGATTGGCTTCTCGCGCGCGGTCTGCGTCGGAAACAAAGTGCACGTCTCCGGAACTGGCCCGGTCGGTGCAGATCAGGCCTCTGCCGAAGACCAGACGCGTCAGATTTTCAAAATCATCGAGCAGGCGCTCACCCAGGCGGGTGCCACGCTGCGTGACGTGGTGCGCACCCGCATGTATCTCACGCACGCCGCAGACTGGGAGGCCGTCGGAAGAGTCCACGGCGAGCTTTTTGGAGACATCCGCCCCGCCGCGACGATGGTCGTCGTCGCCGCACTCCTCAACCCCTCATGGCGCATCGAAATCGAAGCCGATGCTGTTGTCGATCGCGCAGAAAGCTAAGCTGCCAATCATGCACATTCCCTCTATCCGCAGCCTCACCGAGGGCACCAATCAACTGCAACACCAACATGTACTAATCCGTGTTGATTTCAATGTGCCCCTGTCCGAAGATGGCACCGAAATTCTTGACGATACGCGCATCCGGGAAACTCTCGCGACGATCGAGTTCGCACTCCGGCATCGCGCCAAGGTCATCCTCTGCTCGCACCTGGGCCGCCCCAAAGGCAAACCAACTCCGAAGTACAGTCTTCGTCCTATCGTCGATCGCCTCCGTGTCATGCTCGACCACACCATTGGCGAACAGGTAAATGTCGCCTTTGCGCCGGACTGTGTTGGCGATCTCGCGCGTGAGCTCGCCAACAAACTCGAAGATGGCAAGGTGCTTCTGCTTGAGAATCTCCGCTTCCATGCCGAGGAAGAAGCCAACGATCCCGTCTTTGCGAAGAAGCTCGCCGCCCTATGCCAGGTGTATGTCAACGATGCTTTCGGCTCCGCCCACCGCGCGCACGCCTCTACCGAAGGCATCACGCATTTCGTACAACATGCTGTCGCGGGCCTGCTCATGGAAAAAGAGCTGAACTACATGGGCAAAGCACTCACCACTCCGGCGAAACCGTTCATCGCCATCCTGGGTGGGGCGAAGGTCTCAGACAAGATTCAGGTGATCGAAAATCTGCTCACCAAGGTCGATGCGCTCCTGATCGGCGGTGGCATGGCCTATACCTTTTTGAAGGCGCAAGGCCAGGAGGTTGGCAAATCCCTGGTCGAAGCAGACAAGCTCGACATGGCACGGCAGGCCATGGCCGCCGCGAAGAACCGAGGTGTGCGCTTTCATCTGCCCGTCGATCATGTGCTGGCCAATCGATTTGCGCCCGACGCAAAGACCAAGGTCGTCGAAGGGGACGAGTCCTTCCCTACCGAATGGATGGGCTTGGATATCGGCCCAAAGACCGTGGACCTGTTCGCCGGAGAAATTGCAGAGGCCAGCACGATTGTCTGGAACGGACCCATGGGAGTCTTTGAAATGCCTGCGTTTGCGCACGGCACCGTGGCCATTGCAGAATTGGTGGCGGGCAACCGGGATGCGGTTTCTATCGTGGGTGGTGGCGACTCTGTATCGGCCATCAAACAGGCTGGGGTAGCAGACCGAATTACCCATATATCCACAGGCGGCGGGGCTTCGCTCGAATTCTTGGAAGGGAAAAAGCTGCCTGGGGTTGAAGCATTGCGCAAGAAGCCGTAATCTGCTAATGATCCTCGTCCCCCGGGGCTGATGAGGGAATTTGCCGTGCCTTCAGTGTTTTTGCTGAACGCCGCTATATTGTTCAGCGGCGTCGTTGCTTTCATCATCGCGGGCTTTGCCGGGACGTTTGTGCGCTCCCTGCATCCGTGGCGCTATCGCCTTTTGCTGGCGCCGCTCGGGTTTGTTGTTTGTGGCGGCATCAGCATCTCTGCAGAACAACACCTGCTGCGCTGGATCGAGCACGGCCATCTCCAGCATTCTCTCGGTTCTGGCATCGTTCAGGGTCTTGTTCTCGTAATCGCCGGCCTATGCGGCCTGCTCGCCGGCGTGGGACTGGGGACCAGCCTCGATCGCACCTTTCCCGATGCGCCAAGCTACTCGATTGCGAACTACTGGGGACCGCAGGAATCCAAACCGCGTTCACGCAAGGGCAAGGTCGTCCCCATCTCGCTCGGACGGCACCCCGGCGTGATTCCTCAGATTAAGGCAATCTCCCACCGCGATTAGCTTCTCGCCCTGTTATACCCAGCTCTACATCGCCTGAAAGGAACCATGCGCATACCCCTGCTCGCTGCAAACTGGAAGATGTACAAAACCCCCGCCGAGGCACGCTCCTTCGTCACCACGTTTCTTCAGACGCCAATTCCTGCGAACGCTGAGGTCGCGATCTTTCCGCCCTCTATCGATCTCCCTGCAACGCTGGAGGCTGCCCAGGGATCCGCGCTGCTGGTAGGCGCGCAGAACATGCACTTCGCCGACGAAGGCGCTTTCACCGGAGAGATTTCTGCTCCCATGCTGGTCGCTGCGGGGGCAACCCACGTTTTAATCGGCCACTCGGAGCGGCGCCAGCACTTCGGCGAAGCCGATGAGTTGGTGAACAAGAAGCTGCACACTGCCCTTCGCTACAAGCTCGTCCCCATCGTCTGCGTCGGCGAGCATCTGGAACAGCGTGAAAACGGCGAGACGGAAGCGGTGCTGCGCCGCCAAACCAGTCGCGCCCTGGAAAACATCGACGCCGCGCAGGCCGCACCCATCGTCATCGCTTACGAGCCTGTATGGGCCATCGGGACCGGCAAGACAGCAACGCCCCAGATTGCAGCAGAGGCACACGCAGTGATTCGCCGCGAAGTCGCGCAGCTCCTCGGCAAGCCGGCGAGCGAGACGATGCGCATCCTCTACGGCGGCTCCGTCAAGCCGGACAACGCGGCTCAACTCTGTGCGCAGCCGGACATCGACGGCGCGCTCGTGGGTGGCGCGTCACTGGATCCCGCTTCCTTCGCTAAGATCGTGGCAGCAGCATCCTGAAACGTCGCTCCCGTCGCGGCGAATCAGTCACAAAAGGAGAGCAACGCGGTGGAACAGCCAGAATTGCTCGCCTACCTGCGCAGCCAGCGGCTCGGCGTGCTCGGCACGCTTGCTCCGTCGGGTGAACCACAGGCCGCGCTGGTCGGCTATGCGGTCACGCCTGAGCTGGAGCTTCTCTTCGATACGTTACGAACCAATCGCAAGTACCGGAACATGAAAGCGAATCCTCGCGCCTCGTTCACGGTCGGTAATACGGTCGGCAGCGGAGATGAACGCACAGCACAGTACGAAGGCATTGCCGAAGAGCTTGCCGGCGATTCGCTGGTGCGCCTTCAGCCGGTCTATTTTGCCGCGTGGTCCGATGGCGTGGAGCGCCAGCAGTGGCCGCACATCACCTGGTTCGTCGTCCGTCCACGCTGGATCCGCTATTCGGACTTCAACATCCCCATGAGCCAGGAGTGGAGCTTCTAGCGTCCCGACCACGGGGGCTTTGAAACTATTCGGGATCGTGCAAGTGAAAGCGCTCGCGAATCTCGTAGCGTGAGCCCTCAGACGTGGGGATGCTTTCGTAGAGGACGAAGGACTCGGCTGTGAAACTGGTGAAGTGGGGCGGCGAAGTGATATGTAAGTTGAGATTGCGGAAGTCGCGTGAGTGCCGATCTCCTTTGCCCTTTTGACGCGCGAGGGTGATGTGCGGACGATACGGGCGATCTTCCGGAGTGAAGCCGCACGGCGCAGTAGCGGCAGTGACGGCCTGCTGGAGCACAGTTAGCTCCGGCGTTACGCGCACATCCGCGAAGAGGATGCCGGCGCGCGGGAAAGTTCCAAGCCTGCCAAGCTCGATCGAAAGCTGCGGATGACGCAGATCACGCAGATGTGCTGTTACGCATTCGTATTGCTGCTCGGTGCTGCTACCGAGGAATTGCAGCGTGATGTGCCAGGATTCGGGGGCGGACCAGCGGAGGCTGTCCGGGAGCTCCGGATTTCTTCTGGTGGACTGTAGCCGATTCACTTCCGCATCGACATCCCGCTCTGTGGCGAGGGCCAGCGGAATGCCGATGAACAATCTCATATCAGCGTGCAACCTCAGCAGCCATGCAGGCCGCGACGACGTTGACGGCATCGCGCATTTGCGTGTCGGTCGTGAGGTAGTCGGGCGAGAGCCGGAGATATCGTCCGCGTGCGTCGGTGGTGACGCCGCGGTGCTCAAGTCTATCCACGAGAGAAACGGCCTGCGGGTGCTCGAGCGTGAGGAAAGCGCCGTGCAGGTCGTCCGCGCCGTCGGCCGCGATGCCAGCTTCGGCAAGATAGCGCTTGAGCCGGCTGAGGCGGTCGAGCGCATAGGCGCGGATGCGGTCGACGCCTAGGGCCAGTGTCAGCTGTTGGCCTGCGCGTGCCTGGTAATAGGTGAGAACCGGCGGGGTAGATTCGAGGAAAGCATCGCCGCCAGGGGCGAAGCGCGGCGGGTCGGGCCGGTCATAGAGAAACGGCTTCTCCTTGGCGAACCAGCCGATGTCGATGGGCTGAAGATTGCTGTTCAACGCCGCCGGCGAGATATAGAGGAATGCCGCGCCGGGACCACCGCGCAGGTATTTGTAACTGCCTCCAATTACGAAATCTGCCTGCATCGTGGCGACATTGACGGGAAAGACGCCGATGGCGTGATAGGCGTCGACCAGCAGGCGCGCTCCGGAGCTATGGCAGGCGTCGACAATGCGATCGAGATCGGGCAGGATCTGGCCGGTGGTGAAGAGGACCTGCGAAACGATGACTAAATCGACAGTCTTGGATATGGCTTTGAAGAGTGCACTGAGATCGATGCTTCCATCAGCTGAGTGACAAGATACGGTATTGAGACGGATACGGCCAGCGGCGGCGTACTGCTTGAGGATGACGTCGACGGAGTCGAACTCGGCAGACGTGGAGAGGACGCTCGGTACATCACTCGAGCCATGGGGCAATGCGTTGAGCACGGTCCGCAGGCCCTGGCCGGCTGAGACTTTCGGGACGATACAGTCAGGCCGCGGAGCACCGATGAGCTGCGCGATGCGCACGCGGTGCTGCTGCTCTTCTTCTTGCCAGGGCGTCCATGCTTCGTGGAGCGTGCGCTGCCAATGATGAAAGCCTTCGCGCAGATCGTCCTCAGTCTGATCGAGCGGACGGCCCAAAGAGTGATTGGCGAGATAGATGCCGGGTGCGGCGAGCGTGCGTGAGAAGAGTGGGTAGATATGGCGGCGCAGCGCCTCTTCCGTGAGCGGTCCTGGGCCGAGAGCGGCGACGCATTCAGCGATTGCCATTGTTACGGTGCCTCGGTGTGCGAGGCGTCTTTGGGTGCCTCGGTGCGCGAGGCGAGGAGCTCGGGGAAAAAGGTGAGCTCGAGCGCCTGTCGGAGAAAAGCCACGCCGGAGGAGCCGCCGGTGCCACGGCGAAAGCCAATGATGCGCTCGACGGTTTTGAGATGGCGGAAGCGCCAGAGCTGGAAATATTCCTCCATGTCGACCAGCTTTTCACACATCTCGTATGCCTCCCAGTGCTGCTTCGCATTGCGATAAATTTCGCGGAAGATGTCGACGAGGGCCTCGTTGCGGATGTAGGGCGTGGACCAGTCTCGCTCAACGCATTCCTGCGGGATATGGTAGCCACGGCGGGCGAGGTAGCGGAGGAACTCGTCGTAGAGACTAGGCGAGTTGAGAGCGCGGAGGAGATCTTGGTGGACAGCGTGATCGTGCGCGAAGACCTGGATGCTCTCCGCATTCTTATTGCCGAGAAGGAATTCGAGTTTGCGGTATTGATAGGACTGGAAGCCGGAGGCGTTACCGAGAACGCCGCGGAATTCCATGTACTCGGACGGGGTGAGAGTTTCAAGCACGGCCCATTGGTCGAAGAGCTGCATCTGGATGAGCTTGACGCGGGAAAGGACTTTGAGCGTGGGCGGGATGCGATCGTGACGGATGTGCTCGATGGCGGCTGAGAGCTCGTGCAGGATGAGCTTGATCCAGAGCTCAGCAACCTGATGCTGGATAATGAAGAGCATCTCGTCGTGATGCGGCGGCTGCGAGAGCGGTCGCTGCTGCGCGAGGAGGCCTTCGAGCGAGAGATAGCCGGCATAGCTGAGCCTGCCGGAGAAGTCGCGGACAATGGTGGGTTCGACGGGACGCTGATTGTTGTCTGCCATTATTGACCTGCACAGTTCGCTGAAGAACGTTTTCGCTGAACTGGGAATGGTAACTCGTCGGAGCATACCGTGCAGGATGGATGACTGATCTGCGCGTGCGCGTCAGACAGCCGCGAGCGCTTCGTCGGTGGCTTCGCTGGGCGCGCACGTGAATTCGATGCTGAGCACTGTGAGTCGTCATGTTGCCCGAAGGCCTGGGCCTGCTGCGCGATAAGTGCGGCGGGCTGATTGCTGATGACCCGGGATCGATCAAAACCGAAGAGTTCGCTGGCAGAATTCATGGCTTCAACGACGCCATCGTGAGGAAGGTCAGACGATCTCCGGCTCGAGCGTGACAATGCGCGACGAAGGATGGATGTCGCTTGCGGCGCCGGCCATCTCCCGCCTTATCTTAACGGTCAGGAACTCGACATCGAAGGCTCGCTACCGGCAGAGAGAAGGAAAAGGACCGGGGCGGCGTACGCCGCAACCCTCTCGGTCGAGAAATTGCCAAACACGCCGATGTAGTGGCCATCAGCATAAAGCTGATAGGCGTCATCGACATCAATGGGCATTTTGAGCCGGAGCGGCTGGCCGGGATCCGTGACATGCACGCGCAGGCGATACCAGGCATAACCCTGAAGATTGGGATAGCCGCGCGCCGTCCAGCCGCACGAAACCGGGGGTGCCGTAGCCTGGATCGACGGAGCCGGCCTTGGGCGCGAGATCCATGGTTGCCCAGCTTGCGTCGTCGAAACCTGGCTGCGCCCAGAGCGGCGCACCGTTCTGCCACGGCGAGTCGCCGGGCGCGAACTTCCATGGGCCGGGCAAGGTGACGGCTGAATTGCCGAGCATGATGGTTTCTGCCGTCAGCGCAGGCTTCGAGACGGGCGAGCCCCTGATTGGGATCGGCGACGATGCTTCGTATAGTTAACAATGAGCGATAAGCCATAACAATTTCTTGCGAATGGAAGAGGTCCTGTGCCTGCCTGCTTTTCCCGCTGTGCTTCCCTGCTCCTGATGTTGATGTTTTTGGCGATCTCCCGCTTCCCTGCTATTGCACAGAACGCATCTGGCGCTACCTCGACCGGTGGTCATGCAGCCCTGAGCGGTTCGGGTAATTCAGCCTTGAGCGGTGTTCCGGATTACGACCCACGGCTTACGTTCGCTCCTCTCAGCTTGCCTTCTCCGGTGAATGCCTACCGGTCCAGCAATGGCGCGCCGGGGCCAAAGTATTGGCAGAACGAGGCGGACTACGAATTGCACGCGACGCTGGAGCCGGCGAACAAGCTGATTCATGCGACCGAGGTGATCACCTACACGAACAACAGCCCAGATGTGCTGCCCAGTGTATGGGTGCAGCTGGATCAGAACATCTATCGCGCGGACTCGCGTGCGCAGATTCTGATCGGCGGCTTGCTGCGCAGGCGGAGAAACGCGACAACGACTACGTCAGGCACTGCCACTCCTGAAAGGACAACGACAGACGGGTTCGTCTTCGATTCGGTAGCCGTCGAGCAGGGCAAGCAGACGGTGAAAGCGGACTATCTGGTGAACGATTCACGGATGCAGATCCGGCTGGCGCAGCCGCTGAAGCCGCATGGCGGGCAGGTGAAGATCCATTTCGAGTACCACTACGAGATTCCCGGCGAGTGGGGTGGCCGGACATCGTGGGGCATGTCGAAGCAGGGCGACATTTACGACATCGCGCAGTGGTATCCGCGGATGTGCGTGTATGACGATTTGCGCGGATGGGACACCCTGCCCTATCTGGGGAGCGAGTTTTATCTGGAATACGGGAACTTCGACTACTCGGTCACGGTGCCATCGAACATGATCGTTGCGGGATCGGGCGAGCTCGTAAATCCCAAAGAGGTGCTGACCAGGGCGCAGATGGACCGGCTGGCCCAAGCGCGCAACAGCGATGCGACGATGTACATCCGCAACCCGGCGGAGGTGAGTGAGCCGGCGAGCCGACCGAAGCAGGATGGCACGCTGACGTGGCGCTTTCACATGGATCACACACGCGATGTGGTGTGGAGCGCGTCACCGACGTTTGTGTGGGACGCGGCGCGCATCAATCTTCCGGATGGGAAGAAGGCACTGGCGATGAGCGTATATCCACCAGAGAGCGTGGGCGCGGATGCTTGGGACAAGTCAACCGAGTATGTGAAGGACACGGTCGAGCATTTTTCGAAGCAGTGGTTCCCGTACCCGTGGCCCGTGGCCGTCAGTGTGGCGGGATTTTCAACGGGGATGGAATATCCGGGAGTGGTGTTCGACGGCATTCCGGACAAGGGCTCGTTTCTGTTCTGGGTAACGGCACACGAGATCGGACACAGTTGGTTCCCGATGATCGTGGGCTCCAATGAGCGGCGCAATGCCTTTATGGACGAGGGCTTTAACACCTTCATCGATATCGATGAGTCGGCGACGTATGTGGGCGGCAAGTATGGGCCAAAGCGCGACTCGGAATATTCGGCTGGTGGCGAGCCGCCGGACACGATTCTGAAGGTGCTGGATAATCCCGATGCTGCAACGCTGATGGCGCCCGCCGATTCGTATGGGTGGGCGTTGGGGCATCCGGTGAGCTACTTCAAGGGCGCGTACGGCATGGTGCTGTTGCGCGAACAGATTTTGGGGCCGGAGCGTTTCGACTGGGCATTTCGGAAGTACATTCGCGACTGGGCGTTCAAGCATCCGTCGCCGTCGGATTTTTTCCGCGAGATCGAGAGCGAGGGCGGCGAGGACCTGAGCTGGTTCTGGCATGGATGGTACTTGAACAACTGGAAGTACGACGTGGCGGCGGACAAGATTGAAGGCGCGACGGTGACGATCAGCAATCGTGCGCAGCTGGTGCTGCCGACAACGGTCGAAGCGACGTTTACGGATGGCACGAAAACACGGGTGATGCTGCCGGTGGAGACGTGGATGTCGAAGAGGACGTATGCGTGGACGCCGGACAGCAAGAAGGCGATTGCTTCTGTGCTGGTTGATCCCGATCACGTGCTACCGGATGATGATCGTGCGAACAATTCCGTGAAGGCGCCCTAAAGGAAAGTGAAGAGTCGATGAGACTGTAGTGTGGGGCTCTAATGGTTGTCATCGCCGGTCTTGCCACTGAGGGATGCTCTTCGGCGACACAGCCAATCGCTAGCCACGCGGATAAAATCCTCATGCGAAATCCACGCATTTGATGATGTTGATGTCGAACGGTCGCCCCATCAAGTCATACAAGGTTGCGCTCGGCAGAAGCGAGGGCGCGAAAGATGCTCGCGGAGATCACAAGACGCCCGAGGGCCAATATTTTATCGACTCGAAAAATGCGGCAAGCCGATTCCACCTTGCCCTTCAAATCTCGTATCCGAATGCTTCCGATAGTCTGCGGGCGCATCATGCTGGAATTGATCCGGGAGGCGCGATCATGATTCACGGTGTGGAAAAGCAATTCGCGTGGCTGGGTCCACTTCAGCACGATGTGGACTGGACAGATGGATGTGTTGCGGTCACGAATCCTGAGATCGAAGAGGCATGGCGACTGATTCCGGTTGGAATGCCGGTTGATGTTCGGCCATAACGCAGCGACGATGTGCGGTGTTGCTTTCGCTGACTTTCCTCCCCATACTTGAACCCCATCTATGTTGCGACTGAAAAAGCTGCTCTGCGGAATTATGGTTGTCACGAATGTCAGTTACTTAGGCTCAGCTCAAAACGATCCCGCGCGCGAGCAGTCGCGCTCGATGGTGATGACGCAATACGGGATTGTTGCAACCAGCCAGGCAGTCGCGTCACAGGCAGGCGCCGCGATCCTGGCACGCGGCGGAAACGCGGTGGATGCGGCCATTGCGGCGAATGCGGCACTGGGCGTGATTGAGCCGATGATGAACGGCCTGGGCGGCGATCTGTTTGCGATCGTGTACGACGCGAAGACGAAGAAACTCTATGGCCTGAACGCAAGCGGATGGGCGCCGAAGGGCATGAGCATCGAGGCCCTGAAGGCGAAAGGCATCGTGAACGAAATCCCGGAAGCTGGGATTTATTCCGTGACTGTCCCGGGCGTGGTAGCGGGATGGGATGCCCTGCAGCGGCACTTTGGCAAGCTGCCGATGGCGGACGACGTGGCGCCTGCAGCGGCACTCGCCGAGAACGGTGTCGTCGTACCGGAGACGGATGCTGAGAATTGGGCTACATACGGAGTTCCCTTTGCGAAGAGTCTCGGATTTGCGGAGGTGTTTCTACCCCATGGAAACGCGCCGGCGGTTGGGCAGCTCTTTCGCAATCCGGAGCTGGCGGCGACGCTGCGGCGGATTGGCGCGGATGGACGTGATGGTTTCTACAAAGGCCGGACCGCGAATGCAGTGCTGAAGCTTTCGCGTGAGCAGCATGGATTTCTCGAGGCGAATGATCTCGCTGAGTTTCAGCCGGAGTGGGTGGACCCGGTGAGCACCACGTATCACGGATGGACGGTGTGGGAGATGCCGCCGAATGGGCAAGGCATCGCCGCGCTGTCAATGCTGAACATCATGGAACAGTTCCCTATCGCACAATGGGGACACAATAGCCAAAGGGCGCTGCACGTCGAGATCGAAGCGCAGAAGCTGGCGTATGCGGATCTGCAGCATTACATCGGTGATCCACTGGTCTCGCATATTCCGGTAGAGCAACTGATCTCGAAACAGCTTGCGGCAAAGCGCGCGGCGACAATCACCGACCAGGCGCGGTGCAACGTATTGCAGTCGGATTTGACGCAGCAGCTTGCGCGCTTATCGAGCGACACGACCTATCTCGCAGTGGTGGATCACCAGGGCAACCAGGTCTCGCTGATACAAAGCAATGCTGGTGCTTTCGGAAGCGGGCTGGTAGCGAAGGGAACGGGATTTGTACTGCAGAATCGGGCGGAAGGTTTTACGTTGAAAGCGGGACGGCCGAATACGTTGCGGCCGCGCACCCGTCCGCTACACACAATCATTCCGGCCTTTATGCAAAAAGGCGATCATCGGATCGCCTTCGGCATCATGGGTGGATTCAATCAGGCGCAGGCACACGCGCAATTCGTCTCGAATATCGCCGACTTTCACATGGATATCCAAGCGGCACTGGAGGCGGCACGATTCCGGCGCTTGGAGTTCGTCGGCTGCAAGGTCTCGATCGAGAACGGTGTGGCACCGGACGCGATTGCCGGCTTGCGCAGTCAGGGACACGAGATCACGGTG